>JBLFXJ010000001.1:0-93136 GCA_047609825.1 Myxococcota bacterium
GCCGCCAGAAGTCCCGCAGCTCCGCATCGCGCCCGTTGGCGTTGCGGAACAGGTCGCGGCGTGCGTTGGTGACGCCGATGTTCGAGCACTCCTTGCGGGGGTCGGACATGGCGGCCTCCAGAGTGAGCGCATCCCACGCGGTGAGGCGGGCCTCGATGTCGGCGGCGGCCAGGGTGTCGAGTGCGGCGGCGACGGCGGCCTGGTGCTCCGCGGAGCAGGTGGGGTCGTCGAAGCACTCGGCGGCGAGCTCGCCCGCGGGGGATGACCACGAGAAGAAGAAGAACCCGCCGCCCATGGCCAGGTCGAGGTCGAACGGGAGCAGCTCGGCGAGGCCGGTCTCGGGGTTGAAGTAGAACCGGTAGTTGTTCTGGTTCAGCGCGTAGCCGTCCCACTGGTCGAGCCAGTGCTCGCCGGCGAGGAACTTGTGCAGGATGGGCCAGTCCACGAACGCGCCGGTGGTGGCGTAGAACTCCGGCGTGCGGCGGGAGCTGCGGATGGCCTCGGTGAGCAGGCGCACGTCCTCGTTGCCCACGTCCACCCCTTCTTCCAGCTGGAACAGGGGCCACTGCTCCGGCACGAAGTCGAGGGTGTCGGCGCTCCAGCCGCCGTCGTACACGTACTTGCCGTCGTACAGGTTGCCCGATGTGTCGGTGAAGTGGTGTGCCAAGTACCGGTCGTCCTGGGTCTCGACGAGCTGGTACAGGCCGTAGTCGAGGTCGTTCACCGTCACGTGGGCGAAGGACAGGCGCGACGCGGTGACCCCGAGCTGGTCGAACATGTAGTAGCCGAGGGCTTCGACCATGAAGCTGCAGTCGGCCACGCTGTTGTTCAAGGTGAGGGTCTCGACGCCCCACAGGCGCTGGCCCGGGATGTATTGGTTGAAGTCGACCTTGAACTTGGGCTTCTCGTCGAGCTCCCGGTAGGAGCCGAGCTTGCCCCGGAGGCGGACTCCGACCAGCGCGAGCGACAGGCCGTCCACGGTGACCGCGCCGGGCACGTAGGTGTAGCCGTCGTCCAGCAGGGCCGCGGCCGCGTCATCCGACAGGGTGATGGCCACCTCGTGGATCACGGTGTCGTCGAACAGGGCGTCGGAGGGATCGCCGGGAGAACCGGCGTCTTCGTCGTCGACCTCGGGTTCGAACGGGTCGGTGGAGGTGGTGCCGGTCGGGGTGGTGCCCGTGGGGGTGGTGCCCGTGGGGGTGGTGCCCGTGGGGGTGGTGCCCGTGGGCGTCGTGCCGGCGGGCGTGCTGCCGGTGGGCGTGCTGCCCGCGGGGGTGGTGCCCGCAGGAGTGGTTGTGGACGGGTCGGTCGACGCGGCGCCGGTGTCACCGGGGCGCTTGTCGGACGGACTGGTGGCACACGCGGCGAGCAGCCACGGCAAGACGAGAACGCGCATGCAGTAGGATAGCGCAGGTCGGCGGGATCGGGCCACGTGACAGCAGAGAGGCGCATGGAAGAGGCTCACGGCTATCGCGACGCGCTCCACTGGCGGATCCGGGTGGGCAACGGGCTCGCCGCCGTGTTCGGCGTGCTCACCGTGCTGCTCGTGCTGCTGGTGGTCAGCGGCGACCTGGCGGAGTTCGGCGTGATGGGCGCCGGCGTGACGCTGGCGTCGCTGCTCGGATCGGTGCGGCTGGTGACGGCGAGCCGGATCGCGCTGTACCACCTCGGGCCGCCCGGGCCGCGGTTGATGCGGCGGAGGTAGGGTCAGCGCGGGGAGGCACTCGGGACAGCGCACAGCCCCGACTCACCGATGGCTCTTCACCGGGCACGGCTCCCCTGCATGCGCCACCCCGACCCCCACGCTCTGCGCGAGTTCGGCGGACGGCGCCCAGGTGCTCGCCATGACCCCGCCCAGGTGGACGGCGGCGAGGAGGACGCCCGCGCGAACGAGCACCCCCAGCATCGAGGGCAGGACGGGGACCTGTGCCTCAGCTCGACAGCTCAGTCGCATCTCTCGACTCCCCTGCAAGAAACTCTGCATTGTAGTTCGTGGTGCTGGCCCGCCCGGCGGCGGCGTCGCGCGCGAGCAGGACCCGGTCGTCCCAGGACAGGTGACGGCCGCTGGCTTCGAGGTCCTCAGCGCGCATGACCGCGGTGAGGACCGCCGCGAGCCAGGGGCCGAGCTCCAGCGCGCCCCACACCTGCTGCTGCGCGTCGGCGATCTGCTGTCTGCAGTGTGCATAGTCGCCCGCGTAGAGCAGCAGACGGGCGCGGTGGTAGGCGTGGAGGATCTGAATCCGGATCCGGGATTCCTCGGAGAACCCGTTCATCTCCCCGGCCGCCAGATCCTCGAATATGGAGGTGTGACACCGTACATTGGCCATGAATGACCGCAGGAGCCGAACGCGCAGCGCGTAGGCCAGGTGGCTCTCGAGCACGACGCCGGGGAGGGACAGCTCGCCCGGGTCGACCACGAGGCCGAGCAGCTCCTCGACCGCTGCGGACTTGACCGGGCTCCTGCACCAGCCGGTGCGCACGGCAGACAGCACCTCGGCGCAGCGGGTGGCCGCGTAGGCGACCGTGGTGGGGTGGGCGTCGGCGCGAAACCGGGGGTCGTCGCGCAGGCTGTCGAACGCGCCCAGGCCGGCGTCGTCCTCCCGGTTCTCGATCAGCATGTTCGCCAGCGTGGCCTGGGTGCCCCAGCTGCCCGTGCCGTCGGGGCGCAGCACCAGGGCGAGGGTGAACGCGTCGATGGCGAGCGCCCGGAGCTCGGGTCGGTCCGACCGCGCGGCCTGGAACCCCACCGCCTCCATGGCGTTGGCCAGGAGCAGGTCGGGCACTCCAGCTGCGGACGTGTCCAGGTCCCACCGACTGGACGCGGTGAGGGACGTGGAGCTGCGCACCGCCCAGCCAACCACGTCGAGGGCGCTCCGGATGCTCACCCGGGTGTCGCCATACAGGCCGTCGAGCACCGCGACGAGGGCGGGGCCGCGGTGGGATTCGCGGTG
This sequence comes from Myxococcota bacterium, assembly GCA_047609825.1. Lineage (GTDB taxonomy): Bacteria > Myxococcota_A > UBA796 > UBA796. Next base: position 2,952 of record JBLFXJ010000001.1, read on the forward strand.
CCGCAGCGCCGCCTGCACCCGCCCGATGTACTGGTGGCGGGCGGCCTTCGCCTCCATCCGCTCGTCGAACGGCGGGGTGAGGGGGCTCGTCAGTGCGGGCAGGGCGTCCACCACGGCGAAGGCGGAGGCACGCGGGCTGGAGATGAGCGCGCGGGCGATGTTCAGCCGCTGCTCCATGGTCGCGGTCTTCGTCGTGCCGCTCGCGTGGTTCTGGGCCGTGCTCGGGGGCAGTCCGGGGAGCTCGCCGAGGCGGTCCGTGGACACCGGCGGGGAGCCTGCACCGGCAGCGCCATCCCATGCGGACTTGATGGCCGAGGCGAGCAGACCGCCGCCGCGTCGCCCCGGGGGGAGCCACAGCGCTCGACGCCTGAGATGCCTCTGCCGTCACCACATTTCACGAGTGTACTCGGGACGCGGCCATCGGTCTGCTCTCGAGCCAGCCCACTCTGGGCTGGAGGGTGGGCAGCGAACCTGGGCGGGCGGTTGGGCGGGGCCTGCCGGCGCGAGTTGTTGCGTTGATATTCGCCGTTGTAGGAGAATTATTCTCCGCTACGGATCTCGCGTTCCGTGCCCCGACCCGGACCGCCCCTCGCCAGCTCAGTCCACGCCGGACACAGCGATCCCGCCCCCTGTACCAGCTCCTCGACAAGGGGGAGCGGCTGGTGGGGGATGTGCCGTCGCCGCTGGCGAAGCCCAGCGGGTGTGGGTTCCGCACGCGGTGTCCGGTGGCGCGGGCGGCGTGTGCGGGGGCGGTGCCGGAGTTGGTGGAGGTTGGGGGCGGGCGGTGGCGTGTGGGTTCTGGCGGGCGGGGGTGAGGGCGGTGGTGCCGAGGAGCCGATCCCGTTCCCGGTGGCCACCCACTCAGTCATCGCATCCGCCACAATCGGTGAACCCCGAGGAGCATGCCGGGTTGTTGCCATAGGCGCCGACAGCGTTGCAGTCCATGGTCGGGAGCGCGTCCAGGCAGGCCTGAGCCGGCCTCGGCGTGAACCTGCACTCGGAGCAGCCGGCGTCCTTTCGCTCGAGCATCGTGCGACAGCCGTCGAAGTCCTCGTACCGCTCTTCGAACTCCGCAGGACACTCGGCGTCCCAGAAGCTGCAGAATTCGTCGATGTACGATGCCTTGGTGAGACCGGCATAGCTGCAGCCCACCAACCCCGCGACCGTGACCGCCCGTGCCGCCGCCCGGCCCAGAATTCACATTGAAAACTCCCTAATTGGCAGGGTAGCACAGTTTCTTCGGCCCCGAGCGCGGACGAGAGGCCGGACGGCGCCCCGGATGACGACAGCTGGCGCCCCCCCGCCGCCAACTTGCCGGGGGACCGCCCGTAAGCCCCACCAAACGCACCCTCCCCATCCCCTCCGCCCCGCGCTACCCTACCCACGTCCGGAGGATGCGTGCGCGGCCCCCTGTCACGACGAGATCTGCTCCAGCTCCTCGGGCTGGCTGCGGCGGGAAGCGCCCTCCCGCGGCCCGCTCTCGCCGACGCGCCCCCACCTCGTCGCGTGCTGTTCTTCGTCACCAGCCACGGCACCATCCACGACCGGTGGGCGATCCGGGGCGGTCGGCCGCGTGATGTGGACTACAGCTTCGACCTCGACCGCCTGGCCGAGCACGAGATGTCCACCATCCTGGCCCCGCTCCACCGGCACCGCGACCAGCTGATCGTCCTCGATGGCCTGGGCAACGCGGTGGGCGTGGTGGCGGGCTTCCTCTCCCATGCGGCGGGCTCGGCCAGCTCCCAGAGCGGGTGGATTCCCACGAGCCCCCCCGGTGAGCTCTCCCGGTGCAGCGGCGCGTCGCTGGACCAGGTGCTCGGCGCCACCCGCGACACACCCTTCCGCAGCCTGGAGTGGGCCACGGGCGGCATGCCCGTGTGCTTCGACGCGCTCGGCGCCCCGCTGCCCTATGAGCTGTCGCCGGCCGAGGCGTGGCGGCGGTTGTTCCCCCTGGCGGCGGACGATCCCGTGGGGGCGGCGGTGCATGCCGGCGAGCGCAGCGTGCTCGACCTGGTGGCCGGCCGGTTCGACGCAGTGCTCCCCCAACTGCCCTCGGCGGACCGCGACAAGCTGGCACTGCACAAAGACCTGGTGCGCGACCTGGAGAATCGGGTGGGGGCGCTCGAGGCGCTGGACTGCGCTGCCCCGGATGCGCCCGACCCCACCCTGGGAGACAACCCCGCGTCGGCCGACTACACCGCATCGATCATCGAGGCGTTCACCGACATGGCGGTGGTGGCGTTCTCCTGCGGGCTGACCGACGTGATCACGGTGCGGGTGGATGACGTGTCCACCGCCTCGGTGGGGGCCCCGCCGGGCAACCTGCACAGCGACATCGCCCACGCGGTCGCGAGCAACCCCGGTGCGGTCGACTACATGACCCTGCACCACACCCATCACGCCCGGGAGGTGGCGGCCCTGCTCGACCGCCTCGCCGCGATCCCCGAGGGCGACGGCACCCTACTCGACCACACCCTGGTGGTGTGGCACAACGAGCTCTCCACCGGCGACCACCTGTTCCACACCGTGCCCGTGGTGCTCGCCGGCCTCGGCACCGCACTCCAGACCGGTCGCTACCACCGGTACTCCGAGCTGCACTCGGTGGTCGGCCGCCTGGGCGAGCAGAAGGTGGGCAGGCCGCACAACCGGATGCTCACCACCATCGGCCAGGCCCTCGGTCTCGCCGCCGACCACACCGGCCACACCGAGGTCGAGCGGGCGGATGGCTCGCTGCTCGACCTCACCGGGGTGCTGCCGGGCGTGCTCCGGTGACCGCACTGCTGCTGCTGCTGGCGTGCGCGGGTCCACCGAGTGGGGGCGGTCGGTCCGATCCGCCGTCGGACGGCCACACCTCCACGCCCACGACCGCGCCGCCCACGACGCCCTCCACCACAACGGATGGCACCACCCCGTCGCAGGAGGCCGGGGCCCCGTCGCCGCTGCGTCGGCTCACGGCCGTGCAGTACCGGAACACGGTGGCCGACCTGTTCACCGGGGCCGAGCTGCCGCCGCTCCGGTTCCCGGTCGAGGCCGCCATCGAGGGGTTCGAGACCAACGCCGGGGCCCAGTCGGCGAGTGCCCTGTGGGTGGACCACCTGCAGGTGGCGGGGCGTGCGGTGGCCGTGGCGGCGATGGCGTCGCCCGAGGCCTGGCTCGGCTGCCCGGCGGATGGCGGTCCCGACCCGCTGGCCTGCGGCACATCCGGTCTCGCGGCCCTGGGCGAGCGCGCCTTCCGCCGGCCGCTGACCTCAGCCGACCGCGACCTGTTCCTCGGGTTCTTCGCCGATCAGCTCGCGGTGCACGGGTTCGATGCCGCGGTCCAGCTCACGCTCCAGGCGTACCTGAACAGCCCCGACTTCCTGTACCTGGTGGAGCTGTCCCCCGACGCGTCCGGTGCCCGGGCCCCCCTCGATGGCTGGCAGCGAGCGGCCCGGCTGTCGTACCTGATCTGGAACACGATGCCGGACGAAGCCGGGTTTGCGGCGGCGTCCTCTGGAGCGCTGGACACGGCTGACGGGGTGGAGGCGGAGGCGTGGCGTCTGCTCGATGACCCGCGGTCGGCCGCCGGGGTGGTGGACTTCCACCGCCAGTGGATCGAGCTCGACGCGGTGGACGCGCTGGTGCTCAACTACGACTATTACCCGCAGTGGTCGCCGGAGATGAACCCCTACCTCCGGCACGAGACCGAGCAGCTCATCGAGCGCGTGTGGTGGGACGAGGGCACCCTGTCGCAGCTCCTGCTCGACCGCAGTACCGAGATCGACGCCACCCTGTCCATCGTGTACGACCTGCCCATCGGGGTCACCGAGCTGCCCGAGGGCCAGCGCGCGGGCTTGCTCACCCGGGCCGCCTGGCTGTCGCCCCGGGCGCACATCACCCAGCCCTCACCAGTGCTCCGCGGCGTGTTCGTGCTCGACCGCATGTTCTGCGCGCCCCCGCCCCCACCCCCGCCGGATGCGCTGCAGTTCGAGGGGCTGCTGTTCGGGGACTTCGGCACCAACCGGGACCGCTACGCCCAGCACACCGCCGACCCCGCCTGCCAGGGCTGCCACGACCTCATCGATCCGCTCGGGTTCGGGTTCGAGCAGTATGACGCGCTGGGCACGTACCGCGAGCTCGACAACGACCTGCCGGTGGACGCGACCGGGAGCCTGACCGTCGGGGCGCAGGCCGGCACGGCGTACGATGGGGCGGTGGCGCTGAGCGCGCTGCTGGCGGAGAGCCCCGAGGTGCACGACTGCTACGCCCGGGCCTGGTACCGGCAGGCCATGGGGCGGTCGGAAGACCCGGCGGACGACGCCCACCTCGCCGCGGTGCAGGCGGAGTTCCTCGCCACCGGAGGCGACCTGCGGTCGGCGATCATCGCGCTCGTGCGCAGCGATCCGTTCCTCACCCGGCGGGTGGGGGAGTGACGGCGCTGGTGCTGCTGCTGGCCTGCACAGCGGCGCCGTCCGGTGGGGGGAAGGACACGGCGCCGCCCTCGACCACGTCCACCACGACTCCTGCGCCTACGACGCCGGCTCCGACCACCTCCACCACGCCCACGACACCGACTGCCGTGCAGGCCGACTGTGCGGTGCAGCCCGACAACGCGCTGCGGGTGGACTGCACCGTGCGGCTCGACCTGGAGCGCCCCGTGCGGATCACCGCCACCCAAGCTGGCGGCTGGGAGCGGGAGGTGGCGTCGCCGGCGGGGGTGGCGCACAGCCTCACGCTGTGGGGGCTGTATGCGGAGCAGGACGTGGCGTGGACCGCGTGGGTGGATGGGGTGGCGCTGGCCGAGGGTGTCGTGCGCACCGGTGCGATCCCGCCGCTGCTCGCCGAGCTGAACGTCACGCTCGCCGGCGACGACCCGGTGGTGGAGCACGTGCTGGTGCCCGCGTCGTGCGAGGGCGCGCCGTTCCTCGCCATCGTGGACCGGGACGGCGCGGTGGTCTGGTACCAGGACCTGGAGTGGGATGGCGAGGGCAGCGTGGGCCTGGCCAACCTCACCGATGATGGTGGCGTGGTGGTGATCGTGGACGAGGGCATCCAGGAGTGGAGCCTGACCGGTGAGCACCGGCGCACGCTGGAGCGCGGGGTGCACTTCGACCGCCGCATCCACCACGACCTGTTCAAGCACGACGACATCCTGTACGCGCTGTGGGCCGACACGGTCGAGGTGGGGCGGGCCGAGGTGGTTCTCGACGGACTGTACCTGTTCGACGAGGCCGATGCGGTGGTGGGGGAGTGGTCGCTGGCCGACCACATCTCGCTGGAGGAGCGGGACCTGGTGGGGCTGCCGCCGCGGGGGTTCTGGGAGGACGAGTTCCCCGGCGCGGTGGACTGGTCCCATGCCAACGCCGTGTTCGTGGACGACGACGGCATCACGGTGTCCACCCGGTGGATCTCGACGGTGTGGCGCCTGGCGGGGTTCGATTCGCCCCGATTCGGGGAGGTGGAGTGGCGGCTCGTGGGCGAGCAGGACTCACCCATCCCGGCGGACTTCGTGCTGGAGTCGGGGCTCACGGACGTGCTCGGGTTCCGCGGCCAGCACCACGCCACGGTGTCGCCAGGCGGGCTGCTGAGCCTGTTCGACAACCGCCGCGGGGCTGATCCGAGCCGCGCGCTCGCCTATGCGCTGGACCCCTCAGCCGGGGTGGCCGAGCTGGTGGCGGTCCACACGCTACCGCAGCACTGCGACGTGCAGGGCGGGGCGTTCATACAGGATAATGGCGATATGGTCGCGACCTGCGCCGACACGGGCGTGGTGTACCACTACCGGGCGGGCGGCGATGGGGCGGAGAGCTTCAGCATGGGCGTTCAATGCGGTGACTTCGCCGGCGTGCGGGTGGTGATGCCGCGGGCCCAGCCGGTGGCGCTGTAGGCGGTCAGGGGTCCGGCTGCCGAACGAGGTGCACCACGCTCTCGAACCCGGGTCCGCGCTGGCGCAGGGTGACGCCGCTGCCCGTGCGCTCCCCGGTCTGGTGCACCGCCATGCGCATCCAGGTCACCTCGTAGGTGGCGTGGATGGACGTGGGGTCCACCGTGCCGGTGCCGTGCACGGTGTCGCGCTGGCCGAGGAGGGTGCGGGAGGTGCCGGTCATGACGAGGCGGTCGCCGTCGAGGGCCAGGGCCTCCTCGCCGGCGAGCAGGGTGAGGGGCCCCCAGTGCAGCCGGGTGGTGTGGCGGACCGCGGTGGGGGAGTCCACGTGCACGGTGGTGCTCAGGCGCAGCCCGGGCAGCAGGCTCAGGACGACCCAGCCCAGGGCCTCGGGGAGGCCACGCTCGGCGCGGAGTGCGGCCCGGTCGGTGACCCGCAGGCGGAACGGGCCGGACCAGCGGCCATGGCATGCGCGGTAGTACGGCTCGGCGGACATGGGCGCACTCTACAGTGGTGGGAGGCCGCCCCAGCGAGTGGTGGAGGCGGTATCCTTCGGTTCCACACCGCTCAGCGCTGCTCGGAGGCCGATGCCCGGAACTGTCGACCCCTACTCGCACCGGACCGAGGTGCGCTGGGCCCACAGCTGGCGGCGGGTGGTGGGCGTCGGCGCGCTCGCGGTGCTCGGCAGCATCGCGGGGGGAGTCGGGGGGTGGCTGACCGTTTCGGCCACCGTCGAATCGATGCAGGCCACGGCGAGGCGCGCCCACCTGCAGGGCTTCGCCGACGCGTCGCAACGCGCGGCAGACGATGCCGCGGGTGTGCTCGCGCGTGCGGAGGCCGACGAGGCCGTCGCACGCGAGGCCTACCGGGTGGCGCTGGAGCTGGCCGAGCCGGCGGTCTCGCCAGCCGCTGACCCTGGGATGCATGTCATCGCCGAGCGCGCGGCGGCGGCGCTGCGAGCGGAGATCCACCAGGCGGGGGAGGGGCTCGCGGTGGTGCCGGCCGACGGGGCCTGGGCCGTCGAGTGCCTCAGTGGCGTGAGCGACCTGGGTGCGGTCAGCTGTGCCATGGAGCGCGGCACGGTCAGCGGGTTCCACGCCGCCGCCGTTCTCGACACGCTGGGGTGGCGCCCGGAGAGGCTCGCGCGTGCCGAGCGCGCCGCCCAGCTCACGGCCCTCGCACAGGCGGGCCACCCCGAGCTGGCCATGTCGCTCCGGCGGGCGTGGGAGCGGCTGGGCAGCGATCCGGAGCGCTCGCTGTTGGCGCCCGAGGTGCTGAAGGCCGTCGCCGACGTGCCTGCCCCAACAGCGGAGGTCCGCGCGCTGCAACGGTTGGTGGACGAGCGCGCGCGGGAGGTCCTGTGGGCCGGGCGTGTGCTGCGGGGCGCAACCCGTGACGCGGAGCAGGACGCGCGTGCCCTCGCCGGCTTGCCAGCTGCGCCATCGACCTGGGCGTGGTGGATCCTCGGGTTGGGTCTGCTCGCGCTGGCATTGGCCGGGGTGCTGGTCCGGCGTCGCCGCGGCATCGTGGTGGTGCACCAGGACTGCGTGCGGATCGACGGCCGGCGGGTGGCGCGGGCCGACATCGTCGGTGTCGAGCTGGACCGGGGGAGGCTGCGCATCGCCCTGCACGGAGGGCGGAGCGAGGTCCTCGACGGCGAGGGCGAGTTCGAGGCTGTCGCGCAGAGCCTGCGCCGGCTGTTGCCCACCCGCGATGAGCGGCGGGCAGAGGCCAGAGGCCGGGTGCAGGCGGCCGTGTTCCAGCAGGCGGTCGAGGCGCGGTCCGCCTCGGAGTGACGGCCGCTGCTTCAGTTCACCGCTCGCCGCGGGGGGCGCCTGTCGCTTCCTCGCTCCTTTGCTTCGCTCGCAAGCTCGCTTCGCTGCACGCGCTTCGTCGTGCCAGGGACCGCCCCCCGGGGCTGCGCTCGCGCAGGCCGCTGACGAGCCCGCTGGCGCGACCTCGTCAGCGGCCTGCTTACAGCCCCGTCTCACACCGCCAGACCTGCAGATCGCCGGGCAGGTCCACCGTGTAGTACACCCACGCCCGGTCGCCGCCGGTGTACGCCTCGGGGTCCTTCAGGTCGAGTTGCACGTCATCCAGGCCGGCGGCGGTGAGCCGGCGGGCGAATGAGGTGCGTCCGCCATGACCGGCGTCGATACTTGCGATCCAGACGGCGGCGTCCCCGTCGCGGCTGCCCAGGTGGTGCCCCCACTCCTCGCGGCCGGCCACCAGCGGGCCGCGGCTCGCCTCCCACGACACATAGGACCGGCCGTCCCACACGAACGGCTCGGGGGAGACCACGAACGGCAGGGCGCCCGGTGACGGGATGAGGGTCACGAGGCTGCCGTCGTCCACGCGGTACACGGCCATCGCGGTGGGGTCGCCGCTCGCCGCGTGGTGGGTGGTGAGCACCAGCGGGCCGAGGACCGGGTCCACCCAGCTGAACGCGCCCTCCTTGTCCGGCGGACCCGTGGTGACCCGGGTGCGGGCCGCGACCTCGGGCGGCTCGGTCTGGGGCACGTGAAAGAACACCTGGTCGAGCCCGCTCTCCAGGTCGAAGGCGGTGAGGGTGATGGCGGGCCAGCCGCTGGCGAATCGGTGCGCGGTGAGGGCCTCGCCGAACACGTAGGCGCTGTCGGGGTCGTCCCACGCGCGCACCCAGCTCAGTCGGAAGAGGTCCGGGTCGGGCTCGCTCCAGCGGATGAACCGGTCGTCGGGGTCGTCGGGGTCCTGGGTGCCGAACGGTCCGATGCCGCCCAGGGTGCCGTCCACCGGTTCAGGCAGCCAGCCGCCATCGCCGTCGGGCTCGGCCACCCACAGCTGGGTCACTCCCCGGTCGTCTTCCTTCGAGTACAGGATCCGCGAGCCGTCGGGGTCGACCATCCACTCGGGGCCGTTGCTCGCCCGGCTCACGGGCAGCAGGTCGGTGTCCCACGCCTCGGCGTCGACGAGATCGCCGGTCGTGGGGTCGACCTGGGCCACCACCAGGTGGTACCGGCCGCGCCGGTCGAGGGACTGCCAGGTGACCTGACCGCTCACGGCGTCGAACTCCGGGTCGCGGCCGCGGCGGAGCACCTGCACACAGGCGTCGGGGGCGATGGGCTCGGGGGACATGCCGGGCGCGAGGGGGTCGGTCGGGTACAGGTCTTCGCCGTCGCGGATGCCGTCGCCGTCGGTGTCGGGGCGCAGCGGGTGGGTCTCGTCGCCGGTGCAGGCCACGCCGTCGAGGCCCCGGAGCTCGAGCTCGTCGGGGGTGCGGTCGCCGTCGGTGTCGGCCCGGCGGGGGTTGGTGCCCAGGAGGCGCTCGAGGCGGTCGGGCAGGGTGTCGCCGTCGCGGTCGCCCATCGGCAGGTCATCGTCGGGGTCGCACGGGTCGGATCCGCGGGCGCGCTCCACCCCGTCGCTCTCGCCGCCGCCGTCGCTGTCGGCCAGGTCGGGGTCGGTGCTCCCGGCAGCACAGCCGAGCTCCGACGCGTCATCGAGCGCGTCGAGGTCGCAGTCGGAGGCATGGGCCGTGAGCAGGAGCCAGAGCATCATGTCGGGTCGTACCACGCCTGAGGGGATGTGGCGGAAGGGCATGCTTCCGCACCGGTGTGAACGCTGGCGGCTGCAGCTGGACCGACTGATCGGCCCTTCTGCTCGTGGTCGGAGCCCGCACTGGCGGCCTCCGGCCGCGTGACATCGGGGCCTCTCATCGAGTTGTGTTCTCGGCGCACAAGGTGCTGATCGTCGTGCGTGAGGGTATGGTCGCGTGTGACCTGGGGTGGTGTTCTCGCTCCGCCCCGGGACTCGTGGTTCCTCCGTCCGAGGTGTGTGCATGTCGTTGTCCAGCAGGTGGCTCACCTTGTGCGTGATGGTCGCGGTCGGGTGCCAGGAGTACAACCTGAGCAAGGTGGACGAGGGCGAGGGCGTCGACACCGCGGTGCCCGATGCGACCACTCCGCCGGAGACCACCGAGCCGACCGACACTCCGGAACCCGAGGACACCTCGGTCCCGTTCGAGGGCGTGCCCGACATCCTCGTCGAGCCGCCGCTGCTGGACTTCGGCGCGCTCGCGGCAGGCGAGACGGTCGAGGGCATGTTCACCATCACCAACGTGGGCGATGGGGTGCTCACGCTGGGCGAGCCGTCCCTCGGGGTGGGGTCGGACGCGTTCACGCTCGATGCGCCGTCTCTCATCGACATCGCCCCGGGGCTCAGCGTCGAGACCTTCGTGGAATACTCGCCGGTCACCGGTGCGGATGTGGGCGTGGTGCTGGTGCCGTCGAACGACCCCGACACGCCGGTGGCCGAGGTGGACCTGCGCGGCCAGCTGCTTGCGCCCGACATCCCAACGGCGGTGTGTGGCGTGACGCCCAGCGTGGTCGAGGCCATCCACGAGACGGCCACCTGGGTGGGCTCGGGTTCGAGCGATCCGGACGGTCGGCCGCTCACCTATGCGTGGCGCCTGCTCACCATGCCGCCGGGCTCGGTCCCGAGCATGCCGGTGGCGCCGCCCACCGAGCCAGACCGGGCGGGCTTCCGGCCGGATCTGGTGGGCATCTACACGGCCGAGCTTGTGGTCACCAACGACATCGGCGTGTCGTCAGAGCCGTGTGTCGCGGAGCTGGAGGCGATTCCGGCGTCGGTGCTGTGGGTGGAGATGTTCTGGTCGGCGGGTGGCGACGACATGGACCTGCACCTGGTGCGTGACGGCGGCTCGCTGCGCACGGGGCAGGACTGCTACTACGCCAACTGCAAGGGCGCGGGCCTGGCCTGGGGCCCCGGCGGTCCCGCGGGCGACCCCGTGCTCGACATCGACGACATCCCCGGCCGCGGCCCCGAGAACATCAACATCGAGTTCCCCGAGAACGTGATCTACCAGGTGTGGGTGCACGACTACCCGGGCTCCCGGTACACGCCGGCGAACGACGTGACGGTGCGGATCTACCTCTCGGGCGTGCTCGCGTGGGAAGACACCCGGCCGATCTCCGGCGAAGACAGCGACAACCCGTTCGCCGAGATCGACTGGGCCTCGCGCACGGTCACCGGGCGATAGTCAGCGCCCTGAGGATGAGGCCCGCACCCCCCGGAGGGAGCGCGGGCCCACTCGATCGCAGCAGATTCAGTACGCGCCGCAGTGCTGTACCAGGTAGCTCGCGATGTCAGCGCTCTCGTACATCACGGTGTCGCCGACGCGGAGGGCCGGGGCCTGCGCCTTGCCACCGAGTGCGGCGAGCTCGTCGCGCCTGGAGGCGTCCGTCGACACGTTGTGCACGGGGATGTCGAGGTGCAGATTGGCGACGGCGTAGCGCGCCCAGCGGCTGAACATGCACCCGTCGCGCACGTACAGCTCGACGCCGGCGGGCACGGTGTTGTCGATCACGTGGTCGGGCAGGTCGCCGGCGAAGGACGCATCATGCGCCTCGCAGCGTGCGACCAGGGCCTCGACATCGCGGGTGCCCGACGGGGTGACTGCGTTGACGTACTGGACCACGCCGTTGGCGTCGATCAGCACGGTGGCGCGATCGGTGATGCCCGACTTGGCCAGGTAGACACCGAGCGAATCGGCGACGGCGCCCTTGGGGTGGAAGTCGGACAGCAGCGGGATCGAGATGCCGCCGAGGGCCGCGGCCCAGGCGGCGTTCGAGTACACGCTGTCGATGCTCACGCCACAGGCGAGGGTGTGAGCGGCATGAAGACGGGGGGCCAGCGCATCCAGCGCCGGAACCTCGTGGCTTCAAGTGGGGGTGAAGGCCAGTGGGTAGAACAGCAGGAGCGTGTGACGCTTGCCGATCTGGTCGTCGAGAGCGATGGTTCGCCCGAGATGGTCCTTCAGCGAGAACCCAGGCGCCTTGGCGCCAACGTCGATCATGGATGCCTCCTTTGCGGGTGGCTGCAGGGACTATGGGTCGGCGGGGGAGCGGGCCAGCGAGATGGCGCGCTGGAACGTCCGGTGGGGCTGGGGCGCAGCGGCAACGCGCGCCTGACAGCTGCCTGACCCTGCAGAGGACGGCCTGCCATGGGCGCTGGCCCACGGTTCGAACCCGGTGGAGGACACCATGACCATCGCCCTTCTGTTCGCCCTCGCCTGCACCGACGGCCCCGGCCGGTACGCCGACTCCGGGTCACCGTTCCGGCCGAACACCGCCGCCGAGGCGCACCCCGACGCCCGCTGGCCGGCACGACCCCAGCTGGAGGACCGCATCTCATCGTCCCTGAGCGACGCCGGCGTGCCCGGGGCTCAAGTGTCCATCGTCAAGGACGGCGCGGTGGTGTGGGCGAGCAACTTCGGCCTGCGCGAGGTGGGCACGGGCAAGGCGGTGAGCACTGACACGTCGTTTGCGCTGGCTTCGGTGTCGAAGACGGTGACCGCGGTGGCCCTGCTCCAGGTGTACGAGACGGGCGCGTTCGACCTCGACGATCCCATCGCGCCCTACCTTGCATTCACCGTGGACCATCCGTCGTCGGCCACGCCGATCACGTTCAGGCATCTGCTGACGCACACCTCGGGCATCCGGGACAACTGGAACGTGCTCGAGGCGAACTACGGTCCCGGCGATCCGTCCGAGCCGCTCGGCGTGTTCCTGGAGCGCGTGTTGGACCCGGCTGGCCGGAGCTACAGCGCGAAGTGGAACTTCACCGACTGGGGCCCGGGGGAGGGCAACCAGTACAGCAACGTGGGCGTGGCGCTGGCGGGGCACCTGGTGGAGGCCATCACGGGGGTGGAGTTCGCGCGGTGGTGTGATGACCGCATCTTCGATCCCCTGGCGATGGACCACACGTCGTGGACGCTGGCCGGCCTCGGCGCGGACCCGGTGGCGAGTCCACACCTGTGCGGCGGAGGGTGCCGCCCGGTCGCCCACTATGGCTACCCCGACTACCCGAACGGTCTGCTGCGCAGCTCGGCGTCGGACATGGGCCGGTTCCTCGCGGCGGTGACGCGAGGCGGTGAGCTCGACGGCGTGCGGTTGCTCCGGTCGTCCACGGTGACCGAGATGCTGCGTCCGCAGGCGAAGGGGGGTCAGGGGCTTGCGTGGTACGAGGAGTCCCTCGGAAAGCAGCTGTTGGTAGGTCACAATGGGGGTGACACCGGGGTGAGCACCGAGATGTTCTTCCGGCGATCGGACGGGACTGGGTTCGTGCTGTTGATGAACGCCGAGCCGTCGGCGTGGCGGCATGTGGAGGAGATCGAGCGGGCGCTGTTGGATGCGGCGGACGGGTTGTAGGGCTGAGGCGTGGGCTGAGGGCTGTGGGTTGTGGGATTTGACCAGACGGGGTTCGGATCCGATGGATCGGGGGCTCGGGCTGAGTCTCTGAGAGCCGGTGCCTGCTGGCGCGGGTCCTCCCCATACGCGGCATCGCGGACCCCGCGCCCGTCGACTTCGTCGCCTGGCGCGGGGTCCCCTGCTGGCGGCGTCTGGGGTCCCCCCCGCTTGCGCGGCCCCTTCGTCCGTGGTGGTCCGGGCGACGGATGGGGTGGGGCCATTCGAGTTTGGGGTGGGTGGGGATTCGGGGCGGCGGTGGGTGGGCGGTCTGTGTCGTGAGTTCGGGCGCTGCTGGAGCGGTCGTGGTGAGGCGGATCGGCTGCGGCCCGGTGAACACAGGTGTCCGTCCGGGGTGGGGTGTCCGCTCCCGGGGTCGGGACGCTAGGTGTTACATCAACACGGGTGTCCGCCCGGGGTCAGCCCCGGGGTCAGGACGCAGGGTGTTACATCAACTATGGTCGAGGAACCTTGGGTTCGATGGGCGAGGGCGGGCATGGCGAGCAAGAAGGAGAAGAAGCGGCAGCGGCTACGGGCGGCGGAGCGTGCTGAGGCCGAGGCTGCGGACACCCAGGTCGAGGGCCTGTGGGTCAACGAGAGCGGCCGCAGCTACGTCGGGCAGCACGGCATCGAGGGCTATGCGCAGGTGACGACGCTGCGGCTGGTCTGGCCGCGCGGTGGGGGGCGACAGCAGGTGCACCCCGACGACATCCGCAAGCTGCCCGCCGGCGCGTTGGCGGCGGACGCATCGCGGCACGTGAGCGTGAGCCCGTTCGATGCCCGGCCGGTGTACACCCCGCGCACGCAGCGTTGCCCGACCTGCCGCGAGGCGTTCACCTTCACCGCGGAGGAGCAGCGGCACTGGTATGAGGTGCTCCAGATCCCGATTCAGGCTGTGGCCAGGACCTGTCGTGCGTGCCGTCGTGCGGACCGGCAGAAGAAGCGGGCGAACGATGCGATGGGGGTGGCTCTGGCCGAGCTGGCGGCTGCGCCGGGTGCACCGGAGGCCGGACTGGCGGTGGCCCGAGCCACGCTGTCACTGCGCGAGGCGGGTGGCGGCGGGGACCTGGCGCGTGCCATCGGACTTGCGCGGAAGGCGGCTCGGAGCGAGGCGCTGGTGGAGGCAGCGGCGGAATTGCTCGACGGCCTGCTGGCGCTGCGAGGGGGTTGATGCTCCCTGGGCCGAATGGCGTACACGGCGTAGCGTCTCGAAGGTCGGACCTGGGCGTTGATGTGCCTCCATCGCGGCCCACACCCGGGGATGTGCGATGACCGTCCAGTTCCTCCGCGACCTCCGCCTGGCGCTCCAGCTGGCGGCGGACGGCGCCCTCGACGACCTGTTCGCGCCGGATCCCGTTGGTCTGGCGGCGGAGCTGCGCGCACAGGCCCGAGAGCTGGAGGGTGAGCCGGCGGCGGTGGCGTTCCTCTCCGCATGTGGCGCTCCTGGAGCCCCGGTCGAGACGGCTCGTCGACGGCTCGTCGACGGCTCGTCGACGGCTCGTCGCCGAGGCGTTGTGGGCCCGGGACCCCGGCGTCGAGGTGCGGTCGGCCGGGACCGCGCGGTCGGCCCGGCGCCGGGTGGGCGCCGCTGACCTCGAGTGGGCCGATGTGGTGTTGGTGATGGAGCGGTCCCACCAGCAGCGCCTGCGTACCAGTTCCCGTCGCAGCTCGGCGGCGTCGAGGTGGTCGTGCTCGACATCCTCGACGACTTCCCGTTCATGGACCCGAAGCTCGTGGCGCTGTTGCAGCAGGCAGTCCCGCCGGTGTTGGAAGCGTGCCGCAGGCGGGTGCGCATCGGCATCGGATTGGCGTAGGGCCAACCGGCCGTGTGTGCTAGCGTCCGCGCATGTGAACTTGTCTTGTGGTTGCGTTGTTTCTCGCTGTCGTTCCATCCCTTGCCGCCGCCGAGGCGCCCCGCGTCATCGGGGTGGCTGTCGAGGGCTCCGCGGCGAGCTCTGGTCGGGTGGCGATCGACAGCACGCTGGTGGTCAAGCTGGACTCGGCCGAGGCCCTGAGCGCCTCGGCGTCATGCTCCGATCTGCGCCTCGTGCTCAACGGGCGTGCGCTGGACGATCTCGACCCCACCCGGTGCGACGGCGCCAAGCTCACGTTCGCTCTCCGTCGCATCGACCGGTCTTCCGCGTCGGCCTGGCTGGCGCTGGTCGACGGCCGGCAGGCGTTGTTCAATGTCATCACGCCGGTGGATGTGTCGGTGGGCGTGGCGAGCACGGGCGAGGTGTTCCCGAGCGCCGTCGCCGGGGCCAAGGCGGCGCGGTTCGAACTCGCGTCGGCGCTGACCCTCATCGTCTCCGGCGTGTTCGCGCTCCTCGCGCTCGGCGGGCTGCTGATGCTCGGTTGGCGGGGCGGCGCGCTGCGCGACCCACGGTCCACCCTCGAGGCCGCCCAGCGTCCCTACAGCCTGTCGCGGGTGCAGATGGCGTGGTGGTTCTTCCTCGTGCTGATCAGCTTCCTGTATGTGTCGCTGCTCACCGGACAGGGCATCGGCATCCCCACCGGCATCTTGGCGCTGATGGGCATCGCGACCGGCACCGTGGCCGGCGATCAGATGGTCGACACGCCCACGCCGCGCGCGGCCCAAGCCGTGACCAAGGGGTTCTGGCTGGACCTGGTCACGACGGTGGACGGTGAGATCAGCCTGAGCAAGTTCCAGGCGCTGGTCTGGACGCTCGTGATTGGCGGGATCTTCGTGGTGGACTCGCTGAACACGGTCACCATCTCGGCCCTGGACGGGAGCCTGGTCGCGCTGCTGGGCGTGTCATCGGGCAGCTATGTTGGGCTGAAGGCGGGCGGAAACAGCGGCGAGGCGGTGGAGCGGGACGCGGCGGTGGCTCCCGCGGCGTCAGCCGGTGTCGCGTCGACGGACGACGAGGCCTAGCCGTTCCGGCGAGAGAACCAGAAGATCGCGGGCACGCCGAGCACGGTGGGCGCGAGCCACACCACCAGCGGCGACACGGGCAGCTGCAGGTGGCCCGTGTTCACGACCACGAACGCGGTGACCGTAGCGATGCACGCGGCGATCATCGCGCCCAGGTGCTCGCGGATTCGCGCCTTGCCAGTGGGCTCTCCTCGGCGGAGCGTGCGGATCTGCTGGGCGCCGAGCAGCGCGCACAGGCCGCCGAACACGCCTGCGAGCACGAACCCGGTCTGCACGGCGAGGCCGATGCCCGCAAAGCCGGACAGCACGGCGAACCCCGGCACCACATTGTCGAGTGGGCCGCCCCGGTCACGGCCCGCCATGCGCCAGCCGAACCAGGTGCTGTCACCGGCGAGCACGGCGATCATCGCCAGGAACCAGGCGGCGCCGTCGTTGCCCGGCTCGCCATCGGTCACCCTGATCGCGCACACGACCCATGCGAACACCACCACGGCCGCCATGGCTGCGGTGTACACCTTGCCGCCGAACCGGTGCGCCCGTCCGCCCTTCGTCGACACCAGCGGCACCCACATCGACACCAGCGCGACGGCGCCGGCGAGCGCGTGCAGGCCGACGATCCACTGGTCCATGCGGTCCCCCCGTGCGTGACTGTACAGGAGGCTGGCGGCACGCCCAGGCACCTCCACACCCCCCGCTGGTGGCTCGCCCGCCCCGCAGGGGGTACCCGACCGGGAGCGCCTGCTGTGGACGGGTGGCGCGCGGCCCGACCCCAGCCGGTCGGCAGAGGGTTGGCGATGACGGACGACGGCGGAACGGGCGCAGCGGCGGACAAGGTCGACCACGGGACGACGTCGGCCCACTTCCCCGCCATCGCCATCGTGGGCCAGGGCTGCGTGCTGCCCGGCGCGCTCACGCCCGAGGCGCTGCACGCCGCACTGCTCGAGGGCCGCGACCTGGTGTCGCGGGTGCCCGAGGGGCGGTGGGGAATCTCCGCGGAGCGGTCCAGCATCGAGCGGCGCACGGGTGCGCCGGAGTACCCGTGGACCGAGCGCGGCGGCTATGTGCGGGGGTTCGACGAGGTGTTCGACCCGGCCAGTACGCGCCTCGATGCGGCCCTGGTGCAGCAGCTCGACCCGCTGTTCCAGTGGCTGATGTACGCCGCGGGCTGTGCCCTCGCCGGGTCCTCCACCGACCGCGCGCGCACCGGGGCGATCGTCGGCAACCTGTCGTTTCCGTCGGCCAGCGCGGCGCGGTTCAGCGAGGCCTGCCTGCTCGACGGGCAGCCCCCCGCGATCGCGGCGCATGCACCCCAGGCCCCGGCGGCCGTCAACCGGTTCATGTCCGGCCTGCCGGCCCACCTGCTCGCGCACGCCCACGGGCTGGGCGCCGGTGCGTTCGCGCTGGACGCCGCCTGCGCCTCGTCGCTGTACGCCATCCGCCTGGCCTGTGATGCCCTGCACGACGGCCGGGCCGATGCCATGCTCGCGGGTGCCGTAGCCTGCTGCGACGACCTGTTCATCCACACCGGATTCTGCGCCTTGCAGGCCCTGTCTCGCACCGGTCAGTCCCGGCCGTTCTCGTCTAAGGCCGATGGGCTGCTGCCCGCCGAGGGCTGCGCGCTGGTGCTGCTCAAGCGGCTCGAGGATGCCGAGCGGGATGGCGACACCATCCACGGCGTGATCCGGGGCGTTGGGCTGAGCAATGACGGCCGCAGCGGGGGCATCCTGTCGCCCAGCGCGGGCGGCCAGGTGCGGGCGATGGAGGCGGCGTATCGCATGGCCGGCTGGTCGCCATCAGACGTGCAGGTGGTGGAGTGCCACGCCACGGGCACCCTGGTGGGAGACAAGGTCGAGCTCGAGTCGATGGCGCACGTGTTCGCCGGCGCGCGCGGGCTGCCCATCGGGTCGGTGAAGTCGAACATGGGCCACCCGATCACTGCGGCGGGCGGGGTGGGGCTGCTGAAGATCCTCGGCGCCTTCGCGGCCGGCCAGATTCCCCCAACGCTGCACACCGGGTCGCCCAGCGCCGCCCTGTTGGCCTCGCCGTTCCGGCTCCTGTCCCGCGCAGAGCCGTGGAACACCCACGGTCCCCGCCGCGCTGCCCTGTCGGCGTTCGGGTTCGGCGGGAACAACGCGCACCTGCTGGTGGAGGAGTACGGCGGGCACGGGTCTGCCCTGCCGCCGGCCTTGTCGGCCGATGAGGTGGTGGTGGTGCGGCTGGGGGCGCGGGTGGCGGACCTGGGCTCGGCCGACGCGCTTCGGCACGCCGTGGTGTCCGGCACCCGGCACATCGGGCCGGCCGGCGGGCGCACCGAAGCGTTCGAGGTGGGCCTCCGCGGGCTGCGATTCCCGCCGAAGGACCTGCTCGCGGCGCTGCCTCAGCAGGTGGCCATCCTCGAAGCCACCCGCGAGGCGGTGCACGGCCTCACCCTGCCCCGGGAGACCACCGGCGTGTTCGTGGGCATGTCTGCCGACGCCGAGGTCGGCCGGTTCGGCGCCCGGTGGCGGGTGCGGGAGTGGGGGGTGTCGGCGGATGATGGGTGGATCGAGCGCACCCAGGACGCCATCGTGCCGCACCTGGAGTCCGCCGGCGTGCTCGGCACCATGCCGAACGTGCCCGCCAACCGCCTGAATGTGCAGCTGGACGTGGCCGGGCCCAGCTTCACGGTGTCGTCCGAGGAGCACTCCGGGCTGGATGCGCTGGAGATCGGTGTTCGCATGCTCCGGAGCGGCGAGCTCGACGTGGCGGTGGTCGGGGCGGTGGACCTGTGCTGTGAGCCGATCCATCAGCGCGCAGCGGCAGCACTGCTCCCGCCGGACCGGCACACTCCAGGAGACGCGGCGGTGGTGCTGGTGCTGATGCGCCGGTCTACGGCGTCGGCTCACGGGCTCACCCCGCTCGCGGTCCTCGGCGGGCCGGGCGGTGGTCAGCGGCTGGGCGAGGGCGGGCCGACCGTGGAGGCCCAGTTCGGGCACGCCCACGCGGCCAGCGGGCTGCTCGAGGTGGCGGCCGCCGTGCTCCGGTGCGCCCAGGATGGGCAGCCGGTGGAGGTGGCCTCCCGCTCGTTCGCCGCACCCACCCGTCTGACTCAGGTGCGCTCCGCTGGGGGGCGCTCAGCAGCATCAGCACCGGTCGTCGAGGCCGGTCCCACGCTGCGGATGCCGGCCCATTGGCCATCGGTGATGCTGACCTCGCCACCGGATGCGGTCGTCCCGTCGCGCCGAGCGCCGGCTGTCGCTGTCCGCCCGAACGCGCCGGTGACGCCAGCGTCGGCCGCCGACGGCTGGGCTGACCTGGTCGCCCAGGTGAGCCACGCCCACCGCAACTGGATGTCCGAGCACACCGCCGCCCACCTCAACTATCTGGCGGTCGCCCAACACGCGCTGTCCGCCCTCGAGGGGTCGCCCCGCCCGCCGGCCTCCCAGCGTCGCCCCCGGGTGATGCTCCAGCCCGCGCCGGCTCCGGTGCAGGTCGCGCCCGCTGTGGTCGCGCCCCCGCCCCCGCCCCCAGCGCCTCCGCGGCCCGTAGTCTACCCGAAGCCCGGCGCTGAGAAGAACCCGAACAACATCCGCGTCGGGCCCCGTGGCGCGCCATTCCCGCGGTTCCGCCGTGCGCCGCACGCCGCAGCGCTGCCCGGCCCGAAGATCGACCGCGACGGGCTGAAGATCATCTCCAGCGGGCGGATCTCGGAGGTCTACGGCCCACTGTTCGCCCAGCAGGACGGCTACGATCTGCAGTGCCGCATGCCGGAGGAGCCGCTCCTGCTCGCCGACCGCTGCCTCGGGATCGACGCCACGCCCGGCGTCCTCGGCCGCGGCACCCTGTGGTCGGAGACCGACGTGGGGGAGCACGCTTGGTACCTGAACCAGGACGGCACCATTCCACCCGGGCTGATGATCGAGTGCGGCCAGGCCGACCTGATGCTGATCAGCTGGATGGGCATCGACTTCCTGAACAAGGGCGAGCGGGTGTACCGGTTGCTCGGGTGCGACCTCACCTACCGCCGGTCGCTGCCCCGCCGCGGCGAGACCCTGTCCTACGACATTCATGTGGACGGCCACGCGAACCACGGCGACGTGCGGCTGTTCTTCTTCCACTACGACTGCTGCGTGGACGGCCGGCCGGTGCTCGCCGTGCGCAACGGCCAGGCGGGCTTCTTCACCTACGATGAGCTGGCGAGCAGCACGGGCATCCTGTGGAGCCCGGAAGACGCGAACTGGAGCACCGAGGGCCCGCTGGACCCGCCCGTGGTGGCCTGCACCCGGTCCTCCTTCACCGAGGCCCAGGTCACGGCGTTCAGCGAGGGACGGGCGGCCGAGTGCTTCGGTCCGGGGTTCGAGGCGCTCGCCACCCACCATCGAACGCCGAAGATTCAGTTCGCACCTATGCGATTCGTGGACCGGGTCACGCACTTCGACCCCGTCGGTGGGCCGTGGGGCCGCGGATACCTCCGGGTGGAGCTCGACATCCGGCCGGACGACTGGTTCTTCGACGGTCACTTCAAGAACGACCCGTGCATGCCCGGAACGCTGATGTTCGAGGGCTGCATGCAGGCCATGGCGTTCTATCTGGCGGCCATGGGCTACACGCTGGATCGGGACGGCTGGCGGTTCGAGCCTGTGCTCGACCACA
Source organism: Myxococcota bacterium (assembly GCA_047609825.1). Classification (GTDB taxonomy): domain Bacteria; phylum Myxococcota_A; class UBA796; order UBA796. Next base: position 23,587 of record JBLFXJ010000001.1, read on the forward strand.
CCGTACCCCTGCGCTGCCGGGGCGAGGTGGGGCCGGACAGCACCCTGCTGGTGTGCGAGCTGTTCATCGAGAACGTGTCGAGCGGGCCGAACCCCACGGTCTATGCCGACCTGATGGGCACAGTGGGCGAGCAGAAGGCATTCTACGCCAAGCGCATGGGCTACAGCCTGGTGCCCGACCCGCTCTACGCGCCTGACACGCTCCCCCTCACCCGGTTCACCGAGGTGCCCGCCGGTCGGGCGGAGGCGCTGGACCTCGCCCCGGTGCAGTCGTTCTGGCGCCGGTGGTTCGGGCTGGGGCAGTGGCCGGTGGAGGACATCCAGCTCGGGCTGGCGGAGCGCTTCGTGCGCCGGGTGGTGTTCGAGGATCCGGGCGCGATGCGGCCGATGCGCGGCCGAGGGGCGCTGTACGTGGCGAACCACCAGGTGGCGCTGGAGTCGCTGCTCTGTGCGGTGCTGCTCGGTGGCCTGATGGAGATCCCGCTGGTCACCCTGGCGAAGGCCGAGCACCAGCACACCTGGATGGGCAAGCTGAACCAGCGGTCGTTCAGCTGGCCCGGAGCCGCCGAGCGCGACCCGGGCGTGCTGGCGTTCTTCGACCGCACCCAGTCGGCCGATCTGCAGCGCATCCTGGGGCCGCTGTTCGCCCAGGCCCAGGTGGGCACCCGCTCGCTGATGGTGCACGTGGAGGGCACGCGCTCGCTGGAGTGCCGCAGCCCGGTCACCACCCTGTCGGGCGTGTTCACCGACCTGGCCATCGCGCATGATGTGCCCATCGTTCCCGTGCGGCTGTGGGGCGGGCTCCCGGTGTCGCCAACGGCGCGGCGGCTCGACTTCCCGGTGGGGCTGGGCCAGCAGGACATCCTCGTCGGCCGGCCCATCGAAGCCGCCGAGCTCCGAGGCCTGCCGCTGAAGGCGCGGAAGGACCGGGTGCTCGGCGCGCTGAACGATCTGGGCGGGCCCCGTGCTTCTGAGGCCCCGCTGGCGGGAGACCCTGGGTTTGCCGAGGCGGTTCGCGGGTGGTGTGCCCGCACCGGCTCAGGTGAGGCCCACTCGGTTCTGTACAACACGCTGCTCCATGGCAGCCGCCAGAGCGAGGGCACCGAGGCTCTGCTCCGAGGCGTGGAGGCGGGGCGTCTGGTGGTGCCGCCGGGGCCGGAAGGCGACTGGCTCGCGGGTCTCGCTGGCGAGTGGTTCGGCGACGGGTTGGCCATCGAGCGGGGCTGACTGCGGTCGCTCGCGGGCGGAGCACTGGATACCCGGCCGCATGCGCATCGCGGTCCTCACGAGCGGGGGCGACGCCCCAGGTATGAACCCCGCGGTCCGGGGCGTCGTACGCCGGGCCTTGGCCACCGGTGTCGAGGTGTGGGCGGTGCGGGACGGCTACGCCGGGCTCGTCCGCGGCGACCTGGTGCGGGCCGATGCCTCCGATGTGTCGGGCATCGTGGCGCTGGGCGGCACGGTCCTGGGTACGGCTCGAAGCGACACCTTTCGCACCGCCGACGGGCGTCGCAGTGCTGCGGGTCACCTGGTGGCAGCGGGCATCGACGGGCTGGTGGTGGTGGGCGGCGATGGGTCGCTCACGGGCGCCGATGTGCTCCGTCGGGAGTGGACCGGGCACCTCGAGGCCTTGGTGGCGTCCGGCGCGATCCCCGCAGCCCTCGCCGCGCGTCACCCGTCGCTGCAGCTGGTGGGCCTGGTCGGGTCCATCGACAACGACTTCTGGGGCACCGACAACACCCTGGGCTGCGACTCGGCCCTGCACCGCATCGTGGAGGCGGTAGACACCCTGGCGAGCACCGCCCGGTCCCACCAGCGCACCTTCGTGGTGGAGGTGATGGGTCGGCACTGCGGCTTCCTCGCCGTGGCCGCCGCTGTGTGCACGGGCGCTGACTACGTGCTGGTGCCGGAGGCGCCGCGCGCGGACTGGGCGGAGAAGATGTGCGCCGCGTTGCACGCGGGGCGGGCCGAGGGCAAGCGCAAGTCCATCGTGCTCGTGGCGGAGGGTGCCAGTGATGCCGACGGGCAGCCGCTCACGGCTCAGCGCGTGAAGGAGGCGGTCGAGCTGGGGCTCCGCGCCGACACCCGGGTCACCGTGCTCGGCCATGTGCAGCGGGGAGGCCCGCCGTCGGCCGAGGACCGGGTGATGGGCACGGTGCTCGGGGCGGCCGCTGTGGACCGCCTGCGAGACCACGTGGATCCGGAGCCCGTGGTGCTCGGCACGGCTGGCGCGTCGGTACGCCCGGTGCCGCTGGTCGAGGGCGTCGCCCGCACCCGGGCCATCGGCGTCGCCCTGGCCGAGCGCCGGTTCGACGACGCGTTCGCCGCCCGCGGGGAGGAGTTCGCCGAGCTGTGGCGCTGCCACGCCGTGCTCGCCCAGCCCGCTACCGCGGCCCCCACCGGCCGCCGGTTGTTGGCGCTGAATGTCGGGGCTCCGGCGCCAGGGATGAACGCCGCGCTCCGGGCCTTCGTGCGCGTCGCCCGCGCCCGCGGGGCAGTGCCGCTGGTGGCCACCGAGGGGCTGCGTGGGCTGATCGAGGGGCAGGTGCGCGAGCTGTCCTGGATGGACGTGAGCGGCATCTCGGCGCTGGGGTCCACCATGCTCGGCACCGACCGCGCTGTGCCCGACCCCGACGATGTGGAGGCGGCGCTCGCGGAGCACGGCGTGCACGGCGTCGTGTTCATCGGTGGATTCGAGAGCTTGGTAGCGGTATCCCGCGTCCAGATTCCCGCCGTTGTGGTCCCCGCCACGATCTCGAACAACGTGCCGGGCACCGATCGCTCAGTGGGGTGCGACACCGCCACCAACGCCATCGTCGAGGCCGTGGACCGCCTCAAGCTCTCGGCCCGCGGCTCCCGCGACCGCGTGTTCGTGGTCGAGGTGATGGGCCGGTCCTGCGGCTACCTGGCCACCCTCGCTGGGCTCGCCTCGGGCGCCGAGATCGTGCACACCGCGGAGCAGGGTCTCGGCCTCGCCGAGCTGCAGGCCGACGCCGCCGCGCTGAATGTCGCGTTCGACCAGGGCCGACACGTGGCCATCGTGATCGCCGCCGACGGCGCGCTCGAGACGTTCGACGCCCGCTCCCTCGCCCACGTGCTCGCGTCGGAATCCGGTGGACGGTTCGACGCCCGCGTGTGCGTGCTCGGCCACCTACAGCAGGGCGGCCGCCCCTCGCCGCGGGACCGGCTGGTAGCGAGCCGCCTCACCCTCGCCGCGGTCGACCACGTGTTGGCTGGCGACAGCGGCCTCGTGGGCCTGCGCGACGGTGCCGTGGTGCTCACGCCATCCGGCACAGCGCTCGCGTCAGCTGACCGCGCCCAGCGTCGCCCGGCCGAGCCGCGCCATCCCGAGTGGGCCGCGCTGTGGCCTGCGCTGCCCTGAGCCGCGTCAGTTCTTCCGGGTGCGCCGGGCCGCTTCGCGCAGGTCCACGTCGCGGTCGGTCTCGTCCACGATCTCCCCGGTGAGGATCTCGAGCACGTCCTCCAGGGTCACCACTCCGTGCACGGCGCCGTACTCGTCGCGCACCACGGCAATCAGGCGGCGGGCGGAGCGGAACAACGGCAGCAGCTCGTCCGCCTTCATCCCGGGTGGGACGAACTGGGGGGGCTGGAGCCGGGCCCAGTCGGCGTCGATGCGGTCGGTTGGGGTGATGAGCAGCCCGAGCAGCAGGTCGCGCTGGAGCGCCACCCCCACCACGTCGTCCAGCGTGTCGCCCACCACGACGATGCGGCTGTGCTGGCTGTCGCGGATGGCCACGGCGGCGTCCGCCAGGCTCTCGCCAGCGCGGATCCAGGTCATGCGGGTGCGGGGCGTGAGGATGTCGCGGGCGCACAGGTCGTCGAGCTGGAACACCTTCTGGATCAGCTCCGACTCGTCCCGGTCGATCGACCCCTCGTCGCCGCCGGCGCGCACCAGGAACCGGATCTGGTCCTCGTTGGTGATGGGACCGATCTTGTGGCCGCCGAACGCCGACGTGATGCGCTCGAGCACCACCAGCAGCGGGGTGATCGACCACACGAGGGCCGCGAGGGGGCGGGCCTGCAGCAGCGCGATGCGCTCGGCATACCGGCTGCCGATGGACTTCGGGAGGATCTCGGCGAACACGATGATCGCCAGGGTCAGTGTGGCGGTGAACACGCCGAGCAGGGTGGACCCGAGCAGCGTCGCAGCCGTGCTGCCCACTGCCATCGAGCCCACGATGTTCGCGATGTTGTTCAGCACGACGATCGCGGCGATCGGTCTGGTGGGCCGCTCCTTCTGGGAGAGCAGCGTGCGCGCGCCGGCGCCCCCGGTCTCGGCCAGCTGCCGCACTCGGAGCTCCGACACCGACAACAGCGCGGCTTCGGCCCCGGAACACAGTCCCGAAGACACCACGACGAGGCCCGACAGGGCGAGGAGCTGCAGCATCTGCGCGGCGTAAGTCACCGTGGGGCGGGCGTCACCCGTGCGAGCGCGCGCGCGGCGGGGTATCGACGCGGCGCGCCCCCGCGGGCGAGGAGGACAGATGGCAGACCTGCAGATCGAGGAGCTCGCCGAGGGCACGGGCGTCGAGGCCGCGAAGGGCCACACCGTGAGCGTCCACTACACGGGCTGGCTCACGAATGGCACCAAGTTCGACAGCTCTGTGGACCGCGGCACCCCGTTCGAGTTCCGTCTGGGTGCACGCATGGTCATCGCTGGCTGGGACCAGGGCGTCGCCGGGATGAAGATCGGGGGCAAGCGCAAGCTGACCATCCCCGGCCACCTCGCCTATGGCAAGCGCGGCTACCCCGGGCTCATCCCGCCCGACGCCACGCTGGTGTTCGAGGTCGAGCTGCTCGGCCTGTCGTAGCTCCGGATCACGCCATCCCGTCGAGCGCGGCTTGCTGCTCGGCGGTGAGCACCAGATCGGCCGCCCCGAGGTTCTCCTCGAGGTGGGCCACCCGGCTCGTGCCGGGGATGGGCAGCATCACCGGGGAGCGGGCGAGCAACCACGCCAGCGCCACCTGGCTCGGAGTGGCGCCGTGGGCATCAGCCACCTGCTTGAGCACGCCTTTGCTCGTGTTCGACAGCTCGGCCGCCGCCAGCGGGTACCAGGGGATGAACCCGATGCCCAGCTCGGTGCACCGGTCGAGCACGTCTTCACGGCCGCGGTAGCCCAGGTTGAACCGGTTCTGCACCGTGACCACCGGCACGATGGACCGGGCCTCTTCCAGCTGCTCGACCGTCACGTTGGACAGGCCAATATGACGGATGAAACCGGCTTCTTGGGCCTTGGCGAGGGCGCCTACGCTGTCGGCGAACGGCACGTCATCATCCGGCGCGTGCAGCTGGTACAGGTCGATGCGCTCCGCGGCCAGGCGCCGCAGGCTGTTCTGTACAGCCCGGGTGAGGTGCTCGGGGCGGCCATCGGTCTGCCAGTCTCCAGGTCCGCCGCGGGTGAGGCCGCCCTTGGTCGCGACGACCAGGCCCTCCGGGTACGGGTGCAGGGTGTCGGCGATCTGGTACTCGTTGACCTCGGGACCGTAGGCGTCGGCCGTGTCGATCAGGGTCACGCCCAGCTCCACGGCGCGGTGGAGCACGCCAGCGGGCGCTGAGCGGTCGGCTGGGAATCCCCAGATGCCGGGGCCACACAGCCGCATGGCGCCGAAGCCGAGCCGGTGCACGCGGAGGTCCCCGCCGATGTCGAAGATTCCGCTGTTCTCGAGTCCCATGACCGCTCCCCGCGCAGAGGGTCCTCGTACCTGCTGCCCGGAATCCCGGCCCGTCACCGTGCGTCAGGCGGTCTCGGCATCGAGCACCGCGACGGTGCGGTCGAACAAGGAGTCGGCCGCCTCGGGGGTGGGCCCGATGCACACCATGCCGAGCTTGCCGAACTCGGACAGTGCGCCGATCAAGTGGAACACGGTGCCTTCCTGACGAGGCCCGTGGAAGTGCAAGCGGTTGCACACGGTGAGGTCGATCAGGTCGTGCGGCGTGAGGCCGGCGTAGGCGGGGGAGCACAGGTTGTCGGTGGCCCGGTAGTACCGGGACTGGCCGCCGGGTGTGTGGAACAACCCAGTGGCCGGGTCAACTTCGCCATCCGTGAGGTACTGGAGCATCAGGAACGGATGGGTGGTGCCGCCCTTTCGGAGGTTGATCTCGATGGCGGAGTGTTGCCACCCGCCCGGCGTGCGCACGCTGACAAAGTCGGCTGCGAACCGCCCGATCACGCCGTGGCTCGCCACGGTCTCGGCCAGGCGCTGCCCGGCGACCTGGATCTCCCGCCGGTACCGCGGGTCGGCGGGGAATCGACAGCCGAGGAAGATCTGGCCGGACGGGCCTCCGAGGATCTGGTCGTGGGTGGAGATCACCTCGGCCCGACCGTTTGGCCACACCCGGCACTGCACCGACGGGGAGGCCTTGTCGGCGCCGTCCACCCACGCCTCCACGATGCCGCCCATCTCGGCATACTTTTGCTCGTATGCGGCGTAACTCTCGCCCTTGGCCTCGAAGGACAGACGCTTCGGCAGCTCGCGAGCGACCCAGGCCTTCAGCCCGGTGCTGGGTGCGTCGTCGAACCGGAATGTGGCGTTGCCCTCGCCCGAGAATCCGTCGTTCAGCTTCACCACCGCCTTGCGCAGGGTGGGGTCCGCGGTCTTCAGCCGCACCAGCGAGGCCCGGGCGTCGGCCAGGTCGCGCAGGCCCTCGTCGCCGGGCGATAGCGCGAGGCCGGCCTCCTTGAACAGGCGGCGGGAGCCGGTCTTGGTGCCCAGGTGGGCGAGGGCCGGGTCGGGGGCGTACAGCGGGATGCCCAGGGCCACCGCCAGGTCCTGCTCGAGCCCGCAGCTGTTGAAGCTGGTGAGGTGGGCTGAACGGGGGTCACGGATGACGGAACGGATGCGCTGGAGCAGGCGGGGGCGGGCGAGCAGCTTGGCGCTGAGCGGTCGCAGCGACCCGTCGTGGGCGCTGAACAGGTGCAGCCGCTCGCGGGCGTGGGAGGTGGGGATGCCGGCGAGCAGGTGCAGGAAGTAGTCGATGGTCGCCGGCGCGATGGGCCGGCTGGTGACGTACACCACGTGGGTGCGCGGGTAGCGCAGCAGCAGCAACAGGCAGAGCAGCCGCTCCTCGTAGTGCTCGACGCCCTCGACCTTCGCCAGCTCACGCGGGTCGAGGGACAGGCTCGGCACCACCACGACCGTGCGCGGCTCCAGCGGGTTGGCCATGATCCGGTCGAACTGAGAGGCCAGGGTCTGCTGCAGGGCCTCGAAGCGCGGGCGGGTATCGGACATGCTCGCCTCCAGAGCTGTTCGTCAGCTTTGCAAGAGGCGATCCACCCTCAGAACAGGTCGTCGTCGTCATCCACCGGGGCGTAGTCGAACGGTGGGGGCTCATCCCGCTGTGGCGGTTCGCCCACTGGGCCCGACCACGGCACGGGTGGGGGCGGCTCATCGTCTTCATCCGCCGCGATGAATCCGTAGTCGTCGGCGGGGGAGGCAGCGGGCTGCGTTGGCAGGGCCCGGGGTGATGGCGGTGGCGAAGGTGCCGCCATCTCGCCGTCGTCCAGCACCCGCACCGCGCGGGCGTCGAGCCACACCGGCTCCTCGCTCTCGTCGTCGTTGATGCCCAGGCGTAGGCCCCCGTTGCGGCCCTTGCCGACCCAGAACACGCGGCCAACGCCCTCGGCGTCGCCCTGCTGGTAGGCCACCCGGTCGCCCTTGCTCACCTCGGGCGGCGGTGGGGGTCCGGCGTCTTCGGCCTTGGTCAGGGGCTCCACCGAGTCCGACGCTATCCAGTAGGTCTGGCCGTCATCGCCCTCGATGCCGAGGCGGGTGCCCTCGCCCCACTTGTTCGGCCCCTCCCAGAACACGGTGCCAGCGACGCCCTTGCCCTTGCGGCCCTTCACGATGCGGATGCGTGTGCCCTTGTCCACCGGACCCTCCCTCGGCGGCCTCTGGTAACCACGGGCGCGGTGCGCGCACCACGGGGCAGGAACCCCACCACGCCGGGTGATCACGCACGCCCGCTGCGATGGCTCCCGGGTCCACGACTGGATCGTGGGCCGACATTCGAGCGAAATGGTGATTACCGCGCTGACGCGATATCTCGTGACAACTTCTGGTCACGCACTCACTGAGGAGATCCTATGCGCACTGCCCTGTCTCTTGCCTCCCTGATGCTCGCTGCACCCGCCTTCGCCGCCGACATCGCCACCGACGGCTCCTGTCCCGGTCCGGTGATGTTGGACATCACGGGCCTCACGCCCGGCGGCAACGTCCGCATCCTCATGACCAGCCTCGGCGAGGGGGCCGACGTGATCGGCCGCGGCGCGTGCACCGGCACCGTTACCGGCCTGTCCGGCTTCCGTCCCGGCCCCGCGTTCGTGGCCGACGGCGCCGGCGAGCTGCACTTCACCTTCGACGCGCCCGATGGCGCGTGCGACAAGCACATCCAGTTCATCGATGCCGGTTCCTGCGCCCTCACCCCCGTGGTCGACATGTCCGCCCTCGGCGGCCCGGTCGACCCGCCCGATGGCTGTCTCGGTGGCGCCGTCCTGCTGGACACGAGCCCCGGCGGCGACATGGTCGTCTGCGATGACCCGGGTGACGCTACCTGCGAGGAAGACTTCGGCGCCCTGTGTCCGGTCGACTGGCACCTGTGCTCGATGGATGAGTTCAACAGCCGCAACGACGGCTGGGGCTTCCCGACCCCCGGTCCCACCACGCTCGGCACCATCCACTGCCGCGGCGCGGGCGGCGGCAGCGGCGCCGGCCACTTCACCATCTCCACCCCCACGCTGGGTGATGACCAGGCCTTCAACTGCTGGTACGGCAGCTCCCGCGCCACCTGCGAGACGGTCTACGGCTGCAACGAGACCACCTCGGCGGCTCTGTGTTGTGCGCCCAGCCCGCTGTGCGGCAACGGCGTGGTGGATGCCCCCGAGGAGCAGTGCGACGACGCGAACGGCGACGACACCGACGACTGCCTCAGCAACTGCTGGTGGAAGAACCCGGCCGATCACGGCTTCGGCTGCTGATCGTCCCCGATGCTCCGCACGCCCGCCCATGCCTGCATGGGCGGGCGCTGCCCGTCTTGGGGTGAGGGCGGCACAAGCCTGCTACAGTTGAGGGCACGTGGAGGCTTCATGCGCACCTGGCTCGGCATCACCCTGCTCCTCATCAGCTGTGGCGGAGGAAAGGACGACAGCGGCACCGCCCTCGAGGTGCCGCCACCCGGCTCGCTCGCCGGCACCGACGAGACCAAGGACAGCGGTGGCGGCGGCGGCGGCAGGACCGAACCGTCCTACCCCTCCCTTCCCGGCGGCGTGCTCCGCATCACCTCTCCCGGCGACGGCGAGGCCGTGCTCGGGCCAGACATCCAGCTGGACTGGGAGGTGGACGGCTGCGACGTGGACTACCCGTCGAACAACGCCAAGGGCTGCCACATCCACCGGTTCGTCGACGGTGAGGGCATGGCCGACTTCGGCCTGTACGACGAGGTGGCGTTCCCCATCGAGGGGCTGTCCATCGGCGAGCACTCCGTGGAGCTGTGGCTCATCCGCAACGACGGCAGCGATCAGCCGTTCGACCCGCTGATCTCCGACACCATCGTGTTCAACGTCTTCTACGACACGGACACGGACACGGACACCGATACGGACACGGACACCGACACCGACACCGACACCGACACCGACACGGACACCGACACTGACACCGACACGGATGCCGACACGGACACGGACACCACGCCCGGGCCGATGTGGGACCTGGTGGTCGATGGCAGCGGCTTCGGCGCCATCGAGGGCGTGGATGTGTACATCCAGGTGAGCGAGCAGGACTCGGGCGCGGTGATCGCGGACGACTCCGAGCCGGTGACCGGTGGGATGTACGGGTTCGCGTGGGTGGGCCTGCTCGCTGCCGAGGCCGTGTACGTGGACACCTTCGCTGACCTCGACGGCAGCGGCGACTGTGGCCCGTCCGACCAGACCTGGCGGTATGCAGTGCCCGCGCCTGCGGATCACGTGGTGCTCGCGACCACACCTCTCGACCCGCCCTCAGGGGAGGGCTGCGCTCCGTTCTGATGGACCTCGGCCGATCCGGGCACTACACCTGGCCCCGGAGGTCCCCACATGGACGAGTTCGCCCCGGCTACCACCACACCGGCTGTCCCTGCGGCGGGCTTCACCCGAGAGCCCGTCGCTGGCGGTGAGCTGCCCGACCCGTTTCAGCTGCTCGACGAGACGCTGAAAGAGTTCATGGCGAACCTCGGCCCGTATGTGTTGGCCGGACTCGGGCAGATGGTGTTCGTGTTCCCCGTCGTGTTCATCGCGATCATCGGCCTGTATGCGCTGATGTTCGGCGGCGTGTTTGGCGGCATGGCGGTTGTGGGCCTGGTGGCCGCAGTGCTGCCGGAAGACCTCGCGGGACTGGTCGTGGGCCTCGGGTCGCTCGCCCTGCCCATCGGGCTGTTCGGCATCACCTTCCTGGTGATCGGTGGCATGTCGGTGGTGCTCATGCCTACCGCCGCCAGTCTGGCCCGCGCCGTGGCGCGGCATCAGCGCGGAGAGGACGATGTGCTCGGCTTCACCAGCGCCTTCGACTCCGCCACCCAGGACGTGGGGAGCGTGATCACGGCCGGCGCGGTGGTGGTGATGCTGTCGATCATGGGTGCGATGATGTGCTACTTCCCGGCGTTTGCCGTTCTGCTGTTCCTCGGCTTCGCGATGAACATGGTCGCACTGCACCGGGAGGGCGGCGTGGCCGCGATCACCACGGTGTTCGCACACGCCCGCCAACACCTGCCGTGGCACGGCAAGTTCACCCTGCTGTACCTGGTGCTGATGCTCGTCGCGGGCAACGTGCCGATCATCGGGCCCATGTTCGCCGTGGCGCTCCATGTGCGGGCCTACCGTCGCCTGTTCGGCGATGGCGACACGGCCGTGCTCCACGTGCATCCGGCGTGAACCTGTTCGATGCGCCGGAGACGGACGGCCGGATGGGTTTCGACCTGCACCTGCTCGTGGTCTCGGCGATGCTCGGGGCCTGGGCGCTGGCGTTCGGCCTGCTCGCCCTGACCACCGGCGGCGGCGGGCTGCTGATCGGCGCGCTGCAGCCGCCCATGGGCGGTCCCGATGAGCCGTCGCCCACCGCGGTGATGTTCATGGGGCTGTTCGAGGGGGGGCTGTTCACCGCGTTCGCGCTGCCCGCGGCGCTCGCAGCGTTCGGCGTGCTCGCGCGGCGCCCCTGGGGTCTGTGGCTCGCGCTCGTGTGCTGCGCGCTGTGGGCGGGGAGCTGCTGCTTCCCATTCGCCATCTATGCATTCTGGGCCCTGTTGCGGCCGGACGGGCGGGCCAGGTTCGGATACTGACGGGGTGCCTCCAGGAGGACCCATGCCCAGTGCCCTGCCTCAGATGGCGATGTTGCTCGTGCTCTTCGCAGCGCTGCGGTGGATGCCCGGATGGGCGTTCGTGGTCTTGGGCGTCCTACCGCTGCTCGCCTACGGCGTGTGGGCGAATCGCACCCGGGCGCACTCTCTGAACGGGGCGTTCGTGGTGGTCACCGGAGCCTCGTCCGGTCTGGGTCGGGCGCTGGCCCACGAGGCCGCCCGGCGCGGCGCGTCGAAGGTGGCATTACTCGCCCGTCGTGCCGAGCGGCTCGATCAGGTGGCGGCCGAGATCGCCGGGTTTGCGCCCACCTGCACCCCCATCGTGGTGCCGTGCGACCTGTCGGATGCCGAGAGCACCGCGGCCGCGGCTGCGGCGCTGGAGCGGCACCATGGCTCGCCCGACATCGTGGTGAACAACGCCGGGGCCGGCGCGTGGGAGCACATCGAGGAGACCGGGCCCGATTCCGCCCGGCAGATGATGGAGGTGCCCACCCTGGCCGCCATCCGGCTCACCCATGCGCTGGTGCCGGCGATGGCCGAGCGGGGCTCGGGGCATGTGCTCACGGTCACCAGCGCCGCCTCGATGTCGGCGCTGCGGGGAGCCGTCGTGTACGGCACTGCCCGCTGGGGGATGCGGGGGCTGGCGTGGAACCTGCGGGCCGACCTCGCCGAGCAGGGCGTGGGGGTCACGCTGCTCAACGCGGCGGAGATCACCGACACCGAGTACTTCCACGACGGCGACGGTCGCGCAGGCCAGGCCTCCCACAGCCGGCTGCCGATGCTGTTCCAGCACCCGCTGATGGAGTCGGTCAGCTACTCCTCGGCGCAGACCGCGTCGGCGGCGTGGAATGCGGTGGAGGCCGGCACCTTCGAGGCGCTGGTGCCCGGGTTCGTGCTGATGCCGTTCGACCTCCTCAACCGTCTGTTCCCCGACGTGGTGGTGGCGTTGCTGGCGCTGGGCCCGAACGGCCGCCGCGGCTTCTGATCCCCATCGGGCGGCCCGCCTCCCAGGCTTGCGCCAGCGCGCCTGCCGCGTGACTCCGCCGCCGGAGGGTCACTGTGGTCACCATTACCGAGCTGACGAAGGAGTTCGGCGGGCGAACGCTGTTCCGCGACGTGTCGCTCCAGCTGCACGCGGGGCATCGCTATGGCGTCATCGGCGCCAACGGCAGCGGCAAGTCCACCTTCCTCCGCATACTCACCGGTGAGGAGAGGGAGTCCGGCGGGAACGTGGTCATCCCGAAGTCCACCCGGGTGGGGGTGCTCGAGCAGGACCACTTCCAGTACGAAGACGTGCCGATCCTGCATGTGGTGATGATGGGCCACGCCGCGGTGTGGTCGGCCATGACCCGCAAGGAGGCCTTGCTCTCCGGGCCCGAGTCCGACTTCGACGCCGATCTCTACAGCAGCTTGGAAGAGACCATCCTCAGGCTGGACGGCTACGCGCTCGAGGCCCGGGCCGCCGAGATCCTGGAGGGCATGGGCATCCCCACGGCCCAGCATGATGCCCCGCTGTCGGTGCTCTCCGGTGGCTACAAGCTGCGGGTGCTGCTCGCCCGCACATTGGCCGGCAGCCCGGATCTGCTGCTGCTCGACGAGCCCACGAACCACCTCGACATCCTGTCGCTCCGCTGGCTCGAGAGCTTCTTGGCCCGGTACAACGGCTGTGCTGTGGTGGTCTCCCACGACCATCGCTTCCTCGACAACATGGCCACCCACATCCTCGACGTGGACTACGAGACGGTCACTCTGTACAAGGGCGACTATTCGGCCTTCGTGGAGTCCAAGGGCGAGCACCGCGACCGGCAGGAGCGCGAGATCGCACGGCGCGAGAAGGAGATCGCGGAGCACAAGGCGTTCATCGCGCGGTTCAAGGCCAAGGCCACCAAGGCGCGGCAGGCGAACTCCCGGCAGAAGCGGATGGAGAAGATCGTCATCCATGAGCTGCCGCAGAGCTCCCGTCGGTACCCGAAGTTCAAGTTCCCGCAGTGTCGGCCCAGCGGTCGCACCGTGCTCGAGGCGGTGGGGATCTCGAAGAGCTACGGCGACAAGACCGTGCTCGATGGCGTGGATCTGGAGATCCAACGCGGCGACCGGGTGGCGATCATCGGACCGAACGGCATCGGCAAGAGCACGCTGCTCAAGGTGCTCCAGGGCCTGGTCGAGGCCGACGATGGTCTGGTGGAGTGGGGGTATGAGACCCACCGTGGCTACTTCGCGCAGGACCACCACGACGTGCTCGGCGAGGAGCACACGGTGTCGAGCTGGCTGTGGGAGCAGGTGCCGCAGGACCCGCAGGGCGCGATCTATGGGCGGCTGGCCCAGGTGCTGTTCTCGAGGGACGACGCCGACAAGCGCGTGCCGTCGCTGTCGGGGGGCGAGGCGGCGCGGCTGGTGCTGGCCGGCGTGGCGGCGCGGGAGCCGAACGTGCTGATCCTCGACGAGCCCACGAACCACCTGGATCTGGAGGGCATCCGCGCCCTGGCCACGGCATTGAGCAAGCTCGAGAGCACGCTGCTCCTGGTGTCGCATGACCGGTGGTTCGTCTCGCGAGTGGCCACGCGGATCATCGAGATCCATCCGGACGGCGTGCGTGACTTCCGGGGCACCTACGACCAGTACCTGAAGCACTGCGGCACCGACCACCTGGACCGGGCCGAGGTGGTGGCGCGGGCGAAGGAAGCCAAGCGGCAGCGTCGGCGGGTCTGAGGCGGGGCTCGTGCAGGGCTGAGCTCGTGCAGGGCTGAGCTTGAACTGGGCTGGGGATCCGGATGAGCGTGGCTCGGGCTGTGTGCGGGAGAGCCGGTGCCTGCTGGCGTGGTGCCCCCCCCATCCGCGGCATCGCGGACCTCGGCGCCGGGAACTTCGTCACCCGGCGGCGAGGTCCCCTGCTGGCGGCGTCTGGGGCCCCCCCACTTGCGCGGCCCCTTCGCCCGTGGAGGGCCGGTCGACTGAAGGGGTTGGGCGAACATTTTTGGGGTGGGTGGTGATTCGGGGCGGCGGTGGTTGGGCGGTCGCGGTCGTGGGTGCGGGGCGCTGCTGGATGGGCGGTGGTGAGTTCGGATCGGCTGTGGCCGGGTGAACACGGGCACCTGACGGGGTCTGGACGATAGGTGTTACATCAACTTTCAGCGGTCTGCTTACGGCAGGCTCCGGCACACCCGGAATCCCACCCCCGGGTGACGATAATACGCCCGATCCTCCACCCGCACGAAGCACCGCCCGGAGCGCTCGTGGGTGGGCCAGGCCCCGCCGCGGCCCACCACGATGGTGTCGTCGGCGAGCCGGCCGTCTGGCGGGGCGGGTGGGAGCACCCGACCGTCCTGCAGCGGGGGCCCGAGGGCATTCCACAGGTCGCCGGTCCAGTCTCGCACGTTGCCGGCCATGCCGCGCACGCCGTACACGCTGCAGTCCAGCGGGAACATCTCGACGGTGCTCGGCGTGGAGCGGTGCTCCCAGGCGTCGCGGGTGTTGCTCCACGAGGCGTCGAGGTACGGCCCCATCGGGTAGTCGCGCCCGTCCACGCCCCGCGCGGCCTTCTCCCACTCGAGCTCTCCGGGGAGCCGCCATGGCAGCCCCGTGTCGGCGGCCAGGGCCTGCGCGAAGGCCCAGGCGCTGTACCAGTCCACGGCCAGCGCGGGGTGTCGTGGCTCGATCAGGTCGCCGTCGGGGTCGACGCCGGTCCGGAAGCCGCCGTCCGGGCCGCGGGGGAGCATCGGCACGCCCCCTTGGTCGGTTGGCTGGTGCCGGTCGGCCGCTTCGGCCTGGCCGCCGGCGCGCAGGCGGTTCAGCCAGGCCGCGTAGGTGTCCATGGTGACCGGGTGCCTACCGATGATGTACGGCTCGGCCCACAGCCACTGCAGCCGCATCGGCAGCACCACCTCGCGGTCCACGGTGCCGGCCAGGAACCACCCCGGTGGGATGTACACGTCGTCGTCGGCGAGGGCGGCGGGGATCGGTACCACGAACGGGTCGGCGGAGCCCGGGCGGATGCCGCTCCAGTGGGCCCCGCGCTCGAGGTACATCGGGTAGCGAACCTCGGGGCGGCCGGGCGCGTGCAGGGTGAGCAGCCAGCGTCCGTGGGGCACGGGGACGGCCCGCAGGGGGGTGGTGCCGAGCGACCGCTCGAACACGGGCTCGTAGCGGCGGCGGTGGAGCACGATGCGGTGCAGGCGCACCTCGCACGGCACCTCGGTGAGCAGGGTGACCGCGGCGGTGCCCTCCAGATAGGCCAGGTGGGAGCGTCGGTCGGGGTGATCCTGCGGCAGCTGCTGGGCATGGGTGCGCAGCAGCTCGGCGGTGCGCAGCGCGGTGCGGGGGTCGTCGTCACGCTCCGCCACCGCGTGGTCCCGAAGGTACTTGGCCGACAATGCGGCGTGGGCCTCGGACAGGTCGGGCACGAGCGCGATGCTCGCCCGTAGGTCCTGCTCGCGGCGAAGGGCCTCCAGATCGGCCTTCGCCTCCAAGGCGGCGGCCTCGGCCAGCGCCTCCCAATGGGGCAGCTTCAGCCCCTCGGGCTGCCAGGTGGGGATGGTGTCGAGGGCGGCGCGCGCGGCGTCCCGCACCTCGGCGGCCTTCGCCCGCAGCGTCTCCGGGTCGCGGGCCAGCGCACGCCGCATGCCAGCGAGGGCCCGGTCCCGATCCCGCTGCCCGTCGAGCCACGCCCGGAGCTCGGTGGCGAAGGCGCCCGCATCCGGTGGGCGGTCGGAGGGCGCGTGGGCCGTGGCCCGGTCCACCAGCTGGCGCAGGTCTTCGGGAACGAGGCCCGGCGGTGTGGCGGTGCCCCACTCGGGCCCGGAGGCGTGGGGCAGCAGCACCCGGGTGAGGATCTCGAAGGTGCCGCCGCTGTACGGAGGGCGGCCGGTGAGCACCTCGAACAGCACTGCACCGAGGGCATACACGTCGGAGTGCGGCCCCACGGTGTGTTGATCGCCGCGCGCCTGCTCTGGGGCCATGTACGCGGGCGTGCCGATCATCGCGCCCGCGGCCGTGCGTCGCGGGTCTGGCGACGGCGCGCCTCCGGAGGGGTCGTCGATCGTCCCGGGGGCGCGCGCCACCCCCCAGTCCACCACCACCACCTCACCGAACGCCCCCACCAGCAGGTTCGCCGGCTTCACGTCGCGGTGCACGATGCCCTTGGCGTGGGCGGCCGCCAGGGCCTCCGCCGCCCGGAGCACCACCTCCACGAGACGGCGCAGCGACCAGCCGTCCACATGGGTCCACCCGCCCGTCTCGCGCGACGCGGTGTGCACCACCACGATGCGGTCGCCGAGGGTGTCGCCCCGCACCTCCCGCATGGTAAAATAGGGGCGTCCATCCGGCAGAGTTCCCAGCTCGTGCACGGGTACCACGCCCGGGTGCGCCACCATTCCGGAGAGCTGCGCCTCGGCGAGGAATCGGTGCCGTGGGGCCTGCTCCCGCATGATCTTCATCGCGACGTTGCGCCCGAGCACCGGGTCGCGTACGCGCCGCACCTCCCCCATGCCGCCCTTCCCGAGCAGCCCGAGGTCTTCATACCGGCCGATGCCCGGCAGCTCGGGCGGCGTCTCGGTGGGGGCCGTGTCGCCGATGTCCACCGTCGCGAAGGTGTGCTGAGCGCCATCGCGGGACAGCTCGGCCAGCGCGGCCTCCACGGCCGACCGCTGCGCATCATCCAGCGTGTCGTCGTGCAGTGCTGTGCGGAGGGCGGCGAGCAGGGGGTTCGTGTCCATCGCTGGCTCGGTAGCCAGATCCCGGGGCTGCTGCACCGTCTCCACTTCGATGCAACAACGCCGCTCCCCGTGCGTAGAGGGTGCCGGAGGTGCCTGGTGTACGCGACCGATATGCTGGCGATGATCGCGATCTTCTCCACGCTCACGATGGTCATGATCATGACCGTCGGGGCTACGGCGATCGTGTTGAACAACGCGCTGAAGCGCTACTTCGAGCTGCGCGAGCTGGAGCTGGAGCTGCGGCGGTGGGAGGGGGAGCGCCGGGTGGAGCAGGTGCGGATGTCGGCCTCGATCCCCGCCTGGGTGAACCACGACGATCCCCTCGAGGTGTCGGCGTGGAACCGCGCGGTGGCCGAGACCTGGCGCACATCGGCCCGCTCGTCCCTGCCCATGTCTGCTCGGCGGTCGACCGAGGCGTGAGGCCGGCCCGCGCTCCGTGGGGGGCTCGGGCGGCACCCGGTTTCGCCTGAGCTTGACGGCGCACGGGCGAGCGATCCGCTAGCATCGAGGACCGAGCTCCACCCAGGCGGTCGTCCGTGCGCACCCTCGTCCTGCTCCTCGTCGCCTGTGGCGGGTCCAAGTCCGGCGACACCAGCTTCACCACCACCACGGTGGTCGACACGGCGTGGGTACCCCCCGGCTGCGGCGACGGCGAGCTCGGCGCGGGCGAGCAGTGCGACGACGGCGGGGCGAACTCGAACACCACGCCCAACGCCTGCCGCGCAGACTGCACCCTGCCCGCATGCGGCGACCAGATCGTGGACGATGGCGAGGCGTGCGACGACGGCGCCCAGCTCGGCGGCGATGGCTGCGATCCGCTGTGCCGAACCGAAGATGGCCCGGGCGAGGTCGAGCTGAACGACGTGCCGGAGGCCGCAGACCCCCTGCCCGATGGCGGCATCTTCGGCAGCCTGTCGGAAGACGACGTGGACTGCTTCTCCATCGCCGTGCCGGAGTGCGGAGCGGTGAGTGCCGCGCTCGACGATGGCTACGGAGCGTGCACCCCACCAGCGACCGTGGCGCTGCATGCGCCCGATTCGATCCAGGTGGCCACCGGCTCCACCGAAGCCGATGGCTGCGCCCGGCTCGATCCAGCCGAGGCCTCGGGTGCCCGGTGGCTCGGTGCGGGCACCTACAGCGTGTGTGTCTCGGGGCTGATCGGCGCACCGGTGCCCGGGTACCGGCTGACCGCCGCGATCGTCGACAGCCTCTCCCTCGGCGTGCCGCTGCCGGACGACCAGGACGGCGACGGGGTGCCGGCCCAGTGCGACGACGACGACGACGGCGACGGCGTGCTCGACGTGGACGACAACTGCCCCGACCTGCCCAACGGCGACGACGCGGTGAGCCCGACCACCGAGCACGACGGGTTCATCCGACACTGGCTCACCATCGGACCGTTCGAGGGGCTCAGCAGCCCTGAAGAGTGCCTGCCGAGCGTCGAGGCGCTGGTGGGCGGGGACGATGACGGTACCGCGGCCCCGGCGCTGGGAGACGCCGTGGGCGACCTGGTGTGGGTCACGACCATCAGCGACGACAACCGGCTCGACTTCGTGCGGCCGTATGCGTTCGTGGACGCCCCCCGCGAGGCCTACGCCGCGGTGTACGTGTATGCCGAGGACATCCGCGACCTCACCCTCGCCCTTGGTCCCGACGATGGGGCCCGGGCGTGGCTCAACGGCGAAGAGGTGCTCACCGTCACCGGCTGCCAGGGCACCAACGTCGACCAGTTCACCGCCGACGTCACGCTGATGGGCGGCTGGAACCGACTGCTTCTGAAGGTGTTCGACCAGGGCGGCGGCTGGGGCACCTTCGCCCGATTCAAGGACGGCGACACCCCGATCACCGACCTCGAGCTCAGCCTCGACCCCACGGGACCCTGGGTGCCCGGCCAGTCGGACCTCGACGGCGACGGCGTGGGCGACGTGTGCGACGACACGCCCCTGGGCGGCTGACAGCGCACGACGGCGGGATACACCGGGGCGCCGGAGGCGATCGTGCTCGGCTGGCTGCGGATGCTCACTCTGGACGCGTGGAATGACCTGCTCCGGGCCAACCCGCCCGACCCAGAGCCGGCGCCCGCCGAGACCTACAAGGTGCTCGGCTTGTACCTGGTGGTGGGCCTGGTGCTGTGGTTCAACCGGTTCTTCTCGTGGGAGAGCTTCGACCTGATCGGTCTCGAACCTGCGGAGTACCCCAAGTACTGGAACCGCATCTGGTGGGCGAGTGCTGTGTCGTTCGCCTACTTCGTGCCGCCGGCGCTGTACGTGAAGCTGGTGCTGCGCGAGCGCCTTCGCGACTACGGCTTCTCGCTCGACGGGCTGCGCTCGCACCTGCCGCTGTACCTGTTCTTCTTCGGCCTGGTGTTGCCGTTCGTGGTGTTGCTCTCGGGTACCGACCACTTCCTGCGCGCCTACCCGCTGGCCAAGGCCGCGGGCGCCACCTGGACCATGCTGATCGTCTGGGAGCTGGTCTACGCCCTGCAGTTCATCACGCTCGAGTTCTTCTTCCGCGGGTTCATGATCTTCGGCCCACGGCGCACTCTGGGCGCGTGGGTGGTGCCGATGATGGCTGTGCCGTACCTGATGCTGCACTTCCAGAAGCCCGGGCTGGAGGCGCTGGGCTCGATCATCGCCGGCATGGCGCTGGGCATGGTGGCGCTGCACACCCGGTCGATCTACGCCGGCATGGTGATCCACATCGCCGTCGCCTGGTCGATGGACCTGCTCGCATTGACCCACAAGGGGGAGCTCGCCCGGCTGCTCGGCCCGTGAAGCTGCTCGACCTGCACGTGCGGTTCGTGGTGTGGAGCTCCACGGCTGGGGCCTATGTCGGGGTGCCGGGGCTCACCGTGCACGCCATGGACCGCGACCTGGGGCCCGACGACCAGCTCGCCACCGAGACCACTGACCGCAATGGCCGGGCCCACCTCCTGGCCGCGCCACGGGGGCTGGAGCGTCGGCCCGATGTGTACTTCGTCACGGAGCTTCCAGACGACCGCGGCGTGCTCGACCACGTCAGCGGCGAGCGGGTGCGCGCGGCGGACCAGGGCACGGCGGTGCCCGATCGGTGGTCGTCGGCCGACGCGTTCGTGCTCGAGGCGCCCGACCGTCAGGGGTATTGGCCGGACCTCGGGCACGATCTGGGGACCGGGAGCTCGCCGATCACGTTCGCCCTCGGCCTACATCCGCCGCCGGCGCGGCACGGAAACCTCGCCTTCCCACTGATCGACGGCAACACCCTGCTCCCGCGCCTCGTCGACGTGCTCCGCTCGGCCCGCCACACGATCCACGTGCAGGTGATGTTGTTCTTCGACGACGCCGTTGGCCGGCAGCTCCGGGACCTGCTGGTGGAGCGGGCTCGGGCCGGTGTCCGGGTGCGCGTGATGGTGGACCTGCGCACCACCCGCACGAGCTTCGCGCTGTACGCGCTGCAGCGCATCTGGGCCACCACTTTGCTCAACCTGGAACCGGAGACCCGGCGGGCGCTGGTGGACCGGCTCCGGCAGCTGATCGACGAGGAACGCGTGCGCGGGGATGTGTCCGACCTGCGCGCGGCCCTCGATGCCGCGCCGAACACCACCTGGGTGGACGCCAGCTTCCCGTACCTCCAGCTCGACCCTCGCCCCGATGAGGACTGGCCCGAGGCCTACCAGGTGCTCGACGAGCACCTCCCGTTCTTCACGGTGGGCCGCATCGACCACCGCAAGATGATCATCGTCGACGGCCGCATCGCCCTGCTCGGTGGCCAGAACATCGGTCGGGAGT
The DNA here is from genome assembly GCA_047609825.1 of Myxococcota bacterium. Taxonomy (GTDB): domain Bacteria; phylum Myxococcota_A; class UBA796; order UBA796. Next base: position 44,411 of record JBLFXJ010000001.1, read on the forward strand.
ACCTGTATGTCGACCCCATCGACCCCGCGGTCGACGCCGCCGACGAGCCGTGGAGCCGGTGGCATGACGTGTTCGTCGAACTGCGCGGCCCCGTGGTGCGCGACGTGCAGTGGCTGTTCCGCGAGCGGTGGGTGGCCGAGGGCGGTGATGCGTTCGACATGGGCCCCCGCGACCTCGGCCGCGGCCTCGACCCCGATCACCCCACCTTCCCCGCGCTCCGCCGGTTCCGGGGGGGCATCCCCGTGCGGATCCTCGCCACCACCCCCGGCGTAGAGCATCAGATCGAGGCCGAATACCTCGCCCGGATCGACGGCGCGCAGCGGTCGATCTGGATCGAGAACCCGTACCTGGCGGGCCCAGCCCTCACCGCCCACCTCACCGCCGCCGTGGCCCGCGGAGTGCGCGTGGTGCTGGTGGTTCCGGGCCACCACAACGACGCGTGGGAGTTCCTGTACCTGGCCCGCATGCGCTACCCTGAGTGGATCCGCGCCGGCATCGAGCTGTACGAGTACGGCCACCACATGACCCATGCGAAGGTGGCGGTGATCGACGACGTGGCGATCATCGGCTCCGCCAACCTGAACAACTCGAGCTTCTTCCGCCACTACGAGGTGGTCGCCGTGGTGGAGGACGCCCGCTGGGCGGCCCGGTTCCGACGCGACCTGTTCGAGCACGACCTGGCGTCCTGCCGACGGATTACGGCCGATGAGGTGCCGCCTCTGGCCGACCTCACCCTGGCCGCCCGCACCTACCTCCGCACCGTGGTCGACCGCCGCTTCTGAGGGTCCGATGCTGCCTGCCCTGTCCCTGTGGTCTCTCGCCGATGCCGTGGCGTCGCCCCTGGCGGACGGAGGACTGATCAACGAGACTTTCGCCGTGGACGTGGGCAGCGCGCGGGTCGGCTACCTCCAGCGCCTGAACACCGGCATCTTCGTGCCCGAGGTGCACCACGACATCGAGGCGGTCACCACCCACCTGGCGGCCGTCGGGGTCTCCACCCCGCGCATCCTTCGCACCGCCGCCGGCGCGCTGTGGCACACCGACCCCGGGGGTGGCGTGTGGCGACTGCTAACGCCGGTGGGCGACCGCACGGTGCACAGCCTGGAGGACCCGGCGGACGCGCGCTCTGCCGGCGCCCTGGTGGCCCGGTGGCACGCTGCGCTGGGCGACCTCGAGTGGGAGTTTCACAGTGTGCGGGCGGGCGCCCACGACACCGACGCCCACCTGGCCGGTCTGGTCGCTGCGGTGGAGGCGCACCCCGACCACCGTCTCGCGCCCGCCGTGGCGCCGCTGGCGGCCCGCATCGCCGAAGGGTGGCGCACCTGGAACGGCCCCACAGAGCTCCCTGCGCGGGTGATCCATGGCGACCTGAAGGTGAGCAACATCCGGTTCATCGGCTCGGCGGCACACGCCCTGATCGACCTCGACACCTGCGCCTGGGGCACTCTCGATATCGAGCTGGGCGATGCGCTCCGCTCGTGGTGCAACCCCGCCTCCGAGGACGTGGAGGCGCCCACGTGGCGACTCGACATCTTCTCTGCCGCCATGCACGGCTACGCCTCCCACAGCGCGCTGTCGGCGGAGGAGTGGAGCGCTGTGGTCCCCGGATGTGAGCGCATCTGCTGGGAGCTGGCGGCCCGGTTCGCCCGCGACGCCCTGGAAGAGCGGTACTTCGGGTGGAATCCGCGGTTCGGAGGTCGGGGCGAGCACAACCTGCTCCGCGCGCGTGGCCAGGCGGCCCTCGCGGCGAGCGTTCGTCAGCAGCGCGGTGCGGCCGAGGCCATCCTGCGCGCCCTGTAGCGGGCGGCTACGGCCGGACGCGCAGCAGCTTCTCCAGCGACTCACCGAGCAGTGCGTCCATGCTGCCGGGGTCCTTGAGCAGCAGCCCATCCACCGCATAGATGACGGTGTAGCGATCCTTCGAGGCGATGCACAGGGTGCCCGTGGGCTCGCCCGTGTTGCGCTTCTTCACCAGGTAGCACAGGTTCACCTCGCCCCAGCCCAGGGGGGACGGCTCGATGGGCACCCGCTCCCAGTCGAAGCTCCGGGTGAACAGCTTCACGCCGAGCTCGAGGTCTGCTACGTCGTGGGCCTGGCTGGGGCGCATGTAGTTCACGAGCACGTTGTGGTGCAGCGAGTCCACCTGGCCGTCTCGGTCCTTGGGTGTGTACGAGTACAGGATGTCGAGGGTGCCATCCGCGAGGCGAGAGGACGTGACGGTCTCGGCCTCCCGATCCCACGCGAGCCCCTCGAGGCGAGAGGCCAGCTGCGGCATGCCCACGAGCAGGCCGCGGTGCTCGGCGGTGACCGTGAGCGCCTCGGGAACAGGGTCGGCGGCGAAGGCCGCAGCGAGCATCCACCACATTGGCATCAGTCCATCAGGATCGTGAGCATCCGGAAGCTGCCGTCGGTGAGCTCGATGCCCGATCCGCCGGTGCTGTAGAGGGTACACGAGAACGTGCCCTCGGTGATGCCCCAGATTCGCAGCCCATCCTGCGTGGCGGGCCCGTCGTACAGGTCGTGCCGGGTGACCTCGAAGGTGGCGCCCGACTCGTCGCCCCGGCTGGTGGAGCACCACCAGTCGGACTCGTTCGCGTCCCAGAACACCACGTTCACCCCGGCGAGCTCCTCGTCGTCGTCGTCCGCGTTGCGGGTCATGGTGCCGTAGTCGTGCTTGCCCCTGTAGAACACCTGGAAGGTCTCGTCCTGGTCGGGAGGGCCATCGAACAGGCTCACCGCCTCGATCCGCATGCGGTCGCGCTTCTCGCCGAAGGTGACCGACTGGGCGTGCACGTTCTGCTGGTCCCACGCGCTGTCGTACGCCTCCAGGCGCATGCCCTCCAGCTGTGCGGTGGACTCGACCTCGAAGGGCTTGCCCTCGATGGTGGCCTGTACGTAGAACTCCGGCAGCGGCGGCGCGGTGTCCACCCCGTCCTGCTTGCCGCACGCGGCGAGGACCAGTGCTGCGACCATCACGATGCGCATGCATCTCCTCCAGTGCGGTAAAAATAGCCTACGCCTGAAACGTTCGTCGGTGGGCGCGGTCAAGCCTTCGTGGAGGTCACGTGCGCAACTGGGTGATGGTGCTGGGTCTTTGGGGCTGCGCGGGAGGCTCGGACAGCATCGGCGAGGGAACCACGCCGCCGTCGGGCACGAGCGGAGGGGCAGCTGGCGGCGGTCCAGGCTGCACGGCCGACGTGTCGAAGGTGACCTTCGCGACCGAAGATGGGGAGACCCTCGCGGCCGACCACCACGTGGCGGCGACGCCGGGCTCGGGCGCGGTGATCCTGTTCCACATGATCCCGCCGTCGAATGATCGCTCCGGCTACCCCAAGCGGGTGCGTGATGCGCTGGCCGACCTCGGCGTGTCGGTGCTCAACGTGGATCGGCGCGGTGCTGGGCGGTCCACAGGCGATCCAGCGGCGGCGTACACGGGGGAGGGAGGTCGCCTCGACATGGAGGCGGCCGTTCGGTACCTCCTCGATCCCGACGCCGGCTGTTCGGTGGACCCGTCCCGCTTGCTGCTGGTGGGGGCGAGCAATGGCTCCACCTCGGTGCACGACTACACCGCCGCCCACGCCGGTGACCTGCCCGATCCCCGCGCCCTCGTGTGGATGTCTCCGGGGACTTACACCGAGGCCCAGGTGGCCGTCTCCGGCAGCGCCACCGAGCAGACGCCGCTGCTCTGGCTCTACCCGACCAACGAGCCCTACAGCGACGCCTTCGTGGGCCAGGCGGCCGACTGGGAGTTCACCCAGCGCGGCGCCGTGCACGGCACCCAGATGTTCGATGGCAGCGCGCTGGAAGACGACACCGTCGCTGACGTGGCGGCGTGGACGGAGCGCTGGCTGCTGTGAACCGGCTCAGCGCCCGCAGGTGACCTGTACGTGCAGGTGGTCGGCGTGGTTGCGCGCACCCCGCACGATGCCCTCGCGCTGCCACAGCCCCGGCGTCTTCGGGGCCGGGAAGATCGTGTCGATCTCGGCCTCGGTCATGGTGTCGGACTCGCGCAGCCAGTCGACCAGGGTGTCGATGAGGCCCTGATCGAGCAGGATCACCTTCACCCGGCCGCTCGACAGGAGCGCCGAGATCAGCGCCCAGGTGGTCTCGCTGTCGAGCTTGGACGGCCACACGCGGGCGAACCCATGCTCGGGCTGGGTGCGACCCGTGCTGTACAGCCCGATGTCGGCGTCGCGGCCGTCGCGGTGCTGACGGTGGCCGTACATCGGGCCACCCCACTTGTGGCTGAGGTCTCCGACGAACAGCGGGTCGGCGTCGGGGTGGCGGTAGCGCACCTGGCGCGCAGTGGCCTCGACCAGCTGGGTGAGCCATGGGGTGCCATAGCTGCGGCTGGGGTTGGCGCGGTGCAGGTGGCGCGTGTCACGGAGCTGCGCGGGGTAGGCCATCGGCGCGTCACACATCGGCGCGGGCAGCACTCCGAGGCGGAGCTGGGTGCGGTCCACCGGCGCCTCGTCGAACGGGCCAGGCAGGCCCGCGATGGCGATGGCGATGGACAGCAGGAACGCGCTCACGACAAGCCGACTCTCGGTGGGGACCGTCGCTCATACCAAGAACGACGAACGCCGTCGAGGCGGAGCCCCGACGGCGTTCAGGTAGGTGCCCGGCCAGAGCCGGGCGGCCCACTCACGCGCCGAGCTTGCCCTTGAGGGACTCGGCGACCGGCACGACTTCCTTGACCGCGCTGGTGATGTTGCCGACCGCATCGGTGAGCGCCGGGACGAGCTTGAGCAGGCCCGGGATCTCCATGGGGTTGGCAGCCATGGACTTCAGCGTGTCGGGGGACGCGAGCGCCTTGCCCTCGTCGATCAGCGCCTTGCCATCATCCGGGATGGAGGTGAGCAGCGCGGCGAGGGCCTCACCTGCCTCCTTGGCCTGCGCCGGGTCCATGGCGTCGAAGTTGTCGACCATGTAGCGAGCCATGACGACCTTGCCCTGGAGCACGGCCGCGTTGGTGAAGTAGGCATCGATCTTCTCGATGCCCGTCTTCGAGATGCGGACGCTGTATGCGTCCGTCGCGAAGGGGTTGTCAGCGTCGAGGTGCGCGAACTTGGCGTCGACCTGCGACGGCATGAGGGGCTCGGAGCGACCCTCCGCCTTGGCCTTCTTGGCCTCGGTCTTCTCGCACTTCTTGAGGTCCTTGCCCTCGAGGCCGTCACACGCTGCGAGCGCGGGAGCGGAGAACGCGAGACCAGAGACGAGAGCGAACACGAGGGTGATGGGCTTCATTGTTACTTTTCTCCACATGTCGTGAGGCGGCCGCAACTAGCGCGGTTCCTCGATGTTGGCGAGCAGAAAGCGTCGTCAGCGACCGGCCTTGAAACGCCCCGCGGACTGTGAGCTTCCCTCGAGCGGGACGCTGGCGGGGTCCACGGAGGCCGGACTACGTGCAAACCTGTGAAATCATTCAAGAAGCGTAATCAGGGTGAAAGACTTGACGGTGATCATACGGTCGACGCCACGGCCCCGGCCACGTCGAACCCGAAGCGATCCGTGTTCGTGTTCCAGTCGTTGAACTGCTCCTTTCCACCTCGGATCGTCCAGTCGCTGTCGATGGTGAGGCAGGAGCTGATGCCGCCGCGGGGGCGCAGACGCATCATCAGGCGCAGGCGGGTGGGCTCGTAGGCGCCCATGAGGTCGTCGTACACCACGTTGCACAGGCGCTCGTAGCTCACCACGGAGTCGCGGAACGCGTCCTTGTACACCTTGAGCGACTTGAGCTCGATGGTCCACGCCTTGGGGTAGAACGTGATCAACATCTCGCCGAAGTCGGGCTGGTTCGCCACGCCCAGGAAGGTGAACTCCGGGATCAGGATCTTCTGCTCGTAGGAGGCGCCGCCGGGGTTCGGGATGCGCTGAAGCAGCTCGTGCTTGCTCCAGTGGCGGTTCGGCAGCTCCGGCGCCTTGTCGCGGGCCTCGGCCATCTGGGTCTCGCGCTCGCGCTTGAGGGTCGCGAACGCTCGCCGTCGGTCGTTCTGCGGCAGGTTGCGGAGGCTGGCGAGCACATCTTCGTACGGCTCTGACATCGTCGTCCCGGGTCTGAAGGGGCGGGTCGTAATCGGGCCCTCGGACGGCGCGCAACCGGCGGCGTGCTGTTGTGCCGTTCAAGGTGACCACTGTGGGTGGGACCGGTGTCCAAGGAGTGAGGCACACAGGAGGCACCATGAGGCCAGCGCAGGGCGAGACGAGCAGGACCTGGACGACCGACGATCTTCTGCTCGTGTTGCTCGCCGGCGCAACGATGGTGGCGGGCGTGGGGGTGCTCCTGTTCACCTGAGCCCTGGCTGCAGCCGCGCGCCCGGGTGATGTCGGGTGGCACGGAGGCGCATGTGGCGAACACCAAGGCAATCGTGGCTGCGGCCTCACTCGTCGTGGGTGGGCTGGGCTTGGTCTGGATGGCGGCAGGGGGCGGCCCCGCGTCGACCGATGCTCCGACTCCCGCGACCCCGGACCGGCCCGTTGCCGCACCGGTGCCGCCGACCGCGCCCGTTGCGGCGCCCTCCGCCGGCCCTCGCGCGCCGTCTCCGGCCGCGCCCACGCCGGCCGCTGCGGCTCAGGTGCGGCTGGATCGGAACGTCGTGCACGACGCCGTGGACGCGGCAGCCGCCGAGTTCGATGGCGGCTTCGACGCCTGGGCCGCCGAGATCGATCCGGCCGACGCTGACGCGGTCGCCAGGATCGCGGCAGACTTCTACGCCGAGGTGGCCGAGCTGCTCGACCGGGTGGGGTCGGGCGAGGTCTCGGTGGACGCGGGCGGGCTGCGGCGCGAGCTCAAGGGCGTTCAGGGGCGCGCGAACAGCGCGATGATCGCGGAGCTCGGGCTCGACGGAATGGGCGAGCTGTCCGACGCCACCGGGTTCGGCCGGCAGGTGCTCGTCCCGAACAACGCGGTGCTGCCCGCACCTCCCTGAGAGAGCACATCGCGCTGAGCTATTCAGTGCCGCCGGAGAACACCTTGCCCACGTCGGCAGAGATGTTGAACCCCTGCTGTGGGCCCGCCACGGTCACCCGGTAGGTGTAGCCGAGGCTGAACAGGATGCCTTCGGCCCGAAGGCCGACGCCGGCGAAGTAGCTGAACTCGTGGCCGAAGCCGGGTGTGTCCACCTTCGACCAGTCCACACGGCGGTCCACATTCGACAGCCAGGTGGGGGCGACGCCCGCGTAGGCCGAGAAGATGCCCTCGTAGGCGTGGGCGGTGATCGGCAGGTCCACGCCGAAGGTGGGGTCGAGCTGGAATCCGGGCACCGAGAGCCGGTTCCAGAACAGGTCGGGCCCGGCCTCGATGTCGAAGTTCTTCCAGTGTGGGCCCGCGAACACGCCGATCCGGGCGTCGATGCCGGTCGTGGAGTTCGAGCCGATTTGGTACATGCCAGACACTCGGGAGGTGCCCCCCCAGCGCGGCGTCTTCCTGTTGTTGTACAGCGCGCTCACGCCGGCAGTGGCGCCCATACCGAACACTGTGGCCGTGCTGTTGCCGTTGCCCACCACGTCCACGCCGCCCTGCGGCTTCACCCACCAGTTTGCGTCCCAGCCGTCCTGCTTCTTCTTGCCCTTGATCTTGTTGCCGGTGCCTTTTCCGCCCTTGCCGCCCTTCCCAGCCTTGGCATGCCACGCGGGGATCGGGGGGCCGGCGGGTGCGTCGACGGCGATGGCGTCGGCGGCGAGCGTGGGGCTGGCGAGGGCGAGCAGGATCGTCAGCATGGGGCCTCCGTCATGAGCAGGGACGACGTCGTGGGCCGTCCGGCTATTCGATCGCGTTGGCGGGCTCGGGTGTAGGTGCGTCGGGCTCGGGCTCGGGCTCGGGCTCCGTGGACCAGCTCGCTGTGAACGAGCCGGTGGCGGTGTGGCGCACGAACACCGCCTCGGCCGGGACCGCGCTCACCACGCGCTGACGGGCGCCCTCCACCGTGGGTCGATCGATGATCTGCAGGCCGCTGTCCAGGGGCACGGTGCCGGCGCGCAACACCAGGCGCGGTTGCCCGTCGTTCACGGCCTCCAGGGCGAGCCCGTGCTGGGCCACCGTGCCCTGAGCCAGGGCGAACAGCTGCGGCACGGTCAGCTCGGGTCCGGGCGTGAGCCAGGTGACCTTCACGGCGGCCGCAATGGGCTCCACCTCGGTCGCCACCACCAACCGCAGCTCAGTCCAGTGGCCGACCGACTCCACCACGCCCCGGGCGTTCATGGCGAGGAACCCGACCGGGTAGGCCTTGCCGTCATCGGCGATCAGCGGCCGCGGCGCCAGCGACACAACCTGGCTGCAGCCGACGAGCAGAGCGAACAGGAGCATCCAGCCTCCAGGATCAGAACGCGCTGCCGGGTTGCTGGAGGAACGCCAGCTCTTCGGGCGTCGATCCGCGACGCAGGAGGGCGTTGCGATGCGGGAAGCGACCGAACCGAGCGACGATGTCGCGGTGTGCCACGGCGTACTTCAGGTTGCTCTTCGCCGCACCGCGCGGGGCGTCCGACGCCTCGGCGGCCATGGCCTCGAACAGGGTCACGCAGCGCTCCTGGAGCGCCAGGTGCTCGGCGTGCATCAGCGGCATGTAGAAGAACGCGCGCTCGCGCTCCGACACCTGCTGGTCGAAGCTCGCGGCGAGGGCGCGCTCTGCCACGGCCTGGGCGCGGGCGTCGTGGGCCCAGGTGGATCCGGAGCCTCGCCGTGTGTTGCGGGTGAACTGGTCGAGCAGGATCACCAGCGCCAAGGCGGAGCGGGCGTCGTCCATCCAGTGGTCCAGCCGACCGGCGCAGGCGGCGTCGATCCGCTCGCCGAACCGGGCGCGGATCGTGGCGTCGAACGCCGGGTCCTTCTTCCACCAGATGGCGTCGTCCGCGCCGAACCAGAACTCGAGCACGTCCTCATGGTCCATGGAGGGTCCTCCGGCCTTCGGACTAGCCCGTGCGGCCTGCGCGGTCCCTCTGTGCCGGGCGGTGCTCGTCGTATTCGTCCCGCAGCTCGTCGCGGATGGCGGCCTGGCGGCGCTGCACCTCGTACCAGGGCACCTTGCCCGGAGCCCGCGCGGAGCGTGGCGAGCACGGGCCGTTCATCACGCCGCGCAGCGAGCGGGGGCGCGCTCTCGGCGCCGAGCGGGACGACTCCCGGGCGCGGCGGAGCTCCTCCATCACCTGGGCTGCATGCAGCTGATCGCCAGGCGTGGCCCCAGAATCTGCGATCTGTGGTTCTTCGCCGAACCACCGTCGCCACCATCCCATTACGGCTGCGAGAACCGCGCGCATGGCTGCCTCCTAGTGTCAGCATACCCGACGAGGAGGCGATGGATCAGCGGAGCCAGATCTCCAGCCCATGTCCCCACTCGTCATCGTACCCAGACGGCAGCTCCGCACCCCCGTCGCACGCTGCGATTCCGGACTTTTCCGGACCCAGATCGTCGTCGAGGCGCATGTGGAGGGGACAGTCGGGTGTCACGTACATCCCCCCGATCGTCGTCGCGCCGTAGTCCGGACCTTCCTCGCGGTTTCCGGTCGTGATGGTGCCGTCGACACAGTCCGTGGTGAGCTCGGGGTCGGAGCACACCGGGGTGGGGCTGTCGTCATCGGCGAACCACCGGGCATAGGCGTCGAGGAAGGCCCCCTTGAACCACGTGGCCTCCACCCGGCCGCTGTCCTGCCCGATCACTCGGAAGCGCGCGACGGGCTCGGGGTGTTCGGAGAAATAGTCGGCGAACCGCGGCATTCCGTGGGCGGAGGGCGCCTCGTTCATCAGCTCGCGGTCATCTACCAGGGGGCCGGGGTTGTTGCCGGCGCCGAACCATCCGGTGGGCTCGCTGACCCCGTCCACCTCGGCCCGGTGCACCCGCGCCACCAGGGTCCAGCCGCCGCCATCGGTGGTGAGATCGCAGGTGGCTTGGATGGGCGCAGGGCCCGGTTGGATCCAGTAGGTGCCGTCTCCGTCGCCCACGCCGTCTTCGAGGATCGACAGGCAGGACTCCGCCGGGCACGCCGAATCTTGCCCGTCGATGCATGGGATCTCCACGCCGTCATGGGCCTCGGGCCCGGTCGTGAACAGGTCGTCCACCGGAACGACCGTGCACACCCAGCTCTGGTTCGGGCGGGTGAACTCGGCGGGAACCGTGTCCTGCGGCCAGTCGGTGGTGGCGGCGTCGCCGAACACGCGGTCGTCCACGTCCCAGTTGAAGGTGTACACGATGCCGTCGCCGTCGGGATCGGTGGAGGGGTCGACCACGATGCACTGCAGGTCGTCATCCACCGTGGGCTCGGCGGGGACAACGACCACCCTCGGCGCCGTGGGACGGGCGTTGCCGATCACCACCTCGGCGGTGGCGGGAGGACCCTCGAGCGCGCCGTCAGACGGCACCACGCTCACGGCCACCCGCTGGCCGCGGCTGAACGCGTCGGCCGGCAGCACGTCGCCTTCTCCCGCGGGTGCGCCGTCCACCGTCCACGACACCGTGGCGGTGAGCAGGTCGCCCGCGTCGGGGTCGGTCACGGCCCAGGTCGCCACCATGTCGGTGAGGGTGGTGGGGGCGTCGGGGCCAAGGCTCACCGAGGCGGACGGGCCCGAGTTGCCGATGGTCACGCTGGCGGTGGCCGGCTCGCCCTCCTGCAGGCCGTCCCATGGGGTGACCGTGGCCGTCCACACCTCGCCGCGGGCGGTGTCGGAGGGGGCGAGCAGCTCACCCACGCTGATCACGTCCGGAGCGGACGCCTCGGCCCACCCGAAGATGTACGACACGGCGCCGCCATTCGGGTCGACGCTGGGCGTGACCACCGAGACCCGGAGGGTGTCGTCGGTGAGCGGATCGGCGGGGGAGATCCGGATCTCTGGCTGGGTGGGGGCGCCGTCGAGCTGGACCTCCAGCGTCGCCTCGGCCGACCGACCGGCGGGGTCGGTGACCACCGCGGTGACCACATGGTCGCCCAGGCTCATGCCGAGCACCTCGGCGCGGGCATGCCCGGTGCCGTCGCCCGAGACCTCCGCGAGCAGGCCGTCGATGTCGGAGGACCACACCACGTCGAGGTCTACCGGCGGATCGTCGGGGTCGGTCAGCTCGGCGTCGAACACGATGGGCAGCCCGAACACCTGACGGCTGCCGTCGCGCGGGAAGGTGATGGTGATGCCCGGCCCATCATCCACGGCGACGACGGTGACATCGACGCCGGCGTTGCCGGTCTGGCCGAGGGGGTCTTCGACCCAGAGCACCAGGGTCTGTGGGCCGGGCGTGAGCGTGACGGTGCTCGACACTGCGCCCGCAGCATCCGGCGCGGTGGGAGAGGTGAGCGCGCCGTCGAGGCTGGACTCCCACCACACGACGAGCTGGCCCGCGGCGTCGTCGGCATCGGCCACGGTGCCGGAGAGCGTGACGACGGACTCCACGAACGGTCCGATGGCGTCGAGCGCCGCCGTTGGCGCCGCGGAGGCCTCGATGGACAACGCCGCGGACGCCTCGCCGGTCTCGCCGTCTTCGTCTTCCACCTCGAGGCGGATCTCGGCCTGCCCGGGCGCGAGATCGAGGATCTGGCAGGTGGTGAGGCCGTCTTCGTCGGGCACCACGCCCTCGCAGGCGGTCTCGCCGCGGAACAGCCACCGGGTGACGAGCGCGTGCGGCTTGGTGTCGGCGTCGGTCACGGTGCCGCGCAGCTCCAGCGCGAGCGCCTCGGGGTGCGACCCGCCGTCGACCGGCGAGGTGATCGCAGCGACCGGCGCCTTGGCATCGAAGGAGATGCCGGTCTCGCGACCACAGGCGAACACCAGCACGAGGGGCAGCACGCGCGTCACGAAGCCTCCGGTCGAGGCACATCCTACCCCGCCTCGGTTCTCGGGGGTGGGCGGTCCCCGTGGCGCGCTCGACGATCGCGGCGCGCCGTGTTTGCGAATCCGCGCCCATGGCGGTCCCAGGGGCACTGTGCCAGGGTGTGGCCGGGGACGTTCGGGGATCTGGTAAGTACCTCTGGCGAAGAGCGAGAGGTCACCCCCATGTTTGTGCGCTGCAGCCGATGTCGACAGAGCCTCCCGGTCGCCCAGTCCGGGCTGGGCACTCTGGTGGAATGTCCGGGTTGTGGGCACACGATGGTGGCCTCGCCGGTCCACGCGCCGCACCGTACCCACACCGCTCAGGTCGGTCTGTGGTGGTTCCAGGGCGATCCTCACCTCGACCGACCTGACCCGACCTGATCGCCGCGGTGCGGGCGGCGAGCGACGCGTGGCGGCTGCGCCTCGTGCCGGGCAACGGCCGACGGATGACCGCGAGGGAGGGGGTCCGGCTCGTGGTGTTCGGTCGCACCCATGTGGAGGCGCGGGACCCACTTCTGTGGAAGCTGGCGGCCCAAGGACGCACGGATGCCGTCCTGCTCTCCGCCGACCCCGCCGACGCCGCGCTGGTCGAGCCGCAGTTCACGGTGTCCCAGCACCATCGCCCACCGATCGGTGCCTCTCGGCTGGTGGCGAGCCTGCGGCGCCTGATCAGTGGCGGTGGGCAGCCGCCGATGCGGTTCGCGATCACCTGACGGGTCGCTGAGCGGGCCCGTGGTGAGCGGGGCGACGAGGTACAGGCTGCGTCAGGAGGCCCCATGTTGCTGCTCACGCTCGGGTTCGCGCTCGCTGCAGACCCGGTCACACTGCAGGTCACGGTAGACGGGCTGCGCAACGACGATGGGCTGATCCGGGTGGCGGTGCACAGCTCGGCCGACACCTTCCCCGGCGGCGTGCCGGCATTCACGGCGTCTGTAGAGCCTCATTCCCGGTCGGCGGTCGCGTCCATCACGCTGCCTCCGGGCGCGTATGCGGTGAGCGTGCTGCACGACGAAGACGAGGACAGTGAGCTCGACACTGGCCTGTTCGGCATCCCCAAGGAGGGGGTGGGCGCGTCCACCGACGTGCGACGCATGGGCCCCCCGCGGTTCAGGGACAGCGTGTTCGAGCTGACGGAGTCCACGTCCCTCGCGATCGGTCTCACCTACCTGCTCTAGCGATAGAGGTCGCCGCCTCCCGGAGCCACCGGATACGGTCGCGGTGTCCCCGGAGGCGTTGTGGCTCGCTGGCTCCCGTTGCTCCTTCTGGCGTGTGGAACTCCAGACGAGCCCAAGGTCGACCGGTACGTGCCCGTGGAGGCCGGCCCCGAGCCCGCCGTGGCGCCGCCCCCCCCGGTGCTCCGTCGCCTCACGAACACCCAGTACAGCAACAGCGTCGTGGACCTGCTCGGCGACGGGTTGGTGCTGCCCACCCGGCTCGAGCCCGACACCGAGCTCGAGGGGCTGCTCTCCATCGGCGCCAGCACCGCCTCGCTGTCGCCCCTCGGCGTGGAGCAGTACGAAGATGCGGCCTATGCCCTGGCCGAACAGGCGCTGTCGCCCGAGCGTCGCGACCGGATCGTGCCGTGCGAGCCCACCGGCAGCTCCGATGCCGCCTGCGCCGAGCAGGTGTTGGCCCCGCTCGCCCGGCAGGCCTGGCGACGCCCCGTGTCGGCCGCTGAGCTCGGCGCACTGGTCGATGTAGCGGGCACCTCCGGCGACACCCTGGGCGACTTCCACGCCGGCCTGGAGCTGGCCCTCGCCGCCATCCTCCAGAGCCCGCACTTCCTGTACCGGATCGAGCTCGGCGCGGGCGGCCGCCTGTCCGACCACGAGCTCGCCACCCGCCTCGCCTACTTCCTGTGGAACACCAGCCCCGATGCCGCGCTCCTCGACGCCGCCGATGCCGGTGAGCTGTCCACGCCGGAGGGCCGGGTGGCCCAGGTGGACCGCCTGCTCGCGGACTCGCGCGCCCGGCAGGGATTCCGCAACTTCATCGACGAGCTCCTCCACCTCGAGCGCCTCGAGGGCCTGACCAAGGACCCCGACGTGTTCCCCGCCATGCGGGCCGAGATCGGGCCGTCGGCGCGGGAGGAGGCCCAGCGCACGGTCGAGGCCCTGGTGTTCGACCGCGACGAGGACTTCCGCACCTGGATGACCACGCGCGACACCTTCGTCGACCCCAACCTGGCCATGCTGTACGCGGTGCCCGCGCCGGAGCGGGAGGGCTTCGGTCCCACGACCCTGCCCGCCGATGGCGACCGCCGCGGCCTGCTCGGCCAGATCGCCATCCTGGCGCTGCACGCCCACCCGGTGAGCACCAGCGCCACCCTCCGGGGCAAGTTCGTGCGGGAGACCCTGCTCTGTCAGTTCATCCCGCCCCCGCCGGCCGACGTGGACACCTCGATCCCCGAGGCCTCGGCCGATGCTCCCACCCGCCGCGAGCGGGTGGAGCGTCACCTGCAGGATCCCGCCTGTGCGGGATGCCACCAGCTCACCGACCCCATCGGCCTGGGGCTGGAGCACTTCGACGGGCTTGGGCTGTACCGCACTCATGAGAACGGCGCGGTCATCGATGCGAGCGGCGAGGTGGACGGCTCGGGCTACGCCGACGCGTGGGAGCTGGCCGGCGTGCTGCGGGACCATCCGTCATTCCCGGCGTGCATGGCGGAGATGTTGTACGCCTATGGGGTGGGGCATCGCCCTGAGGCCGGGGAGCAGGAGCTCGCCGGGTGGCTGGATCTGAAGTTCGGGGAGGTGGGGTGGTCGATGCGCACCCTGCTCCGCGAGGTGGCGCTGAGCGAGGCGTTCGGCGCCGTGTCGGAGGTGGACTGATGGGCTGGGTCCGACACCAAGGGCGTCTCGTGCTCGATCGCCGCACGCTGCTGCGCGGCCTGCTCGGCGGCGCCGCGGTCAGCCTCGCGCTGCCCCCGCTCGAAGCGATGTTCGACAGCACAGGCACCGCCTACGCCCTCGAGGGCGTGCTGCCCAAGCGGTTCGGCGTGTGGTTCTGGGGCAACGGCAACCGCCCGGAGCACTGGACCCCCGCAGCGGATGGGCTGGGCGATGACTGGCAGTTGTCCAGCGCGCTGGCCCCGCTGGCCGCGGTCAAGCCCTGGCTCTCGGTGGTCAGCGGCACCGACATCAAGCTGCCGAATGACTCACCGCATGGCTCGGGCGCGGCCGGGGTGCTCTCCGGCGGTGGCCTGACCGATGTGCTGGACGATTCCAGCATGGTACTGCCGACGATCGACCAGGTGATGGCGAGCCACATCGGCGGCGAGACCTTGTATCGATCGGTGGAGACCGGCTGTGCGGGCGCCCAGGGTAAGAGCTTCAACGGTCCGAACAGCCGCAACCCGCCGGAGAGCTCGGCCGTGGCGCTGTATGACCGCTTGTTCGGCCCCACCTTCCGCGAGCCCGGTGACAGCACGGTCGACCCCAAGCTGGGCCTGCGGCGCAGCGTGCTCGACGGCGTTCTCGGTGAGCTGTCCACGCTCCAGGGCGAGGTGGGCAGCGTGGACCGGGTGCGGCTCGAGCAGCACCTGGACGGCCTGCGCGACCTCGAGTCCCGCCTCGCCCGGCTCGAGGAAGACCCGCCGGATCTCGAGGCCTGCTCCCGCCCTGCCATGCCGGTGGACCTGTCCGACATCGATGGCCGCCCGCAGCTGCGCGAGCAGAACCAGATCATGGCCGAGCTGATGGCGATGGCGCTGGCCTGTGACCAGACCCGGGTGTTCAGCCACTGGTTCTGCGATCCGGTGAACGACCTGCTGTTCCCCGACGCCCCGGCCGGCCACCACGATCTGACCCACAACGAGGGCGGGGATCAGCCCCAGGTGCATGCGAACACGGTGTTCTGCATGGAGGCGTTCGCGGACTACGTCGCGGCGCTGGCGGCGATCCCCGAGGGATCGGGGTCGTTGCTGGACAACTGCGCGGTCTACGCCTGTTCGGAGGTGAGCCTGGGCCAGACCCACAGCATCGCGAACATGCCGGTGTTGATCGCCGGCTCTGCCTGTGGGCGACTGAAGACGGACCACCACTACCGGTCGCTTGGCGGCGAGAGCACGAGCAAGGTTCTGCTTGCCCTGCTGCAGGCGATGGACGTACCACTGTCGGAGATCGGGTCCGAGGAGGGTCTTGTGAGCTCCCCGTTGTCTGCGTTGTTCGCATGAGTGAAGTCCGGTCGCTCCAGATCCTGTGGATCGCGTTCGCAGTCACCCCGTTGTTGTTCGCATTGATCGCCTTCGGAGGGGTCTTGCCCGCCCCGCCTGCGGGAGACCCGATGATGGCTGCCACCCTCGGGGTGCTCGCCACGCTGGTCGGCGCCTTCGGGCTGGTGGGCGCGCCGCTGGTGCTGAAGAACATGGCCGCTCAGCCGGCCTACCTGGTGCGCTTCTCGTGTGCAGAGGCCATCGGCGTGTTTGGGCTGGTCGCGCACGTCTCAGGCGCCTCGGCACCGGTGGTCATCGCCTTCCTCGGCATCTCGTTCGGGTTCACCGTGATCATGCGCCCGACGGAAGAGGCGTACACGCGGTGGGAGCTCCGCCGGATGATGTGATCAGCGGCGCTTGCGGCGTCGCCGACCCCCGGTGGCCCCACGCGCCTTCGATGCGCGGCCCGAGGCCTCGAGGGTGGGCACGGCGTCGTGGCTGTGCCAGGGCTGGTCGAACACGGGCTCGAGGGTGTGGCCGGTGAGCCGCTCGATGTCGCGCAGGTGGCCGCCCTCGGTCTCGTCGCACAGGGCGATGGCCACCCCGGTGCCGCCGGCGCGCCCGGTGCGCCCCACCCGGTGCACATAGGACTCGGGCTCGGCCGGCAGGTCGAAGTTGAACACGTGGTCCACCTCGGCGATGTCGAGCCCGCGGGAGGCGACATCGGTGGCGACGAGCACGCGCACGTCCCCCCGGCGGAACCGGTCGAGCGCGTCCAGTCGAGCCGCCTGGCTCAGGTCGCCGTGGAGGGCGGCGGCGGAGGTGTCGTCGCGCTGGAGCAGCTCGGTGAGCCGATCCGCGCCGCGCCGGGTGCGGGTGAACACCAGGGCGCGCTGCACGGTGAGGGTGGCGAGCAGGTGGCCGAGCAGCCGCGACTTGTTCAGCCGCTCAACGAACAGCACGCGCTGGGTGATGCCGTCCACCGGTGCCGCCGACGGGGCCACCTCGACCCGCACCGGGTCGCGCACTGCGCGGGCGGCCAGGCGCTCCACGGGTGCGGAGAGGGTGGCGCTGAACAGCATCGTCTGCCGGTCCTGTGGCAGCTGGCGCACGATGCGCTCGATGTCGCCGATGAACCCCATGTCGAGCATCCGGTCGGCCTCGTCGAGCACCAGGTGGGCCACCTGATCGAGGCGCAGCTTGCCGCGGCGGTGCAGGTCGATGAGGCGGCCCGGGGTGGCGACCACGATGTCGACGCCGCGGGCGAGCGCCTGCACCTGGGGGGGCTCGGGGGTGCCGCCGTAGAGCACGGTGTGGTGGATGTCGAGGAACCGCCCATACCGGCCCACGCTGATGCCGATCTGGCGGGCCAGCTCCCGGGTGGGACAGAGCACCAGGGCGCGGATGGGGCGGGTGCGTCGGGCGCGGGTGTGGGCGATGTGCTGGAGGATCGGGAGCACGAAGGCCGCGGTCTTGCCGGTGCCGGTCTGGGCCACGCCGAGCACATCCTTGCCCCGCAGGAGCGGCGGGATGGCGGCGACCTGGATGGGGGTGGGCGTGGCGTAGCCGCGGGCGACGAGGGCGCGGCGGAGCGGCTCCACGAGGCCCAGGTCGGCGAACGTGTTCATGAACGGTCGCGGGTGATCAGCGCGGCGGCGTAGGCGGCACCGAAGCCGTTGTCGATGTTCACGGTGACCACGCCGGCGGAGCACGCGTTGAGACAGCCGAGCAGGGCCGCCAGGCCGCCGAAGCTGGCGCCGTAGCCCACGCTCGTGGGCACAGCGATCACCGGCACATCCACCAGGCCGGCCACCACGCTGGGCAGCGCGGCCTCCATCCCGGCCACCGTGATCACCACGCTCGCGGCCCTGAGCGCTGGCGTGGCGGCGAGCAGCCGGTGCAAGCCTGCCACACCCACATCCACCAGGCGGTCGCACCGCTGCCCCATCACCTGCAGGCAGTGCTCGGCCTCGAGGGCCACCGGCAGGTCGCTGGTGCCGGCCGCCACCACGAGCACTGTGCCGCGGCCGGTGATGGCGCGATCCCGCCACACCTGGAGCACCCGGCTCCGGTCGTCCCACGTGGCCTCGGGCACGCGCCGACGGACCGCCGCGGCTCCGCTGGCGCTCACCCGGGTGGCGAGCACATTCGGCGCCCGGTCGGCGAGTCGGACCACGATCTCGGCCAGGTCTTCGGGCTCCTTGCCCGAGCCGAGCACCACCTCGGGCAGACCGCGGCGCCAGGCCCGCTCATGGTCGAGGGTGGCGAAGCCCAGGGCCTCGACCGAGGCGTCGGCGAGCTGCGCCAGGGCGGCGTCTACGTCGAGCTCCCCGGCGGCCACCCGGGCGAGCAGGGCCCGGCGGGGGTCGGTCATTTCAGCGCCGCGTTCAGCGAGCCCGAGGCGAACCCGGCGAGGTCGAGGGTGCCCCACAGGTAGCCGGCGTCGCGGCACGCCCGGAGCAGGCCCGCCCGCTGGGCGAAGGCGCGGTCCAGCTCGGCCTCGCACACCTCGATGCGGGCCACCTGGCCGTGATGGCGCACGCGGAACACCGTGAACCCCAGCGCGCGGATCCCTGCCTCTGCGGACTCGATGCGTGCGAGCACCTCGGGCGTGACGCGGGTGCCATGGGGCACCCGGCTGGCGAGGCAGGGGCTGGCAGGCTTGGCGTGGTTCGGCAGCCCGAGGGCGTGCGCGATCTGCCGCACGTCGGCCTTGGTGAGGTCGGCCTCGATCAGCGGCTTGCGTACACCGCTCTCCTGGGCCGCCCGCATGCCTGGGCGGTGGGAGCCGGGGCGCACGTCGTCGAGGTTGTCGCCGGAGAACACGGCCGCCAACCCCTCGTCTCGCGCGAGCACCGACAGCCGGCCGAACAGCTCCGACTTGCAGAAGTAGCAGCGATTGCCGGCGTTGGCCCGGTATCCTTCCGATGCGATCTCGTGGGTCTCCACCAGGCGGTGCCGCAGGCCCAGGCCGGCCGCGACCTGGGCGGCGAGGTCGGCCTCGGCGCGGGCGAGGGACGGGCTCACGCCGGTGACCGCCAGCGCCAGCGGCCCGTGGACGCGGTGCGACACCGCCGCCACCAAGGTGGAGTCCACCCCGCCCGAGAACGCCGTCAGCGCGGGTCCCGCGTCGCGGATCACCGCCTCCAGCCTCTCCAGTCGTGGGTCCGGGCTCGCTTGCACATCACCTCCCGCTGCCTCCCCGTATCGCGACCCGGCGCGCGCCCACACCCGACCCGATACAGGGCGCGGACCTGCCGAGGAGCCTGCCGATGCGCATCCTTCAAGGGAGGCCCGAACGGGCCGACCGGCAAGATGAAGAGGCGGGGCGCGGGAAACTCCGGTCCCGAAGGGACAGACCGGAGTTTCCCCGCGCCCTGCTGGCCGTGGCTCTCGCGTGCGTGCCCATCGCACCCGCCCTGGCCGACGACGTGCTGCACCCCACCATCGGCTGGCCCGTGGGTGCGGTGGCCGACATCCAGCTGGCGCGGGAGGTGGTTCGGGCGGCCGGTGACGACGACGCGCGCTGGGAGACCACCGAGTCGTGGTCGGTCGCGGTGCACGCTGATCCGGCCGGTGGAGTGCGAGTAGTGCCCGGGCCCCGAACCATCCTCACCGACACCTGGACCGGCACCGCGCCGCGCAGTCCCGGGATGATCCTGGTCCAGGTGCTGGCCGACGACAACGGCACGTGGATCCTGTCCGAGGATGGCCGCCTGGTGGACGTGGTGCCGTTCGCCGCACAGCTCCGGCTCGGACCGCTGGCCCAGATTGCGTTGCGGGACGAGCCCCAGGGAGCGCGAACGTGGCGCAGCGCGGGCAGCCACCCGAGCCTGCTCGGTGCTGCCAAGCAGCGGTGGGGGGCGCTCATCGAGCTGTGGCGCGACGCGGACGGCTGGACGCTTGGCGAGGTGCGCCAGCACGACGTGCCCCAGCCCACGCCCGGGCTCACCGGCACCTACACGTCAACGGCGGAGCGCACCTTCGTGGCCCGCGTGCCCTGCCAGGAAGGAGGGCCGCCCCGGTGCGTCGAGATGGCGATGGAGAGCCGGTTCGACAAGAAGTCGGTCGAGGCGTACCACGAGCTGGTGAAGGGAGGCGAGGCGAAGGGACCGCTGGCGGTGAACGAGGAGATCGTGGCCGTGGTGGCCGATCCGGAGGGCATGCTCCCGTACCATGCCACCCTCCGTCGCCGCACCACCACGCTGTACCCCGAGCCGTCGGGCGCTGGGTTCAAGATCGCGCGGGCGAACCAGGAGCAGTCGCGGATCATGGTGTTCGACTGGACGCTGCCGGCGGGGCCTCAGCTGCCGGAGTGAGGCGCGGGCCGTCGGGTTCGTGGACCGCCTCGGTACCTGAGGACGAACGCCCCCGCCCGATGTGGGCGGAGGCGTAGAGCGTCATGCGACCCCGATCACCGAACGGCGTAGATCACACCCTCGCCGTCGCCCGTGAGGTTGGCGCAGCGGCCGTCCCCGACGTTGCAGCCCAGGCTGCGGTTCATCCAGCAGATGTTGTTGCCGTCGCGGCAGCCGTAGTCACCGCCTTGGGTGCCGCTCCAGTCCACGCCACCACCGGTGTAGCTGAACATGCCGAATCCACGCCAGGTGGTGCAGCCGTGGCTGCAGACGTCGCCGGCGTCCGGCTCCGCGTAGCCGTAGCTGTCGTAGTAATCCCAGCCGAAGTTCGTATCGATGGTGTCGGAGAAGACCGCGTCTGGGCGCGACGTGACCATCCACTGCGTGCCGAGGTCCACGCCCAGCTCGATGATGCTCAGGTACATGACCAGCCGGTCGGTCACTTCGAACCCGGCGCTGCTCAGCGTGGCGCCCTGGGCGAAGCCACCCGCGGTGTCGCCGACGATGCCCTGGTCGGTGTAGATCCCCCAGTCCCAGTGGGACGGGTCGCGGATGTATGAGAATACCGTCCAGCCACCGCCATCGATGGTCATCTCGCAGTAGGCCTCGAACGGAGCACCCGGGCCATCGCCATCGGGGTCGATGGTGTACACGCCGCTCGGCGAGGACGGATCGTCGATGATGATGTCCTGGCATGTGTTGCCGGACCCGCCACCGCCGAACGAGACGGCCGTGGAGACCGAGCAGTCGGACATGTCCATCGCCTGCATGTACCGACCACAGGCTCCGTCGGGCACAACCGGCGTGAAGCTGAACGCGCCATCCCCGTCGTCGTCGGCCGCTGCGAAGCCGAAGCGGATGCCGGAGAGTCCGCTGGCCGTGCCGGTGCAGGCGCCGCGCGCGATCGTGTCGCTGCCGGCGCCGAGACCGTACAGGAACGCCATGCTCTGGTACGGTGCCACACCGGTGACATCGATGGTGATCGGGCCTGGACAGGAGCCGGATGTGGTGATCGTCGGGGCCGCGTAGGCAGCGCCGGCGAACATGAGGGACGTGAGAAGAATGGGGGTGCGCATGGCGTGTGCTCCGGGGTGAGCCGGGACGCTAGCACTCAGTCATGTCGAAACGCGAGATGGGCTCCCGCGCCATCGTCCGATGCGTCTGGCCGAACGACCGAGTAGCGCTGGTCATTCATGAATGCGCCTTGTCGATTTCTGGGCGGTCTTGTCGACGCAGAGGGGAGGTCGCGGTCGGGGCCATGGCGCGAGGTGCGTCACGCGGTCAGGCGGCATTGTCGCGCCACTGCAGCCACGCCGAAGGTGGCGCCCCATGTCGCCACGTCCGTCAGCTACGGCGAGTCCCGCGCGGCCACACAGGTCTGGGACTCGAGGGTCGTGACCAACGCGCCCTCCAAGAGGATGAGCCCTGACGCGTACGCCTGGTCACCGTTCGGTCAGTGTGGTGGACCCTGGCCGTCCTCGAGCTCCGCCCACCGGTGCATCACCAGCACGACCCACCCGTCCGCGCTCGGCAGGACGTGCACCGGGTAGGCGCCGACGGCAGTGAGCAGCTCGCGGGCGGTGTGCACGTCCTGCGGAACCACCGGGCCGGGTGCCCACAGCGTCAGGCCGTGCTCGCTGAGGACTACTGGGGCCTGGGCCGCCTCTCCGGTAGGCATTCTTACCTGGCAGTAAGGCTACCTCTCCGGGTTGGCCACCTCGAGCAGCGACCTGGACGGTGCTCAGTGGCAGCAGGTGTGGCTGTCCCAGATCGGGCGATCTGCGTCGGTGATCACGAGGTTGCCGTCATCCTGCACAGCGAGCACCGCGCCGGGATGGCCGCCGGTCTCGGTGGACCACAGCGGCCAGCCCGATGCGGCGTAGACCACGAGGTTGCCGTCGTCCTGCATCGCAGCCCATGCGTCGGGGTTGCCGTGGGTCATCGTGCTCCACAGGGCCAGAGCACCTTGGTACAGCACGAGGTTGCCGTCGCCCTGCATCACGAGCACGAACCGGGCATCGCAGGACCACAATACGGTGTCTGCCCAGAAGTAGGTGGTGCCGGTGACGCGCCCGCAGCCGAGGTCACCGGGCCCTTCGGGGTCGTCCGCCGGGTCATCGGCTGGCGCTTCCGGTTCGTCCGCTGGGTCGTCCGCGGGGTCATCGGCTGGCTCTGCCGGGTCGTCGGCTGGCGCGTCGAGCTCGTCGGCTGGCTCGTCGGGCTCGTCG
Source organism: Myxococcota bacterium (assembly GCA_047609825.1). GTDB lineage: Bacteria > Myxococcota_A > UBA796 > UBA796. The sequence goes on from JBLFXJ010000001.1 coordinate 66,938, forward strand.
GGCTCGTCGCGGTCGGCAGGGTCCACATGCTCGTCGCCCCGCACTGGAGGCGCGCCACAGGCCGTGCCACTCGTCTCCACGAGCAGATCGATGGGGTCGATGTCGGAGGTGTAGTCACCCCAGGGCGACACGTTGAAGTGCAGGTGGGTGGACCCGGTGCCGGTCGCGCCCATGGTGCCGAGCAGGTCACCGGCGCGCACCACGTCCCCGACCGACACCACCATTGTGTCCATGTGGCCGTAGTAGTATTCCCAGCCACAGTCGTCTTGCACCCGCACCCGGTTGCCCGATGTCGCGGACGGCCAGCTCGCCGCGACCACCACGCCGTCTGCGACCGCGACCAGCGGCGCGGCATGGAACGCGAACACGTCGATGCCGTGGTGGTCGCCGCCATGGTCGGAGTTGGCGTGCAGGTCGGGGCAGCTGATCGCGCACGTGCCCGAGTCGCAGCTCGCGTGGTCGTACCCGATGTTGTGTGCGGCCGCGACGGGGAACACCCCCATCTGCGGCTCGCACAGAGCCATGTCCTCGATCGCGTGGAGCACCTCGCCCCCGGGGCCCCATCCAGGGGGTGCAGCAGAGTCGCAGGCGGCGAGGAGGAGGAGGGCGGACAGTGGGCGCATGCGGTCTCCCGGGGTCGGTGTGGGCAGAGCGTGCCGGACGGCGGGCGCGCGTCGGGCTCACAGCGCGCTCAAACCGACCGGGTTGCCGTGGTCGCGCGGCCCCGGTACCGTCGGGACGGAGGGCGCAGTGCAGCTCGTCGGGCGTGGGGCAGACGTGGAGCGGGTGGAGGCGTTGCTCGCACGTGGCCGCCCGGTCGTGGTCCAGGGCGTGGCCGGGGTGGGCAAGAGCGCCCTGGCCAGCGCGATCGGCGCCCAACACGCGGCCGCGTGGCTCGATCTGGTGGGCGTGGTCGACCCGGACGAGGTGGCGCGGCGCGGGGCACGGATGCGCGGCGGCCTGTTGGTGGTGGACGGCGCGGACCTCCTGCTCGCCGACGGCTGGCGCGCCCTCGAGCGTGTGCTCGCACGCTGGGCTGGTCCTGCGCTGATCACGGTTCGCCGGGCAGACGCCGGGCCGGATCGGAGCCATCGCCTGGACCCGCTGGCCGATGCCGATGGCGTGAAGGTGCTCCGCGGCGGAATCGGCGACCATGCGCGGGCCGCGACGCTGCCCGAGGCGCCTCTCCGGGCGCTGTCTGCCGCGGTCGGTGGGCTCCCGGGACGTTTGGTGCTCACCGCGCCGCTCCTGCGCCTCGAGCCGCCCGAGGTGCTGCTCGCCCGGCTGGAGGACCTTGATGCCACGGTGCGTCCACCGGCCCCGCCGCTCACCGCGGAGGCCGAGGCGGTGTGGGTCGCGGCGGCGGTGGTGGACGGTCCGGTGGACGCCGACACCCTCGGGGCCCTGTGCGGCCGCCCGGTGGAGGCCGAGGTGCTGGCGCTGCTCGACGCGGGGCGCCTGGTGGCCGAGCCCGTGCCGGATGCCTCGGTGCGGGTGGTGCCCGACCCCACGCGGCCCGCGCCCCACATCTCCCCCCTCGCGCGGGTGGCGGCGCTGGACCGGCTGGCCGCGGCGAGGCTGCCGCGGTGGGAGACCGACGCGGTGGCGCTCGACGGGCCCGCCTCCGTCGCCGCGTTCGCCCGACTCACGGCCGCGACGCCGGCGCTGGAGGCCCTCGCGCGCGCTCCGGACCCCGACACCGCACTCCGTGCCGCCCTGGCTCTCGCCGCCCTCGAGTGCCGCGCCGGCCCGGTGCAGCGCACCCTCGATCGCGACAGCGCCCTCACCGGCGGCGGAGGGTCGCCAGCGCTGCGGGCGGCATGGGCCGCCGCCGTGGGTCGGGCCGCGGAGCGCTTGGGGCGGTTCCGGTGGGGCCTGGAGCGCCTTGCGCAGGATCCCGCCCCTGACGGTTCACCGCAGGCTGCCGACCACGCCTCGGTGACCGCGCTGCTCCTCGACAATCTGGGCGAGCGGGCCCAGGCCATCGCGCTGCACGACCGCGCCGAGGCGCTCGCCGGGGACGGTCCTCTGCGCGATCGCCTGGCCTTCCGGGCGGCGGTGGGTGCGTTCCGGGCGGGCGACCTGGAGGGCGCGCGCGCGGCCCTCGCCCGCACTGGCAACCCTCCCGCCGACACGCTGGTACACCTGCAGTGCCGGAACTTCGCCGGCATCGTGCGCCGGGAGCTGGGCGAGCCCTCCGACGTGCTCCTCGCGGCATGTGTGCCGGCCGACGCCGAGTGGCGCGACACCGGGCACCTGGAGCAGGGTCCGCTGGCGTTGGTGCTCCGGGGCGTGCTGCTCGCCGACCTCGAGCGCTGGGATGCGGCGTCGGAGGCCCTCGGTCAGGCAGCGGATGCTCTCGACCAGCTCGGACGGCCCGCCGAGGCCGCGGTCCAGCGCTGTCAACGGGCGAGCCTGGCGTTGCACCGCGGTGCGGCACCGGCCGCCCTCGACGCCCTCGGGTCCTACGCCGCCGCGTTCGCGCCGGCGGTCCGCTCCGAGCTCACGGGGTGGCGGGCTGTGCTGCGCGCCGTCCAGGGGGCCGCGGCGGAGGCGGCCGACGACGGCGCCGCTGCGCTCGCTGGGCTCGACCAGGCCCGCCGCGGAGCCCGCGGTGTGGAGCTGGCCGCGTGCGTGCTCGCCGCCCTCCGCGGTGCCGGCGCTCCCCCCTCCGCGACCGAGCGACTGGAGGCACTTGTCGGCCCGCGACTACCGCCTGGGCTGCGCGCCGCCCTCGACGGGCTCCGGCCCCGGGGGTCTGCGCGTTGGGAGCATCACCTGATCCGCGACCTGCTCGTGCCACCACGTCGGTGCCGCGTCGCCGCCGACGGCGCTGGCTTCGTGCTGCCGGACGGCACCCGGGTGGACCTGTCGCGCCGGCGCGCGCTCCAACGGGTGCTCGCGGCTCTGGCGACCGCGAACGGTCCCCTCGACCTGCCCGCATTGGTCGAGGCCGGTTGGCCCGGGGAGGCGTTGGTGCCGCGCAGCGGTCGCCGCCGGCTCGAGGTGGCCCTGTCGACCCTGCGTGCGCTCGGGCTCCGCCCCTGGCTGCACACCCGGCACGGCGCCGACGGTGCGGCGTGGCAGCTCGACGCCGTTGTGGCGGAATCGGTTGGTTGATCCCGAGTCATCCGCGGGTGCTGCACGGCTCCTGCACCGTCACTCCTGGCAGACGAGCCAGTCGTAGATGTGCGAGTCGTCCCAGCACTTGGTCACGCCGTAGTCGTCGGGGTCGCAGAACGAGGTGCTCCACTTCCGGATCGCCGTGTGGCCCACGTCATCCGATTCGCCGCCAGCGCCGTCCACCACCACCGGGTAGCCGCCGAACTCACTCGCCCCGGCGTTCGTCTCCGTCTTCGTGATGATCCAGGTGTGGTACTCGTCCAGCGCGTACGCCTCGTCGATGATCTGCTGCGCGTCGGGCGCCGACCGGGGCTCGAACCACGTGAGCCCACGGTCCTCGCAGAAGGTGTCGTAGTCGGCCAGGGGTGCGGCGCTGTCCGACTTGAACAGATGCACCATCCGGCTCTCGGACTCATAGCTGTGGAACACCCCGCCCAGATCGAACGGCGGGTCCACGAAGCTGCGGGCGCGCGTGACCGTGCAGGTGGCCAGGTCCAGCACCTGGATGCGCGCCTCACACCGCGGGCCTCCGAGGCTGAGCCGCAGCGCGTGGGCGCCGTCGAGGTCCCAGTCCACCCGAAGGCCGCCCACCAGGGTCAGACCCGCCAGCCCGGTCTCCAGACCTGCGCAGGGACCGGCAGGGATGGGCTCCGAGCCGGCGCCCTCGGTGCCCACGAGCACCGCGACCATGCCGCTGACGCTCGCGTCGGTCACGTCCACCCGGATCTCACCCGGGCAGTCGCCCGTGAGGTCCAGGTCGATGGCCTGAGCCGAGGTGATCAGGGCGAGGAGCAGGAACATGAGGCCTCCGGACGGTGCGTGACACTACCATCCGGCACGGCGAACCCAGGACGGACCGGGCGACCCGGCGCGCTCGGGAAACCGCTCGAAGCTGAGCTGAGCCTCACCCAGCACCCACGCTGCTCCGAATGAGCGGGTGACGCCGCCGTCACCCGCCCCGGCTGGTCAGCAGCACACGGCGGTCACCTTGCGGATGCGCCCGCCGACGATGTCTACCGCGAGGCGAGTGCCGTCGGCGCACGCCTGTCGGGCGAGGCGCTCGATGCCGGGCTCCTGGGTGGACACGGCGATGCGGTCGCCCTCGCAGGTGCGCAGGATGAACCCACGGAAGCAGCCGCATGCGTCGTACACGACCTCGACCACCCGCCCCTCGTGGGCGCCGTCGCGGGACGGGGGCTCCTTGCCGGGGCGGCCGCCTGGATCCACCGGATCCGGGCGCTGGCCGGTGGGCGTCCACACCTCCCCGGTGCCGTCGGGGTTGCCGTGCACGACCCCTGGGTCGGTGCCGTAGGCCTGCACCCGGTCGGCGATCAGCCCAAGGTACCGGGTGAACACGGGGTGCCACCGGTTGGTGAGCGCGATTGTGCTGTGGATGTGCTTCATCACCGAGAGCTTGCGAACCTCCGCGGCACGCAGCTCCGCGGCTTTTCGGATCGGGACGGAGAGCTCCCACGCACCCCGGATCATGTGTGTCTGGCCAGACACCTGGTACACGGTCGCCGTGTAGTGCTCCCCCTTCTTCACGCCGGGCGGCAGGGTGACCGTGAGGAGTGCCGCGAAGTTCGGCCCTTCGGAGACCGGGACCGGAATCCACGTGGTCTGCCCCACGGTCACCGCGAGGGTGTTCGCGTCCACCTTGCGCAGGGTGGGTACGGTGGCGCGCTGGGCCTGCATCGCCAGGATCACGTCGACATCGAGGTCGCCGAACATCAGCTGCACCTCGCTCTCCGACGGGAAGTTGCCCCACCGGATCAGGATCTGGTCCGGGCCGAAGCCGCGGGACGCGACCGCGTGGGTCGCCACGGCGTGGGTGAGCACCTCCCGGCCGGCGGCGGGTCCATCGGCGAGCACGAGACCCTTCGCCGGCCGGGTCGGGGCGATCTCGAAGGTGTGCGCCACGGTGCGGGACGCGGGCGAACCTGGGTTGTCGGAGTCGACGATCGCCAGGTTGCGCTGGGCCAATCGGTCACTCTGGCTCGGGCCGAGCCCCTGGGAGATCGGGTCGGCGGCGCCGGGCTGGAATCGGATCTCGGCCACGAGGCACTGGTGCTCGCCGCGGATCAGCTCCTGGATGCTGCGCGGGCGGGTGAGCGGGGTGGTGCCTTCGAACGGGCCGTCGCTGCTGAGCGGGAGCCAGGGGAACCGCTCGGTGGGCTGGTTGATGTCGAGCCACGCGCCGAAGTAGGCGGTGCGCTCGCCGGCGCCGGCGTCGATGGTGCGGCGGTTCACCGGGTCGGTCTGGGTGGTCATCGACACGCCACCCGCGGTGGTGTTCACCCTGGGCGAGCCGAAGAACGGGACGGAGACCAGCTCGCCGCCCACCGTGCCGAGGAGCGGGGTGCTGTTCGGCCAGGCGCCGTCGCGTCGGTACTCGTCGTCGGGGTCGTACCGGAGGTTGCTCGCGGCGGTGGTGAATGCGCGGAAGAAGCACTGCACGTCGTCGGCGTCGACGGCCTGGGCACGGTAGCGCACGCGGGCGATGGCGTAGTTGTACACGCGCTGGCCGTCCACGAACCGGGCGAGCTCGAGCTTCGAGCTCTGCTGGTCGGTGGAGATGGCGCGGAACGGGTGGCTGGCGCCCTCGGCGGCCGTCTCGAGGGTGTCGAGGTAGGTCGAGAGGAACGTGTGCGGAGCGGTGGCATGGGTCACGCCGGCGCGGGACTGGCCCTCGCGGATCTGGAACACGCGTAGGTCGATGGACAGCCAGTGCTTGTTCTGCTCGTCGGGGTCCACGTCGCGCATGAACGGGCTGGGCTGCTGGGTGAGCAGCATCGGGCCGGTGCAGGTCTGGCCGGCGTGGGTGACGGTTGCAACGACGGTGCGCTGCTCGTCGAAGCCGTCGAACGCATCATCGTTGCCGAACCGCAGGTCGAACACCAGCGTCGCCCGCTGCACGGCGTCGACCGTGGCCGCGGGGTCCTCGAGCAGGGTCTCGGTGTACACGAGGCGCATCTGGTTCGTGGGCACCGTGGCGCCGGTGTCCTGGAATGTGAGGGTAGCGGTGGGTGAGCCGGTGACCTCGGTCGGGCGCAGTCCGTCGAGGGTGAGGTAGGCCACGTCCTTCACGAGGGCCGGGGCGCCGCCCTCGTTGAGCAGGCCGTCCACCTCGTGGATCGAGAACACGTTGCGGTCGAGGATCAGGTCGCAGCGCACGTGGGCCACCCGCACGGTGGCGGCGAGCTGGCATGGCCGCCCCTGGGTGTCGACCACCCACAGCATGTAGAAGCCGGGAGGGGCGATGTTGCCGCTCGGCGGTGCCTGGATCGACAGGGTGTTGCCGGCCTGGTCGAACCGCAGGCCGACGTAGCGCTGGTCGTAGTTGCTGCCGTGGGTGACCGATCCGAACCGGATCATGGCCACGCGCTCGACGGTGCCGCTGCAGGTGGCGGTGAACGACTGTCCGTAGCCGACGACGGCTGGAGCGTTGGACAGGGTGGGCCGGCCGGCGAGGTCCACATACGGCGGGCGGTAGATTTCGATCCGCTTCATACCGAGCTTCTTCCAGGTCACTCCATCGTGGCTGGCGCAGTCGGCCTGCCTGTCATTGGTGTCGACGTTGATGCAGCTGTCGGGGTCGCCGCTCTTGGCGTTGGTGTTGCCGCCCGCGACCCACACGCGCCCATCCGGGAGGAGCAACGCCGTGGAGTGGTAGTTGCGCACGTGCTGGGCCGGGTTGCCGGACTCGTCGGTCTCCCATGATTCCACCCCGGTGTACGCGCCTGTGGCCCAGTCGATGCCCGGGCTGTACAGCTCGGCGCGGAGGGTTCCGTCCTCCGGATTGTTGCTGTGTACGCCGTTGATCGCGCACACCTGGCCGGTTGGCAGCAGCACTGCCATTCCGTTGGTGCGCCTGCGGTCGACCATCGAGCCCGTGCGGGTGCCCGCGCTCTGCCAGGTGGGGTTGGCGGCGCCGAGGTCGATCTTCCGTGGGGTGGCTTGGCCGAGGAACAGCACCCGGGGCCGGTACGCGTGCGCGGGGTCGTCGCTCGGGAGCAGCGGCAGGAGCGCGGCCGGGTACGACCAGCCGCTCCCGTAGTTGGCCGGCTCGGCGATCGGGTCGCCCACATAGTCGCCGGTCTGGGGATCATAGAAGGTGGAGCTGTAGGTGGTCTCGGCGGTGACGGGCATGCCGGTGGCGAAGAACAGGCGACCGTCCGGCATTGTGAAGCAGCGCGGGTACATCAGCTTGCGGATGTCGCCGTCGGGGTACAGGGACGGGTTGGCCATGCGCGGCAGCTCGGACCAGTGGTCGAGGGTAGCGCTGTATTTCTCGGCGGTGGTGTTCCGATGCCGGTTGTCGTCGAATCGCGGGTGCCCGAAGAACGCCATCACCTCGCCGGTCCCGAGGGTGACCAGGGTGGGGTACCAGCGGCCGCCGCCTACGCTGCGCCCGGGCTCAGGATTGAGGGGAGCCGCCTCGATCCAGGCGTTGTCACTGGGGTTGTAGATCCAGCACCGGCGGTGGCCGCCGAATGCGAGGCCGTGCGCGTGGTAGTCGAAGTCGGCGGGGTGGTCGTCTTCGTCCTCACCCCACTCGGAGGTGCCGCCGCCGATGAGCAGGCGGCCGTCGGCGAGGAATGCGTGGCCGGCGCAGAACACGTCGGAGCCGGGGGACGGGATTGCCTGGGTGAGGAGTGCGCCGGTGGCAATGTCGTACACGCGGGTCTTCTTCCAACCGTCGGAGCTCGCCTCCTCTTCGGCGGCGGAGTTGTGCTCGTCTCCTCCGAACAACAGGACGCGGCCGGCGCTGCCCCCCGGTATGAGCGCTGCATGCACCGCGAGGATCTCACTGCTGATCGTACCTGCTTCGTAGGGCATTATGACCTCCAGCTCGATCGTAGCGAGCCGGGCGGGTACGGGCGCCGACGACCGCCGACCGCCGGTCGGGCGATCAGTGCCCCCTGCGGTCCGAACCGTCGATGAGCCCGCGGAACGCGACGAACGGGAATGCGCCCGAGGCCCGACCGCGCTCCGCCAGTGCAGCTGCGCGCCCCTCGGTGACCGGCGTGAACTCGTGGAGGAGGAGCATCGGCGAGACCGGGCCGGCCCATCCGCGCGAGCTGGCCTCCACCCGCTCGCAGAGCGCGTGCAGCTCCGACCGGCGGAACCGGCCACGCCGATGGATTCGCCCGGTGTTCCGATACCGAACATCCCGTGTCAAAACCCCAGCGAGCCCGCTCAGCCCCGCTCGAGCCCCGCCAGCGCTGCCGCATACACCCGGCGGAGCGGCACATCATGGGCCCTCGCGATGGCCGCGCAGTCGGCGTACTCCGGCGCCCGGGTCTGCCCAGCGACCTTCACCCGCACCGCCCCCCACTCGGTCTCCACCTGCACGACCCGCCGCGGCAGCACCACCCGCGCCTCGTGCCGCACCCGAACGCCCAATGTGGGGCTCTCGGCGAACACCCGCTGCACCAGACGGTGTTCGTCGCCGAGCCGCGCGAGCACCTCCAGCGCCACCCCGGCCCGGCCGTGCTTCGTGGTGCGGGCCGAGGTGCCCACCTCCAGCGCGCCATCCTCGCGCAGCCGCTCCACCAACCAGGCGAGCTGCTCCGGATGACCGTCGTCGATCCACGTCTCCAGCACCGCGATCACGTCGCCGTCGCCCCCCACGGGGTCCACCAGCATGCCACGCACCACGCTCTCCGCCCGGCTGCCCGCGCCATGCCCCACCCGCCGGATGGTGACCGCGGCTGGCGTCCACGGAGCGCCCACAGCCGCCAGGATCGCCGCACCGGTAGGCGTGACCTGCTCGCCTTCGCCCACCCCGAGCACCAGCGGGAACCGATCCCGCACCAGCTCCACCACCGCCGGCACCGGCACCGGCAGCTCGCCGTGGGCACACCGCACCGTGCCCGAGCCGCCGGGTAGCGCCGACGACCACACGCGCCGAACGCCGAGCAGGTGAAGCCCCAGGGCCGCGCCGCAGATGTCGAGGATCGCGTCCTTCGCGCCCACCTCGTGGAAGTGCACCTGGTCGGCCGGGATCCGGTGCACGCGCGCCTCGGCGTCGGCCAGCAGTCGGAACGCGCCGAGGGCCGTGGCCTGGGCGCCAGGGGGGAGGGTGGAGGCGGTGATCCGCGCCTCGATCTCCGGCAGGTGGCGGTGGGTCATGGCCTCGGGCGCATGCACCAGCACCCGGGTGCAGCCGATCGCGCGCCGGGTGGTGGCCTCCGCCGTGATCGCCCAGTCCGCCAGCCCCAGCGAGCCGAGCCCGTTGCGGATCCCGTCGAGATCGGCTCCAAGATCGACGAGCAACCCGAGCCACATGTCGCCCGCCAGGCCGCCGACCGGATCGAGCACCAGGTCCATCACCCCTCCGTCGCTTGTCTGCCGGGGTATCCTCTACAGCGATGCTCGCCGTCATCCTGTTGCTCGCCTGCGGGCCCCCGCCGGCCGCTCCGCCCCTCGCTCCCGTCGCCGTGGGCGATCAGGTCGCAATGCGCCTGACCGAGGCCAGCTTGGTCCGTCAGTCGGGAGACCTGGAGGCGGCCGTCGCGGCCTGGGAAGACGCCCATGCGGCGTTCGAGTCCGAGCTGGAGGGGCGCCTGCGGATCCGCTGTGGAGACCGCTGCACCACCGAGCTCGAGTACGGCTTCGCGCGCCTGCGCCAGGCGCTGGAGACGGACGACCGAGACGCGGTCGCCATCGCCGATGAGCTGGGTCTGCGGATCCAGGATGCCGCGTCCACCCTGCCCGAGATCGAGCCCGAGGCGGACCCGTGATCGCACTGTGTGCCGCGCTGGCCCTCGCCGCCGATCTGGACGTGCCCGGCGACCACGCCACCCTGGCCGAGGCCGTGGGGTCGGCGGAGACCGGCGACGTGATCCGGCTCGCCGCCGGCCGCCACGAGGCAGGCGTGGAGGTGGTGGTCGACCTCACCATCGAGGGTGCGGAGCCAGGCGTCATCGTGTGGATCGAGCGGCTCGGCGTGCCCGCGTTCCGGGTGACCTCCGCGGCCTCACTCACCCTGCGCGACCTGTCCCTCGAGTCCTCCACCTCCCGTGGCGTCGACGCCGAGGCCCTGTCCGCCGTGCTGCTCGACGGGGTGACCGCGGTGGGGCTCTCCACCCGCACCTCCGGCGGCGTCGTGCGGGCGGTAGATGCGGAGCTGTCGGTGATCGGTGGTCGGTTCGAGGCGAACACCGCGAGCTTCGGCGGAGGAGCGTTCGCGTCCCAGGGGGGCGACCTGTGGGTCGAGGGCGCCACCTTCGTGGGCAACAGCTCCGCGGCGGATGGCGGAGGCGCCATCTCGGCCACGGGCAGCGGTGCTGTCACGCTGCGGGGGGACCTGTTCGAGGGCAACACCTGCAACGCCGGCGGCGGGGCCGTGTATGTTGACGGCGGCCGGCCACTGGTGGTGGAAGACAGCACCTTCGTCGCGAATGTGTCCAGCTTCGGGGCGGCGATCCGACAGTCTGAGGGCGACCTCACCCTGCTGCGCAGCCACTTCGAGGGCTACGCCGATCCGCCGCCGCCCTCCGAGGGCCTCGTGCGGGTGGACGTTACCGGCACGGTCACCGTAGAAGACAGCAGCTTCGTGGGCGGCCGAACCGGGTTCTATGGCGGCGCGATGGAGGTGGTCTCCGCCGACGCGCTGGTGTTCCGCCGCTCCACCTTCGACGACAACCAGACCGGCTGGGCCGGGTCCGCCGTGCGCGCCGTGGCGGCGAACACCCTGGTGCTCGAGGACTGCAGCTTCACCGGCAACCGGGTCACCGATCCCACCCAGGGCGGCGCCGTGCGCATCGACCAGGGCCGTAATGTGGAGGTGGTGCGCACCACCTTCGCCGGCAACGAGGGCGGTGGGCTGTCGGTGCTGACCCTCGCGGACCCCTCCGAAGCCCAGGTGCTCGCGTCGACCTTCACCGACAACGTCGCCCTGCCAGCGGCCGCCCTGGAGCTGTCCAGCTTCTCCACGGTCGACCTCGACGGCAACGTGTTCGACCGCAACGCGGGCGCCGCCCGGGGCGCGGTGGTGCTGGGCGGCGCCGGGGATGTGGTCTCGGTCCGCAACCGGTATTGCGCGAACATCGGTGATGTATCTGCGCTATACACGAGCGCCGACACCTTCGGTACCGTGAACGACCTCGTCGTGGGCAACATCGGGGTCGACGGCGTGATGCGGGTGGTAGGCCCCACCAGCTGGACCGCCACCCACAGCACCTTCGTGTCGAACGTGTCGCCGGAGGGCGGCGCCCTGCACGTGGTCGGCGGGATCGTGTCGGTGGATGATTCTGTGTTTGCCTGGAACGAGGCCGATGGCGCGCTGTACGTAGACGCGCCGCGGTTCCCCGTGGTGGCGAACGACCTGTTCTGGGAGAACATCGGCGGGCCGCTGGGGGGCGACCTGGCCGATGAGCTGCCGTTCGACCCCGACCGGATGATCAACGCCGACCCGATGCTCGTGGACGCCGACCCCGCGCTGGGCTGCGACGAGCTGCGCGCCTGGCCCGTCCTCGGCTCGCCGCTGATCGACGCGGGCTCTGACGTGGATCTCGACGATTCCCCTGGAGACATCGGCTACACCGGCGGGCGAGGTGCAGATCCGGCGCTGTGGGTCGACGCCGACGGCGACGGGTTCGTGCTCCTGTTCGACTGCGACGACACCCGGGCCGAGGCCTTCCCCGGGGCCGACGAGACCTGCAATGACGCGGACGATGACTGCGACGGCGAGGTGGACGAAGACGCGGTGGATGCGCCCACCTGGTACGTCGACGGCGATGGCGATGGGTTCGGCGATGCGATGGGGCCGGTGCAGTGTGACGCTCCGCCCGGGCACAGCGACCTGCCCGGCGACTGCGACGACGGCGAGCCGGAGGTGAACCCCGACGCCGATGAGCGGTGCAATGCGCGGGATGATGACTGCGACCTGGAGATCGACGAGGAGGGCGCAGTGGATGCGCCGCCGCGGTACGCCGACGTCGACGGGGACACCTGGGGAGATGTGGCGGTGGTGCGGTACACCTGCGGCCCGCTCGACGGTCACGTGGACCGCCCGGGCGACTGCGACGATGGCGAGGTCGAGGTGTCGCCGGATGCCGAGGAGCGGTGCAATGAGCGGGACGATGACTGCGACGGGGAGATCGACGGTCCGCTCTCGGTAGACGCGCTCACCTGGTACGCCGATGCGGACGCGGATGGCCACGGTGACCCGGAGGCGCCGGCCGTGGACTGCGATGCACCGGATGGGCACCTGTCCTCCAGCGACGACTGCGACGACACCCGCCCCGACGTGAGCCCATCGGCCGTGGAGCTGTGCAACGGGGTGGATGACGACTGCGACCTCGAGACCGACGAGCCCGACGCCGCGGACGCGCCCACCTGGCACCCCGACGGGGATGGCGACGGCTTCGGCGACACCGAGGTGTCGGTCGTGGCGTGTGAGGGGCCGACCGACCACGTGCTCGACGGCACGGACTGCGCCGACGACGCGCCGACGGTCTTCCCCGGGTCAGTGGAGGTCTGCGACGGCCTCGACAACGACTGTGAGGGCACGGTGGATGGCCCGGTGGCGGTGGATGCGGTGCCCCACTGGCCTGACGCGGACGGCGACGGCTGGGGCGTGGACGGCGCGACCGAGATGGCATGCGAGTCCCCCCCCGGGTTCGCGGATCAGCTCGGCGACTGCGACGACACCCGGGCCGGGGTGAACCCCGACGCCACCGAGATCAACGGCAACGGCATCGATGATGACTGCGATGGCCTGGACGGGGTGGGCGACACCGACACGACCAAGGTCGATACTGGCGATCCGGCGGGTGGTGGCGCCGACAAGGCGCCCGTCGGGTGCGGCTGCAGCACCGCGGTTCCGTCCACGGGCTGGGGGGGCGCGCTCCTCGCTCTGTTGCTCATCGGAAGGCGCCGGTGCTGATCCTGCTCGCCCATGGCGCCGGCGCGGGGCCGGACCATCCATGGATGCGCGCCTGGGCGACCCGCCTGTCTACCCTCGGTCGGGTGGTGCCGTTCGCCTATCCGTACATGGCGGCGGGCAGCCGCCGTCCAGACCGTCTGCCAGCGCTGATCGAGGCCCACCGTGAGGTGCTGGCGTCCGCCCGGCGCCCCGGTGAGGCGGTGGTGCTCGCCGGCAAGTCCATGGGTGGCCGGGTCGGGTGCCATCTTTCGCTGGAAGAATCGGTACAAGGAGTTGTTTGCTTCGGCTATCCCCTGGTGGGGTCGTCGGCCCGTCGCCCGGTGCGGGATCAGGTATTGCTCGACCTGCGCACGCCGGTGCTGTTCGTGCAGGGCACCCGCGACCGGATGTGCCCCCTCGCGCACCTGGCCGAGGTCCGCGCCCGGATGACCGCGCCCAGTGCCGTGCACGTTGTTCCCACCGGTGACCACTCGCTGCTCATCACCTGCACCCACAGCCGCCTCACCGGCCGCAGCCAGGCCGACGAAGACGACGCGACCCAGGCGGCGGTGGCGGGCTTCGTCGGGGGCCCCTCGCGTGGTTGAACGCGTTCGTACCGGCGAGGCGGGCATCGGGCCGGGCTTCCGCAGCCCCGGCCTCGTGGCGCTCACCATCGTGGTGCTCGCCTACTCAGTGGTCGGCGCCCTGCTCGTGCGGGATGCCCGCCATCACCAGGAGGTGCAGGACCACGCGGTGGCGTTCGTGCTCGCTCTCGAGCGGCTCCAGGCGGTGCACACGGGACTGCGCATCGGCGAGGCGAGCCCGATGGAGTGGAAGGCCGAGGCCGACGCCTGGACCATCCGTCGCGCCACAGTGGATGAGCCCGATCCGGAGCTGCTCGCCTGGCTGCGCGCCCTGGATGCCTCGCTGTCCCGGGCTGCGGCGGAGCTGTCCGCCAACTCTTCAGCCGACCGCGCCACCATGGACATCCTGGCCTACGACATCGCTCGCGCGGTGCAGCGGTTCCAGGTCGTCAGCCTCAGCCGGCTGGGCCAGGCGCGGCTGAAGTGGGCTCGGGTGGTGGTGGTGCTCGGGCTGTCGCTGGCGTTCGCGTTCATCACCATCGTGATGGTCAGCCTCGCCGAGGCCCGGCGGATGCGCGCCCAGGACCTGTCCGATCAGGTGCAGGATGCGAACAGCGCGCTGCGAACGGCCCAGGAGCGCCTCGGTCGGTCCGAGGAGCGGTACGCGCTGGCCGCGCGCGGGGCGAACGATGGCCTGTTCGACTGGGACGTTCGGGCCGGAAAGATCTATTTCTCGCCTCGGTTTCGCGAGATGGTGGGCGACTTTCTCATGGGGGATGACCCGGAGGACTGGCTGCGCCACTTGCCCGCGGATGACCGGCGTGAGTTCGAGGCGCGGATCGACGGGGCGCTGGCCGGGCAGGCCACGAACTTCGAGCACGAGTACCGGCTGCTGCGCGGCGACGGGACGGAGCGGTGGATGCTCACCCGCGCGGCCATCGTGCGGTCCGAGGGCGCGGCTGTGCGGGTGGCGGGGTCGCTCACCGACATCACCGACCGTCGGCGGGTGGCGGCCGCCGAGGAGAAAGTGCAGCTGCTCGAGGAGGCCACCGAGGCGCTCGGCGTCGGGGTCACCTTGCTGGACCGGGACCTGCACGCCGTGCGGCCATCGAGCCACCTCCGTCGGCTTACCCGGGAGTTCGGCGGGGTGGACGCCTGGTGGGCCGCCGCCCGCGACTCGCTGACCGAGGCCTTCCCGGGCGACGGCGCCGAGAACGTCGTGGTGGACCTCACCAGCCACGGGGCGAACCGGCGCGTGTTCGGGCTGAGCTGGAGCGAGCGCGGGCGGGAGCTGGCCCACGATGACGCCGCCGCCTACCTCTTGCTGGTGCAGGACCAGACCGCGGCCCACCTCGCCACCGAGCGCCGGATCGCCCTGACCGAGCAGCTCCGGCATGCCCGCGACGAGGCGTTGCGGGCGAGCGAATCGCGGTCGCGCCTGCTCAAGCGGCTGGGTCGGGAGCTCCGGGCGCCGCTGCGCGCGGTGCTCGACGCGGTGGAGGAGCACGCCGACGACTCGCTCCCGCGGATCCAGGTCGCCGCAGGCCTGATCGAGCAGGTGGTGGACGGGGTCGTGGAGCTGTCACGCCTGGAATCGGCCGAGCCCACCTTTCGCCTGGAGGACATCTCCACCCAGGCGCTGCTCGCGCCCATCGTGGCCGAGGCCCGGGAGCTGGCCGAGGCCACCGGCAACGCCTTCGTCAGCCCGCGAGCCTTCGAGGGCCGGATGCGCACCGATGCCGAGGCCGTGCGGGATGTGCTCCGCGAGCTGCTCGCCAACGCCTTCCGCTACACCGTGGATGGCACGGTCAGCCTGTCGTCCCGGGTGAACCGGAGCGTGGTCCGCCTGCAGGTGCGCGACACCGGGGAGGGCATCGACCCGCGGGTGCGCCAACGCCTCACCGAGCCGTTCGTACGCGGCACACCGCCGGCCGGGCGGGGTCACCAGGGTGCCGGGCTCGGATTGGCGCTTGTCGCCCGCACGGTGGAGCGTCTGGGCGGCACGCTGGAGTGGCGGTCCACCACCGGCGAAGGCACCTCGGTCGCGGTGGAGCTTCCCTGCACGCTGTGAGCGTCCGCGCTCACCAGCCCGATTCGAGCTCCGCCTGCAGCGCCTCGAGCCCGTCCGAGAGCCGCGCATAGGCGTCGGCCTGGTCGGCATCGAGCCCGTCGCCGGCGAGCAGGTCTTCGCCCTCGCTCCAGGCGCCAGGCGCGTACTCGAAGAACTGGTCCCCGTCCCGCGACCGGATCAGCTTGTAGCGCTCGTCCCGCACCATGCGGATGTCGCGCTCGCGGTACGGCGGCCCCCCATTGGGGCCCATCCGCTCGGAGTAGGCGAGGTCGCGCTGGGACGGGGCGGAGGGGTCGGCGAGGTAGGGCATCAGCGACCGGCCGTCCACCGGCACGGGGTCGCCGTCGGGGTCGCGCAGCGTACTCAGGTCGACGTTCGCGAGGTCGGCCACGGTGGCGAACACGTCCACCACGTGCACCAGGGCGTCGGAGGTGGAACCGGGTGCGGTCACCGTGGGCCCGGCCATGATCAGCGGCACGCGGCAGCCGCCGTCGAACAGGGTGAGCTTGGACCGGTTCTCATCCCACGGCGGCAGGATGGCCTCGCGGGTGGTGCCGTTGTCGGAGACGAGCAGGATCACCGTGCGCTCGCGCAGGGCGGGGTCGAGTCCGTCGAGCAGTCGACCGATCTCGATGTCCAGCGCCTCGGTCATCCCGGCCACGATCACCGGCGGCACATAGGGCTGGTCTTCGGTGGTGGGTGTGAGCTCGGGCGGCGGCAGCTGGAACGGCGTATGAATGGCGTTGAACGCCACATAGGTGAGCCAGGGCTCCGCCATTTCGGGGATGCGCGCGAGGGCCTCGTCCACCGAATCGGTGGTGGCGTAGGTCTCCTCCCATGCAGTCACCCCGTCCACCGTCTTCTCCCACAGGTGGTAGCCGACGCCCGGGCGGTCCTCGACGGTGACCGTGAGGTTGTCGAGGGAGCCGGCGTGGTGGTCGAATCCCTGCTCCAGCGGGTCGCGCGCGAAGTCGGGATCGGCGGTCACCGCGAGGTGCCACTTGCCGACGATCAGGGTGGACCAGGGCTCATCGGCGAGCTGGAGCATCTCGGGGAGGGTGATCTCGTCGCGGGACAGGCCCTCGGGATCCCGCCGGAGGAACACCACCTCGCCGATGCCGGTGCGCCGACCGTACCGGCCGGTGAGCAGGGCGGCCCGGGTGGGGGAGCAGGCGGGCGCGCTGTAGGCGTTTGTGAACCGGACCCCTTCTGCGGCAAGGGCGTCGATGTTCGGCGTTGGAGGAGGATCTGGGTGTGCGCCATACACGCCCACCTTGTCGAGGCCGAGGTCGTCCACCAGCATCACGAGCACGTTGAGAGGGGCGGCGGGCGTGGTGCCGGTGGGCGTGGTTCCGGTCGGTGTGGTTCCGGTCGGTGTGGTGCCGGTGGAGGTCGTGCCGGTGGGTGTGGTGCCGGCGGGCGTGGTTCCGGACGGGGTGGTGCCGGCGGGCGTGGTGCCGGTCGGCGTGGTGTCGGTCGGTTCGGTGGGCCCACTGTCACGCGCCTTCGGGTCGCTCTCCCCGTTGCACGCGAGCAGCGCCATGAGCATCACAGTGAGCATTGAGGTCCCCCGCTCCGTGATAGCCGCTGTCGGGTGCGAGCCGCCAGCAGTACGGGCCGCCCCTTCGGTGTGCGGTGTGGTCCGGGGTGGCCGCGTGCCGGATCGGGCACACCCCGGGGTCCGCTGACCTGGGCGCGCATCACGGCCCGGCGCAGGTTAGCCGGGGGACATGTCACGTGCGCTCCTCCAGCGGATCCGGGACCGCGTCGAGCGCGAGACCGGGCCCGA
Organism: Myxococcota bacterium; assembly: GCA_047609825.1. Taxonomy (GTDB): domain Bacteria; phylum Myxococcota_A; class UBA796; order UBA796. The sequence continues at coordinate 84,379 of JBLFXJ010000001.1, forward strand.
GTTCGTCCAGACCGGCCGCCGCGTGGCGATGGCCTACCCCTCTCCGTACCGCGCGGGAATGTCGTCCCTCGGCTACCAATGGATCACCACGCTGGTGCGCGCCGAGGGCATCGGGGCGGAGCGAGTGTTCCTGCCGGACGAGCCCGCCGCCTACCGCGCCGCCCGCATGTCGCCGGTGTCGTACGAGACCGGCACCCCGCTGGGGCGGTTCCCGATCATCGCCGTGTCGCTGGCGTATGAGCTGGAGATCGCCGGGCTCATCGAGCTGCTCGACATGGCCGGCATCCCGCCCCGTCGCGAAGACCGCGGTCCGGAACACCCCGTCGTGTTGCTCGGCGGTCCGATCAGCATGGCCAGCCCGCTCGCCGCCGCGCCGTTCGTCGACGCCATGCTGCTTGGCGAGGCCGAAGAGACCGCGCCGGCCGCACTGCGCGACTTCTTCGACAGCGATTCCCGCGACCGGTGGCTCGACCACCTCGCGCTGTACCCCGGGGCCTACATCCCCGAGCGGCACGGCACCCTGCTCCCTTCGCTGGCAAAGGCCTCAGACCGCCTGCTGCCCGCCCGCTCCGCCTGGCTCGCGCCGGATGCCGAGCTGTCGAACATGTTCCTGCTCGAGGGCGAGCGGGGCTGTCACCGCACGTGCACCTTCTGTGTGATGCGGCGGAGCACCAACGGCGGCATGCGCCTGGTGGAGCCCGACCGTGTGCTGTCGGTGATCCCCGACCACGCGCACAAGGTGGGGCTCGTGGGGGCGGCGATCAGCGACCACCCGCAGCTGGTGCCGCTGCTGGAGACTCTGGTGGAGAATGGCCGGCAGGTGAGCCTGTCGTCGCTCCGGGCCGACCGGGTGGCCCGCAAGCCGCGCATCGCCCAGCTCCTGCGCAAGAGCGGCGCGCGCACCCTCACCGTGGCCTCCGATGGCGCCAGCGCCCGGCTCCGCGCCCAGCTCCAGAAGAAGACCTCCGAGGACTACCTCTCCCAGTGCGCCCAGCAGGCGGGCTCGCTCGGCTATTCGGTGTTCAAGGTGTACATGATGATCGGCGTGCCCGGCGAGACCGAGGCCGACATCGACGAGCTGGTGGAGTTCACCCGCGACTTGAGCCGCGCCGCGGGGCGATCCCGGGTGGCCCTGGGAGTGGCGCCGTTCGTGGCCAAGCGCAACACGCCACTGGACGGGGTGCCGTTCGCCGGGATCAAGGTGGTGGAGCGGCGCATGAAGCACCTCCAGCGGGGGCTGCGCGGAGCCGCCGAGGTCCGGCCGGTGTCCGCGCGCTGGGCCTGGGTCGAGTACGAGCTGTCCCAGGGCGGGCCCGAGTCCGGCGAGGCGGCATTCGCGGCGTGGAAGGCGGGCGGCAGCTTCGCCGACTGGAAGCGGGCACTCCAGGCGGTGGATCCGGCCACCCGACGCCCTTGGGCTACGGCCCAGGCGGCGAAATAGTGGGTTTTCCGGTCACCATCGCCGGGCGACAGCTGGCGTCTCCCGCGGCGCTGGCCCAGCTGGTGCGCACCGATGCCGCCGCCGGTGGGTCCACCGTGGTGCCCGGGTGTGGCCCCTCCACCTGGTTGCTCGGGGTGGACGGTCTGTCGCGGCGCGAGCTGGTGGGCCTGGCCGCCGCACTCGTGGCGCTGCCCGAGGCCGCCTCCATCGCCGAGGGCGCGCGCCTGGCCGTCGCGGTTGGCGACAGCGCGCTCGGGCCGCTGCTCCTGCAGGCCGTCGCGTCACATGACGTGGGCCTGCTGCTCGCCCCCGATCCACCCGGCGGTGGTGCGGTCGAGGATGCGCTCCTGCAGGCGGCCGCCGCGGTGGCGGACCTTCGGGATCGCGACCGTCGCGATGCCCTGCTCACGCAGCTTCGGCAAGCCGGCCGCACGGATCTCGAGCTCCTGATCCTGCTCGCCCACGGGTCGGCCGAGGAGCTGGCACACTGGCTCCCAGCGGTGCTCGTGGAGGGCGGCGCCATCGAGCCCGACCAGCTCGCGCAGCTCACCGCGTTGGCCGCCGGCGACGATGCCCGCGCCCTCGCCATCCGCGCATCGCTCACTGGCGCTGGCCTGCGGTGATAGGGTTGGGGGATGGGGCAGCTCACCTCGGATGATGACCGTCGCGTCGCCTTGTCGCCCTACCTGGTGGTTGGGCGGTCACGGCGCAGCGACCTCACACTCCCCAACCCTCGGGTGTCGGGGAGCCACGCCGCGATCCGGTGGAGTGGCGACCGGTGGACCGTGCGGGACCTGGGCAGCCGCAACGGCACCTGGGTGAACGGCGCGCGGCTCGCTCCGGGGGAGGAGGCCTCGCTCGTCGAGGGCGCCCGCATCGGGTTCGGTCGGCCGGAGGGCGAGTGGACCCTCATCGATTCGGGGCCCCCGGTCGCGCATGCGGTGTGCGGCGATCGGGTGGTGGTGGCCGACGGAGAGGGCAGCCTGGGCATCCCGCCCGACGACCCAGCCGCCTGGGTCTACCGCGTGGGAGCGGCGTGGCGGCTGGAGCGCGAAGGCGATGTGCACGACGCCCGCGACGGCGACGCGATCGTGGTCGGGGAGCACACCTGGCGCCTGGCCCTGCCCGAGCCGCTGGGGAGCACCCTCGCCCAGGGAGCCACGCCGGCGGCGCTGTGCGACGTGGTGCTGGTGTTCCACGTGAGCAGCGACGAGGAGCATGTGGAGCTCGAGGTGCAGCGCGGCGCCGCGGTCGACAAGTTCAAGCACCGGGCACACCACTACCTGCTGCTCACCTTGGCTCGGCTCCGCGCCGAGGAGCACGCCGCCGGGGTCGATGAAGCCGATGCCGGCTGGGTGTACCAGGACGACCTGTCCCACCAGCTCCGGCTCGGCACCAACGGGCTGTATCAGCAGATCCACCGGTCACGCCGCCAGCTGCGCGGGGTGGGTGTGGGCGACTCTGAGCGGGTGGTCGAGCGGCGCAGCGGCTCGGGGCAGCTTCGCATCGGCACGGCCAATGTCGAGTTCCACAAGGGCTGAGCGCCGGCCACCGCCCACGGCGGCAGCGCCTCGGCACCCGGAGGACCGTGAGAACGCGCCTGTACACCTGGTACATGGTCTCGGTCGGAGCCCTCGGCGGCCTTCCGATGCTCGCACCATCCCTGTCCGATGCCGGCCTGTCGGATGCGGCGATCGCCAGTGCATTCCTGCTGTTTCCGCTGAGCAAGCTCGTCGTCGCGCCGGCGTGGGCCTGGGTGGCGGACCGGTCGGGGCGCACCGTGTGGGCGCTGGCGCTCACCGCGGCCGTGGCAGCGGTGGGGGGCATCTGGCTCGCGCTCGCCGTGTCGCCCACCGCACTCGTGGCGGGGCTCGGCCTGCTCGCCCTGGGCCACGCCGCCCTGTTCCCGCTGGGCGACAGCCTCACCGTGGGGCTGCTCGGCGAGGATCGCAGGGACTATGGACGGATCCGGGCCGCTGGCTCGGTGGCGTTCATCGTCGTGGTGCTCGCCGTCGGCCAGCTGAGCGCGACCTGGAGCAGTGCCCCCCGGGTCGCCATCGCCGTGCTCCTCGCCGCCACGGTGGTGGCCTCGCTTCGCCTGCCCGATGCCGCAGGCGTGCGCACCACGCCATCACTGGGTCGTCTCGTCCACACGGCGCGGTCCACCGGCCTCGTGCCGCTGCTGGCCGTGGTCGGACTGCATGGCACCACCCTCGCGATCTACGACCGCCTGTTCGCGCTGCACACCACCCGCCTCGACGTGTCCAGCGGGTGGACGGCGGTGTCCATCGGGGTGGGGGTCGCGGTGGAGGTCGGGGTTCTGTGGTACGGCCGCAGCCTGCTCGACCGGGTGAGCCCGGCCCGCGCGCTCACCATCGCCGCCGGCGTCGGCGTGATCCGGTTCGGGGTGACCGCGGTGGGCCCGGTGTGGGCGGTGCTCGTGGTGCAGGCCGCCCATGGCCTGTCCTATGCGCTGTTCTGGGTGGCGGCGGTGGCGCTGTTCTCCGAGCGCGCGCCCCGGGAGCTCGCCGCCTCGGTCCAGACCCTGCTGGTGATGAGCATGTTCGGGGTCGGGCCGCTGGTCGCGATGGGCGCGGGCGTGGTGCTGCTCCCGCGGGTGGGAACCGCCGGGTTGTTCGTGGTCGCGGCCGCTGTGGCCGGTCTCGCTACGCTGGGCGCGGTCGCCGTCGAGCGTCGGGATCGGTTCACCTCCTCCTGACGAACCGCGGCGCCGGGCGCGTGTCCCGACAGGGACCGGAGGCCCACCATGCTCGCCTGGATGCTGCTGCCCGTCGCCCTCGCCATCACCCCCGCGCCCGACGACCGACCCTCGCTCCCGCCGCCGACGTTGTCGGGCGAGGCCGGCGCGCTGGTGCTCGAGCACGTCGGGGTGTCCGCCGAGGTCCAGGCGGGGCTCGCTGTCGTCGAGGTCACCCACACCTTCCGCAACCCGTTCCCCGGCGCCATCGACGCCACCTATGTGTTCCCGCTGCCCACCGACGCCGCCGTCCGCCACATGGAGCTCGTCGCCGGCGACTTGCTGCTCTCCGCCCGCATCGACACCCGCGACGCCGCCCGGCAGGCCTACGAGCGCGCCCGGCAGGAGGGGCGCAAGGCCTCGCTCCTTGAGCAGCAGCGCAACAACGTGTTCACCCAGGAAGTCTCCGCCATCTGCGCCGGCGAGACCGTGCACGTCACCGTCGAATACGTGCAGCAGGTTCCGTACGAGGACGGCGTGTACACCTTCGCGCTGCCCACCACCATGGGCGAGCGGTATGCCCCCGGCGACCTCGACGAGCCGCCGCTGATCTCGTCCACCGGGCCCGGCCGTGATCTCGAGGTGTTGCTGTCCATCGACGAGGGCCTGCCGGTGGGCTCGCTGTGGAGCGACACCCACGCGCTCCGGGTGCTCGAGGAGGACAGCCTCGGCACGGTGCTCGACCTCGGTGCAGCGCAGGAGGAGCAGCCGAATCGGGATGTCGTGGTGGAGTGGACCCTGCACGGCGACGCGCCGCGTGGGGCGTTCCTCGTGTCGCCGGATGCCGAGGGAGATGACGGCACATTCGCCCTGACCCTCGAGCCCCACATCCTCGAGGACCTCGCCCAGCAGCGCAAGCGGGAGCTGCTGTTCGTGCTCGACAGCTCGTGCAGCATGTTGGGCGCGCCGTGGGGTGCAGCCGTGGCCACGGTGAACCTCGCCCTGGAGGAGATGGAGCCATACGATACGTTCAACCTGGTCAAATTTTCGGATGCCGCCGGCTCGCTGTTCGACGAGCCAAAGCCCGCAACGCCGCCGAATGTGCGCGCCGCGCAGGCCTGGCTCGGGCGGTTCGAGGGCGGCGGAACGCGGATGGATGCCGGCCTGGTGCACGCCCTCGACATGCCCGGCGACGCGGAGGCGCTGCGCCTGGTGCTGCTGCTGACCGACGGGTTCATCGGGAACGAGGACGAGATGTTCGAGGTGGTGGAGGCGCACCTGGGCGATGCCCGGTTGTTCTCGCTCGGGGTGGGCTCCTCGGTGAACCGGTACCTGCTGGAGGGGCTCGCGCGGGTCGGTCGGGGCGACGTGACCTACCAGCTGTTCGACACGCCCACCGAGGTGACGGTCGACACGTTCTACCACCGCATCGCGCACCCCTCGATGACCGATATCGAGGTGGATTTCGGCGACATGGAGGTGTGGGATGTGACGCCCGGGCGGATCGCCGACCTGTGGGTGGGGCAGCCCCTGCGGGTGGTGGGGCGGTACCGGGGAACCGGGCCGCAGCACGTGACGGTGCACGGCCGGGTGGGCGGCGAGGACTATGCGCTCCGCCTTCCGGTGGACCTGGACGCGGCCGAGACCCACGAGGCCGTGCCCGTGCTGTGGGCCCGCACCCGCATCGCCGAGCTGTCCGAGGCACGGCGTCAGGGGGACGCGGGCGCTGACGAGGCGATCACCGAGATCGCCCTCGCGCACCACCTGGTGAGCGAGTTCACCAGCCTGGTCGCCACCGCTGAGAGCCCTAGCGCCTGTGCCGTCGGCTCTGCGACGGTCGACGTGCAGGTGCTGGCGCCACTGGACACGGTGTTCATGCCCGAGGCGGGCGGGCTGGGAACTCAGATCGGGGTGGTCGGCGGGCTCGTCGGAGCGAAGGGTGTCGCGATGGGCGCGGGTGGACTGGGCAGTCGCGGCGTCGGCGCCGGCGGTGGTGGCACCGGGAGGGGGCTGGTTGCGGGGAGTGGGGCCTGCTGCTCCGGGGCCGGCGTGGCCGGAAGGGGCACTCGCGGCGTGGGGTCGGGTGCGTCGGGCTACGGCGGCGGCGGCGGTACGTTCGGCAGCGCGGCCTCCGCCGTGTCCGTGTCATCGGCCGAGCCGGTCGTGCTCGGCAGCCTCGACAAGACCTTGATCCAGCAGGTGATCAAGCGTCACATGAATCAGCTTCGGTACTGCTACTTGCGCGAGCTCCAGAAGGACCCGAAGCTGGAGGGGAAGGTGGTTGTGAAGATGGTCATCGCCGCCGACGGAACGGTGTCCCAGGCCGACATCAAGTCCACCACCCTAGGCAACGAAGCGGTGGAGAGCTGCGTGCAGCAGCGGTTCGAGCGCATGCAGTTCCCGGCTCCGGGCGGCGGCGGGATCGGGATCGTCAGCTACCCCCTGGTGTTCGAGAACAGCGACTGACGGGTTGCGGCGTCCGTCTCGGTGACTAGCATCGGCAAATGCGCAGGTTCGGGATTGGCGTCGCGGTGATCGGGTTGGTGCTGGTGCTGGTGGGGCTCGGCTGGCCCAGGTCGGTCCCCGAGGCACCCCGCCCGGCCGAGTCGGTGGTGCTGCATCGCCCCGCCCCGGATGGCATCCGTGGCGCGCGTCGCCCGGCGCCGGCGGAGCACCCGCGCTCCGCACCGTCACCTGTGGCGCGGCCCACGGCGCCCCCCGAGCCGCCGGTCGACACCGAGGTGGCGGCGGACGATGCCCTGCTCGACCCGCCCCCCGAGGCCCCGCCCGGCGACCTCACCGACCTGTCCCCCGAGGAGCTGCAGGACCTGCTCGACGATGCCTCCGAGCGCATCGCCGAGCTGGGCGAGGCATGCGGGCACCTGGCGTCGCCGGATGGCAGCCAGATCATGGCCGGGGTCACCCTGGACGACCGCGGGCTGCTCGCGCTGGAGCTGTCGTCGTATGACGACGATGAGCTCGGCATGTGGGAGACCGAGGATCCGCTCCCGCCCCAGCTCGTCACCTGCCTCGACGAGGTGCTGTGGGACCAGGACTGGCCCACCCGGGACGCGGGGCTGCGGTTCGCGCTCAGCCTGGACTGGTAGTGCTCAGCCTGGCACTCGTAGCCGTCAGCCTGGCAGGAGGTCGGAGCCGCCGGTCTCGAGCGCCCGGATGAACGCGGGCCGGGCGCGCATGCGGGCGAGCCAAGCGGCGGCGTTCGGGTAGCTGCCGCTGCCGCGGCTGAGCCCGGCCTGCACCGGGTACACCATCTGGATGTCGGCCGCCGAGAACGCGCTCCCCGCGAAGAACTCCCGCCCGCCCAGGGTCTGGTCGATGAACCGGAAGTGGTTCGCGATCTCGGGGTCGGTGAAGCTGGCGTCGACCTTCGATGCGATGGCCTCGGTGAGCGGTCGGAGGAAGAACGGCACCTCCCGCAGCTTGGACATGACCAGCTTCAGGAGGAGCGGCGCCATCACCGATCCCTCCGCGTAGTGGAGGAAGAATCGGTATTCCACGAGCGCATCGGGGTCGGTGGGCCGCAGCGCCCCCTCCCGTTCGACGAAGTACTCCAGGACCGCGCCCGACTCGGCGAGCACCCGACCGTCGACCTCCACCTGGGGCGCCCGCCCGAGCGGATGGGAGGCCCTCAACTCACGGGGCGCCCGCATGGTCTTCGGGTCACGCGCGTGGTGCGTGAGAGTGTAGGGGAGGCCCAGCTCCTCCAGCATCCACAGGATGCGGAACGAGCGGGAGTTGGCGAGGTGATGCACGGTGATGGACATGGTGGGCGGCTATCGCCCTGCGGGGTGACCCGCCGGAGATCTCGGGCGGCGAGCCGGGCCGGGTGATAGGCGGCCGCCCCCAAGCGACCCACGAGGCTCCTTGACGTTCGACGAACTACCGCTCGATGCTGCCCTCCTCCGCGCCGTGAGCGCCGAGGGCTACACCGAACCCACGCCCATCCAGGTGCAGGCCATCCCGCGCGTCGTGGAAGGGCGAGACCTGCTGGGCATCGCCCAGACGGGCACCGGCAAGACCGCCGCGTTCGCGCTGCCCGTCCTGCAGCAGCTGATCCAGGAGCCGCCCCCCAGGCGCAACCGGCCCACCCGCGTGCTGGTGCTCGCCCCCACCCGCGAGCTCGCCAGCCAGATCGGCGCGAGCTTTGCGGCCTACGGTCGGCACACGCCCCTCCGACACTGCGTCATCTTCGGCGGCGTGAAGCAGGGCGCCCAGGTGCGCGCGCTCGACGAGGGCGTCGACATCCTGGTGGCCACGCCCGGCCGTCTGCTCGACCTCATGGGCCAGGGCTACGTCAACCTCCGGCACGTGGCGTTCCTGATCCTCGACGAAGCCGATCGCATGCTCGACATGGGCTTCGTGCACGACGTGAAGAAGATCGTGGCCAAGGTGCCCACCGACCGCCAGACCCTGCTGTTCTCGGCCACGATGCCCAAGGCCATCGTGTCGCTGTCCAAGCAGATCCTGCGCGACCCCATCCGGGTCGAGGTCACGCCCAACGCCACCACGGCCGAGAAGGTCACCCAGGCCGTGCTGTTCGTGGAGAAGGCCGACAAGCGCAAGCTGCTGAGCGCGCTGCTCGAGCGACCGTCCATCAA
>JBLFXJ010000002.1:0-71381 GCA_047609825.1 Myxococcota bacterium
CTCCCCGCCTCCGCGGCGTCCATGGTCAGGTACGCCTCGCTACGGTGGTCATTGATCGCGAAGTTCGCCACGGCGAGATCTGGCAGGCCGTCTCCGTTCACGTCCGCCCCGAGTTCGAAGTCTCGCCCCATGAACTCATCGGTGATGCCGTCGTGCCGAGGGACTGTGGGACTGTGGGACTGTGTCGTGCGGGATGTCGCCGGACCAGCCACACCGCCCGGCGTTGCCGTTGCAGTCGTCGTCGACCCCGTTGCCGCAGACTTCTTCGGCATCGGGATTCACGGCGGGGTTCCCGTCGTCGCAGTCGTCCGGGGTGGCCCAGCCGTCTTCGTCCTCGTCAACACCGGTTGAGCCGCCGGTGCTGGTTCCCCCCGTTCCGCTGCCACCCGTTCCTCCGGTTCCGCTGCCGCTGCCGCTGCCGCCGGGGCCCGTCCCCGCTCCGGTGGCTCCCGTGCCAGACGCCGCGGATGTCGCTGGACCTCCCGAGTCTTCGACGGGCACACAGACGTCGTCCTCGGCGCGGGTGCCGGGCCCACAGGACTTGTTCCCGCCGCAGGCCGAGCCGAGCATCAGGGCGATTGCCAACGTCTGCCGGGCGCGCTGCATGGTCGGGAACTCCTGGCTTTCTGCAGTGGTACCGTACAACGCGCCTGCGGCTGTGGCGTCGCCTACGCCTCCGCTGCTTCGAGCACAGGCGCTGCACACTCCGCACTGGCGGAAGTCCTTCCTCGAACAACGCGTATGGGGCGGCTGGCCCTTGTCGACGTGCAAGAGCAACGTGGACGGCGGCCTCCCGGACTCGTGCCTGCCCCAGTCCGGTGACCGTCGATGTCTCGGGCCTGCCACCCGGCGGCGAGCTGCTGCGCGATTCCCGCCTCGCTCAGTTCTGCCAGAATCCCGGCGACAGCCCGCTTCGAATAGCCAGCCTCCACCAGCTCCGACGCACGCGTCCAGGCGCCTGTTCGCCCCATCAGCTCGCTGAGCACGTCGGCCCTCGCCCCCACCCCGCTGAGCGCTCGGACCCGGAAACGCTGCAGCGCTGGACGCTCGATCGGCAGGCGTCGATCCTTCACCTCTGGCGGGCGGATCGAGGCTTGCGCGCCTTCGTCAGGCCACCGCACCTTGGCATGGGTGCGGAGCGTAGCGGCGAGGCGGTGAAACTCACCCCTGGCCGCCTCGGGCAGGGCCTTCGACAGTTCCTGCAGCCGGCTCTCGGTATCCTCGCGTTCACGAGCTGATCTGCAGCGCCGCGATAGCCGCCGGGCATGACCACCGACTTCGCCTCTCTCGGCCTCGCGCCCGCGCTCCTCACCGCCATTGACCAGCTCGGCTACACAACCCCGACGCCGATCCAGGCCGCCGCACTGCCTCCCGCCCTCGCCGGCGCCGACGTGCTCGGCCAGGCCGAGACCGGCAGCGGCAAGACCGCGGCGTTCGGCCTCACCGCGCTGCAGCGCCTCACCGACGCCCGGCATCCCCAGGCGCTGGTGCTCTGCCCCACCCGAGAGCTCGCCGAGCAGGTAGCCGACGCGGTCCGCCAGCTGGCCCAGCGCCGCGCCGACACCCGGGTGCTGGTGCTGTGCGGCGGCCGCCCGATCCGCCCCCAGCGCCTGGCCCTCGACCAAGGCGCGCAGGTGGTGGTGGGCACGCCGGGCCGCGTCGCCGATCTGCTCCGCTCGGGGGACTTCGACCCCACCGGCGTGCGCACCCTGGTGCTCGACGAAGCCGACCGCCTGCTCGACATGGGCTTCGTGGACGAGGTGCAGGGAATCGTGGACCGCTGCCCGCCTGACCGGCAGACGCTGCTGTTCTCGGCGACCTTCCCCGACGCCATCGCCGCCTTGAGCGCTCGGATCCAGCGGGATCCGGTGCGGGTGTCGGTGTCGTCCACCGTGGCCTCCGACCGCCTGCGCCAGCTCGTGTTCCACCTCGAGCCAGACGGTAACCGGCACGCCCAGATCGCGGCATTGCTCGCTGAGCATGCCCAACAAGATGACGCCTCGGCCCTGCTGTTCTGCGAGACCCGGGTCGACTGCGACCGGCTCGCGCGGTTCCTCTCCCAGCGGGGGGCCGCCGCCTTGGCCTTGCATGGCCGGCTCGAGCAGCGGGAGCGCGACGATGTGCTCGTGCAGTTCGCCAACGGCAGCTGCAGGCTGCTCGTCGCCACTGATGTAGCGGCTCGAGGGCTCGACATCCCGGCTCTGCCGCTGGTCATCGTCACCGAGGTCTCCCCGATCCCGGAGAACCACGTGCACCGTATCGGGCGCACGGGACGCGCCGGAGAGCCAGGGCTCGCGCTCACGGTGGTGCGCGGTCCGGTGGAGGCGCAGCGGCTGGCGGCGGTGGAGGCCCTGCTCGGCGCGCCCATCCCGGTGGGCCCCCCGGTCACCGCCGAACCCCGCCTGGCATTCCTCGCGTCGACGAACCAAACCGTGGTGCTGCTCCGCGGCCGCAAGCACAAGCTCCGCAAAGGCGACGTTCTCGGCGCGCTGGTCAAGGACGCCAAGCTCCCGGCCGACGCCATCGGGCGCATCGACCTGGCCGACACCACCTGTGCCATCGCCATCCGCCGCGACGTGGTGGTGCAGGCGCTGCGGTTCTTCCAGCGCTCGCGGGTGAAGAACAAGCGGATGCCGGTGGTGCTGCTCGGCGAGTAGGCGGTGCCAGCCCGCTGACGGCGCGCTACCCCTGCGGCCCACTCGGAGCCTCCCATGCGTGCCCACCGCGTCACCGCCCTCGCCGACCTCGGGCCCCGCTCTCCCGCCTACGCCCTGGTCGCCGGCGTCGACCTGGTGCTCGTGCGCCGCGACGACACAGTCACCGCCTTGTACGGCCGCTGCCTGCACCGGGGCGCGCTGATGTCCGACGGGCACGTGCAGGGTGACAACCTGATCTGCGGCGTTCACGGCTGGGATTATCGACTCGACACTGGGATCAGCGAGTACAACAACAAGGAGGCCCTCGCCCAGTTCGCCTGCTGGGTGGACGGAGACGACGTGCTCGTCGACGCCGATGAGATCGAGGCCTGGCGCCAGGAGCACCCGCAGCCGTACAACCGCGACGAGTACCTCGGGCTGTACCAGGACGTGCACGGGACCCCCGACGAGCCCCACAACAACCACATCCAGCGGCTCGCGCGGGAGGGACTGTCGAAGCTCGGCCACCACGGCCCGGTAGCGGCGATGGGTGTCAGCCGCACCGAGCTGCCCAGCTGGGATTCGATCCAGTTCGTCACCGCTCAGCTCCACCGGCTGCCGCTCCTCGAAGATGTGCAGGTGGACACCGAGCTGGTGATCGGCCCGGCCGCGAAGAAGCCGTTGCGGCTGAAGATCCCGCTGTTCGTCTCCGACATGAGCTTCGGCGCGCTCTCGGCCGAGGCCAAGGTGGCGCTGTCCACGGGTGCCCAGATGGCGGGCACGGGCATCTGCTCTGGCGAAGGCGGAATGCTGCCGGAGGAGCAGGCGGCCAACACCCGCTACTTCTACGAGCTCGCGTCAGCCCGGTTCGGCTGGTCGCTCGACAAGGTCGCCCGGGTGCAGGCGTTCCACTTCAAGGGCGGTCAGGGCGCGAAGACCGGCACCGGCGGCCACCTTCCCGGGCACAAGGTGTCGGAGAAGATCGCGGCGGTCCGGGGCCTTCCAGTGGGCCAGTCCGCCATCTCGCCACCCCGGTTCCCCGACCTGAACTCCGCGGCCGACTTCCGCCGCATCGCCGAGGAGGTTCGCGAGGTGTCCGGCGGAATCCCTATCGGGTTCAAGCTGTCGGCCCAGCACATCGAACTCGACATCGACTTCGCGCTGGATGTGGGCGTCGACTACATCATCCTCGACGGCCGCGGGGGCGCCACTGGCGCGGCTCCGCTGCTATTCCGGGACAACATCTCGGTCCCCACCATCCCCGCCCTCGCCCGGGCGCGCAGGCACCTGGACTCCCGCGGTCGCCGCGACGTGACCCTGATCGCCACGGGCGGGCTGCGCACCGAGGCCGACTTCTGCAAGGCCATGGCCCTCGGCGCCGACGGCGTGGCAGTGTCGAACAGCGCGCTACAGGCCATCGGCTGCCTGGGGATGCGCGCCTGCCACTCGAACAACTGTCCCGTCGGCATCGCCACCCAGAAGGACCACCTGCGCCAGCGGCTGCAGGTGCAGGCCTCGGCCAAGCGCCTGGCCAACTGGTTCGACGCCACCGTCACCCTGATGTCGGTGCTCGCACGGGCGATGGGCCACCGCCGGCTGTCGGAGTTCTGCCGCGACGACCTCACCACCTTCGACCGCGACATGGCCTACCTGGCGGGTGTGCCGTACGGCGGCGTGGTGCCGCTGTAGTCGGACGCAGCGCGTGTAACGGCGGGTAACCATCCTCAATTCCGCCACTCGACCTCGCACCTTGCACTGGGCCCGACAAACGGGCCCAGTGGAGGGTCCGAATGTCCCGATTCCTGATCCTGGCAGCGTTGGTAGTGGGTGCGTGCGGTGTGGAGGGCGAGGGCCCGCTGGGTGGCGACGACGCCCAGCTGCACAAAGGCGAGGCGAGCGAAGTGATCGTGGTGGCGACCCACCCCGACGAGTGCGCCGGCGCCGACGGCTGCATCCTGCTGGCCGAGGAGAGCGAGGGCGCGTGCAAGGAGATCGGCACCGCCGCCGTGAACCTTGGCGCGATCAGCGACGCGTGCACCGTCGAGAACTGCGACGACTGCCCGCGGCTGTGCAACCCGTGCATGTGCACGAGCATCTTCTAGTCTGACCATCCGGCCGTCGGCGCACCGCGCCAGCGGTCGGAGCCAGCGGCGCGTCAGTCCCACAGCACCCGGCGCCCGACCACATCGAACAGCAGGCTCACGCCCACCGCGAGCACCGCCGCCGGCACCGCCCCCTCGAGGATCAGCGCGGTGTCGTCCAGGCGGATGCCGGTGAGGATCGGCTGGCCGTAGCCGCCGGCGCCGATGAGCGCGCCGAGGGTGGCGGTGCCCACGTCGATCACGGCGGCGGTCTGGATGCCGGAGAGGATCGACCGCGCGGCCAGCGGCAGCTCCACCCGCCACAAGCGCTGGCCCTCGGTGAGTCCCAGGGCCACGGCCGCCTCCTGGAGCGCTGGGTCGATGCCGGTGAGGCCGGCGTGGGTACCGCGCACGATGGGGAGCAGACTGTATAGAAACAGAGCCACCAACGCCGGGAGTGTGCCGATGCCCAGCACCGGGATCAGCACCACCAGGAGCGCCAGGCTCGGGATCGTCTGCACCACTCCCACCACCCCGAGCACCACCCGGCCGAGCCGCTCCCGGCGCGCCGCGACCACTCCCAGTGGCACTGCGACCACGATGCCGGCGCCCAGCGACACGCCGACCAGGAACAGGTGGTCCAGCGTGGTGGCGAGCAGGCGGGCGAGCCACCCGGGTCCCTCGGACACCGCAGCCGACATGCCCAGCTCCGAATGCGCGAAGGCGGCTGCGACCTCCGCCTCCGGCACCCGGTCGATCCGCGCCCGGGCGTTGAGCGCCGCCATCTGCGGTGCGGTGAGCACTCCGCCAAGTCGCGCCAGGCCATCCGCCACCGCAGGGTGCAGGTCGGCCCGCCAGATCGGCACCGCCTGGTACTCGGGGAAGTGCCGGCGGTCGTCGTCCAGCGTCACCAGCCCGTATGCCGACAGCTCGGCATCGGTGGTGTAGGCGTCCATCACGTCCAGGTCGCCGGCGACCAGGCCGCGGTAGGCCAGGTCGTGGTCGAGCCCGCGCACATCCGTGTGGGGCAGGCCGTAGGCATCCCGCAGGGACGGCCAGCCGTCCGCCCGGTCCATGAACTCGTTGCCCAGCCGGAGCCGCAGATCGGGATGGGCGAGGAGGTCCGAGATCCGGACCAACCCAAGGGCCTCGGCCCGCTCAGGCGTGGTGGCCAGCGCGTAGGTGTTCTCGAATCCCAGCGGCGGACCGAGCACCAGCCCCTCCGCAGCGAGGGCGTCGCGCAGGCCGGCGAGCCCGGGTCCGGCGTCGGGCACGAGCTCCGCGCGAAGCGTGCCGGTGTACTCCACGTAGGCGTCGATGTCGCCGCGGCGCAGGGCCTCCCACACCACCCGGGTGCCGCCGAGCTCGCGCCGGTGCTCGACCTCGGCGCCGGCGTCCCGGGCCACCACCGCGAGCAGCTCCCCGAGCACCACGCTCTCGGTGAACTTCTTCGACCCCACGCTCACTGGCGCCTGCGCCAACGCGGCGATGGCGAGCCACGCGATCACAGGTGCACCCCGCGCTGCGCGTTCACGAACCGGGTGACGAACGGGTCGGCCGGCCGCTCCAGCAGGTCGGCGAGGGGCCCCGCCTGCACCACAGCACCGTGCCGGAGGAGCACGATATGATCGGCGAAGAACGCCGCCTCAGCCAGGTCATGCGTCACCAGCACAACGGTCTTGCCCAGCGAGCGGAAGATCTCGCGCAGCTCCTCCTGCAGGGTGTGACGGACCATCGGATCGAGGGCCGCCATGGGCTCGTCAGCGAGCAGCACCGGCGGGTCGAGCATCAGCGCCCGCACCAGCCCCACCCTCTGCCGCTGGCCGCCGGAGAGCTGCGATGGGGGCCGGTCGAGCAGCGAGCGGTCCAGCTGAACCAGCGCCACGAGCTCCGCGATCCGCGCCTCGATCCTCGCTGCAGGCCAGCCGAGCGTATCAGCGACAAGAGCCACGTTGTCACGGGCGCTCAAGTGCGGGAACAGTCCCCCGGACTGCATCACATAGCCCATGCGGTACCGGGCCTCGCGGTCGACCCGATCCCCAGCGAACGTCAGTCTTCCGCCGGTTGGGGTGAGCAGTCCGAGCATCAGACGCAGCAACGTGGACTTGCCGCAGCCGCTGGGCCCGATGAGCACCGTGGTGCGGCCCTCGGGGACGGACAGGTGCACCGAGCGCACCGCCACCGTGTCGCCGAACCGCATCTCGACCGCAGACAGTTCGAACAGGGCGCCCCCTCGACCCACCGTACCAGTCCTCGTCGGCCGAGATCGGGAACCGCAACGCGCGGCGCACGATTCCGACTCTGACCCCACCGTGCATCCGTCCGGACCCGGGTCCGCCTCGGTGCCTGACCCTGCCCCGGACCCGGGTCCGCCTCGGTGCCTGACCCCGCTGCCGGACGCCCGTCTTCACCCGGCCACAGCCGATCCGCGCTCACCACCACCCACCCAGCAGCGCCCCGAATCCACACCCTGACCGCCACACCCCAACCGCCCCGAATCAACACCCACCCCACCCGTCTGGCCAAACACCCTGGCCGAGGAGTCCGCGATGCCGCGGATGGGGAGGACCCACGCCAGCAGGCACCGGCTCTCCCCGCATCCGTCCGAACCCAGATCCATCGGCCACCAAGACCACCGGCCACACCGAATCCGTCCGAACCCAGCTCATCCGACCCGCCACAAACCAACGTCCTCACCCGATCCGTCCCAAACACCGAAACGATCTCCGAACCCCGAACTCCAAACCCGAACCCCGAACCGATCTCCCGCCCGCGCTACCTTGGCACTCCCCGGAGGCCCCGTGACCCCGACGTTCGACCGCACCCCTCCCGCAGACCTCGGCGCCGCCCGCCCCGACGCCCATCAAGCCGCACAGCTGGTCGCCACCGCGGGCATCACCTTGCTCGACGCCGACCCCCAGTTCCACTTCTCCAGCACCACCTTCGACCCCGCCACCGAGCGACTGGTCGGCGCCCTCCTGCCGACTGACGTGCACACCTCGCTGCACCTGCCGTCCCTCACCCTGGCGGTCGGCAACGTCTCCCGCTCGCTGCGCGAGGGACCCATGGCCGACCACGCCGCGTGGCTCGCCGCCCAGCTCGGCGCAGAGCTGGTCTGGCCCACCTGGGATCTGCCGACCGGCCCCACCCTCGACTACGCCGGCTTCACCGCCAGCGATGAGCAGCTGGCCGCCCTGACCCGGTGGTTCGCGGCGAGCCACGCGGCCCTCGACCGGTTCGTTCCCGGCGTCGGCGACGCCTCCGACATCCGCGTATGGCCGCACCACTTCGACATCGCTCGCCTGGTCACCCTCGCCGACGACGCTGCCGATCCCGAGGCCTCCCGCACGGTCGGCATCGGCATGACCCCGGGTGACGGTGGCATCGCCGAACCGTACCTGTACGTCACGCCGTGGCCGTACCCCGAGACCCGGTCCACGCCAGCGCTGCCCGCCGGCCGGTGGAACACCGAGGGGTGGTATGGCGCCGTGCTCGAGGCCAGCGACGTGCCCGGCCAGGCCGGCGTGGATGCCTTCCTGCGCGTGGCGTTCGACCACGCGCGGCGGTCCGCCCTGGGCTGAACTTCAGCCCGCGGCGAGCCCAGCGACGAACGCGTCCAGCACCTCGGGCGGGCACTTCCGGAAGTGCTTCGTGCCAGGCTTCCGGAACAGCGGCCCGAGCAGCTGCGGCGAGAGCACGAGCCCGCCCGCCGCGAAGATGCGGAGCATGTCGGCCTCGTGCAGGGTCAGCGCGATGCGGAGCTTCTTCAGCACGGCGTTCGGCGTGGGCCGGGTGTCCGGCACTGGCGGCGGAGAACCCGGCTCACGCGGGCCGCGCCGGGTGAGGATCAGGCCCTCGAGGAACACCCCGAGCCAGCCGTCCGACACCTCGCCATCAGCGCCGGCGAGCGCTGCGGCCTGTTCGGCAGGCAGCGTGTGCCCGCCCGCAGCCACGATGGCCACCAGCGCGTCCGCGTCCAAGGAGAGAGCTCGCGCCAGCCGGCGGAGGAGATCGGTCTCGTTCATGGGCGCCCACTAGCACGCTCACAGCGCGCGCACGGAGGCCACCACTGGCGCGCAGCTGGTCATCGGTCTCCAGCGAGTGCGCGCGCCCGTGCCCGAGCTCGGTGAGCAGGCGGGTGACGGCGGCGGACGCCTCGTCGGTGCCAGCCGGGAGGCCGGGCGCATACGGCCCGCCCACCACCCAGCCGGCGTCGGGTCCCAGTCCCACGCCCCACACACGCGCCCGCCGCGCACCACCACCCGGGTGAGCGCGTGCTTGACCGTGCCCCAGGTGTTGCCCTTCTGTCGGCCCCACACGGCGATCGTCCGGTCCTGGTCGCGGGGGTCGATGAAGGCGCTCGGACCGTCGTGCCACACGAGCAGGTTGTCCAGCGCCGGCAGCAGGCGAACGGCGGCTCCGGGGTCCGTGTCCAACGAGTCCACCTGGTCGGACAGCGCGTGCCCGTGCGGCCCCACCTCCACAGCACCGATGTCGTCGAATGCCCGCTTCGCCACCCGCTTGCCCAGCCCGCTGTACGCCGCGAGCTCAGCGGAGGTGGCCGGAGCGAAGCTGCGGAGGAAGATCCGGGCGAGGTCGGCAGCCCGCTCGGCCACGGGCCTGGGGTCGATGTGGATATCCGCCACATGCCAGGCATATCGTTCACTATCCAGAGAGTTCCCCACCGGCTGTCTGGCGATCCGGCCAGCGAACTCCAATGCGCGGAGGGCCGGGGGAAGTGTGCTCGTCACCCCGATGGCCTTGCCCACCGCCCCCAGGCTCCGAACCACCCCGTCGGGCAAGCCGCGGCGCAGCTCCGACGTGGTGCAGGGGCCATCGGCGACCAGCGCGAGCGCAGCCTCACCCACCGCCTGCAGCTCTCCATCCGCTACCCCGGCCTTCGCCCGATCACGGGCGTCACGACGGGCCGACAGGTCACGTGCGAGGGCGAGGGCGAGGGGCGCATGGGCCCGCGGCACCACGTAGATGCAGCCCCGGACCGCCGGGAGTACCTGCAGATCACGCCGACCCACGGCCGCGTGAACGTCCGCCAGCTGAACCGTGGGCACCCGCGCGAGCAGCGCCAAATAGGCCTCGCTCCCGCCCAGCGTGCGGATCCACCCAGTGGCCCAGGCGGCGATGAGTCGATCCGATCGCATGCGGTTCCCCCTCGGTCCTCACGCTACCGCCATCCGCTCGCAGCGCAGCCCACGGACCGGCTTCCGGCCTTCAACAGCCGAAGCCGTGGTCGGCCGGATTCTTCCACCAGCAGTTGTTCAGGCAGTCGTCGGTCTCGTCGAAGTTGCCGTCGTCGCACAGCTCCTCGGGAGCGTCCACCACGCCGTTGCCGCAGGTGGGCGTCGGCGCGCAGCACAGCGCCATCCCCAAGAGCTCGTTGCACCCGTAGTCGGTCTCGCAGGTGTCGCGGGAGCTGCCCCAATGGCAGTTGAACTCAGCATCCACCTCCAGGTTGCCCGACACCGTGTAGTGCCCCGCACCCGAGCCGCCGCCAGCCCCGCGACAGTGGATCGCGCCCAAGTGGGCGGTTCCGCCGTCGAACGCCCACCCGGCGTTGCGGGCATGGAACTGATCCCGTGAGCACAGGCCCCACCCCTCCGGACAGAGCGTGCCGAAGTCCTGCTCGCAGGTGCCGTCATCGGGGTCGTCGCACACCACCATGTCGCCACCCGGGCTGACGCTCAGAGGCAAGGACCCGCCCTGACAGTCGGCAGGACCCGGGCCGGCGAGCGCCGACAGCGACACCACGCGAGTGAGCTCGCAGGTCTCCACGTCGAGGAACTGGACCGACTGCCCGCAGGCGCCTGGGCCGAGGGTCGGGGTGAGGCGGCGCAACCCGAACCGATCCGCCCCGAACACCGGCCCCTTCGCCACGCTGGCGAGCCCGGTCATGCTGCCCGCGCAGGGACCGGCGGGGATGAGCGCCGCACCAGCACCGAAGGGCGACAGGAGCGCCACGATGCTCCCGTCCGGCGACAAGTCCGACAGATCGAACAGCGCCGGACCGGGGCACGTGCCGTCGGTGTCGATCGCCGGCACCGCGAAGGCAGTGAGCGGGCACAGCACGAGGACGGCGACGACGGCACAGCGCATGGGGACTCCTGGGACGGGCCCGGAGCATACCGCCCGCGGCGGTTTCAGCGCGGCGCCACGTCCTCGTCGGAGGCCCACAGCCTGGGCGCGGTCAGTCCACGGAGGCCGCCGAATCCCCACCACAGCGCTCCGAGCACGGCGAGGTAGGCCGCCATCGCCCCGAGCGTCTGGAACACCGCCACCGGGAAGCTCTCCGGCCAGCCCACGATGGGCATGGGGATGAGGAACAGCAGCAGCGGGATGCCGGGCACGATGGCCCCGGTGGCGCCGAGCACCAGGTTCGTCGCGGCCGGGCTCCGCAGCTCTGGATCGTGGGCGCGGAGCAGGGCCAGTCCGGTGGGCAGGGTGCCCGTGGACAGCCCGAACAGGGCAACCGCGTGGGCGAACGGGTCCTCCCGGAATGCACGCCGCGCGAGCCAGATGCACGCGAGCAGGGTCATGCCGCCGCCCACGACACAGATCACCAGGATGGGCACCGCATAGGCACCCACAATGGCGATCTGGATGGCCCCGATGGCAGCACAGGTCACTGCGTCCACGAGCAGGCCGCCCATCCGACGGAGCACGGCCCGGTCCAGGGTGACGCCCATCACCCCGAGCAGCCGCCGTACGCCGATGGCGATGAACACGCCAAACAAGAAGTGGAAGCCCCACAACATGGCGCGCGGCCGCTCCGCCGCGATCTGGGTCTCGAGCCCATGGAGGAGGAGGAAGACCGCGAAATAGACCGCCGCGACCAGCGCTACGTGTCGGCTGAGCGGGTCGAGCTCGCCGGGACCGGGGGGCACCACGCGCTCATCTACCGCCTGCCGGATGACCGTCGCAGGAGACACGTCCGCCCACCCGAGTCGGCGTCCGATGCGGACAAATGGCACCCCGACGAGCACGCACCACAGGTAGCCCACGGCCGCCATGGTCAGCCCCACCTGCCCGCCGTGGAGCATTCCGGCGGCCTCCCAGGTGCGGCCGATGGACAGCGCTTGGCCGGGCCCTTGGCTGAACGCGAGCGGCAACGCCAGGCCGAAGCCCGGGTGTAGCGGATCTCCTGCCGCCGTGAACAGGAGCACCACGCTCAGCCCGAGCACGCCCTGGAGCACGGCGAGTGCGGGGATGGCCAGCATCATCGAGCGGGCGTCGCCGGTGATGCGCGCGCCCACCTGCGGCGGCATCAGGCCGAAGGTCACGAACACCAGCGCGAGGCCGTGGTACACGACCGCCTCTAGCGTGCCCACGTCGAACGGCACGGCCTCGAGCCCGCTGGGGCCCAGCGCCAGCGCGACCAGGCCAGCGACCATGGACACGGGCACGCCGAGAGAGGCGAGCGCCGGCACGCGGCTCCACAGCAGGCCCACCAGGCCGAGCACGGAGAACAGGACGAGGAGGTCGACCAGCGGGCCGGACCAGAACTGCATGGGGCGCTCCCGGGGCGCCCGAGGGTACCCGGTGAGGGGCCGCAGGGGCTCACAATCTGGGCCGACAGGGTGCCGGGAGCACCGCGCGACAATCAACAACGCGCCGCCTCACGCGGAGGCACTACCCTGGTAAGAACGGAGATGACATGGACGGATCCCGAGGCTTCCTGGCGATGTTCCTGGGCGTGGCGGCCGGCACGGTGTTCGCCTGGCTGCTCCTCGCAGCGGCGGCGGTGGCGGCCATCGGCAGCGGTTGGGATGCCTTCGTCCGATTCGGCGTCACCACCGACCTGGAGGAGGCGCGGCATGCGCTGTCCCAGTCGCAGGTAGATGGCGACGCGCACGAGCTCCAGCGCCGCCTCCGCGCGGTGCGCACCGAGGTGATCGAGGGGCGGCGCAGCTTCGGCTTCGCCACCTGGATCGGACATGATGATGTGCTCGAGGATGTGTTCGAGGACCACGTACTGACCGCCGATGAGGTCAGCGTGCTCAGCGACGAGCTCTCGCTGATGGAGCGGTGACGGACGTCGGTCAGCGACACCCGTCGCAAGCACACATCCAACGGTAGACCGCCGATGAATCACCGGCACGCGATCTGCTTCCCGCCATGTTGGGAGGTCGGATGCACGCCTGGGTGGTGGTCGCGGTGGGCTGTGGGGTCGGGGTTGCGGCGTCGGCGTGGTGGTTGCCCGCACCCGCGGTCGCCGCCACCGTCGGTGCGCTGGCCGCGGCCCTCGCGATCGCTCGGCCGGGTCCACCCCCGTCGGCGCTCCTCGGCCTGGCCTTGGGCTGGCTGCTGGTCGGCACCCAGGCACCGGGGCCGGTGGTGCGCGGGTGGGTGACGCTGGAGGGGGTGGTGGCGGGAGCGACCTCTGGGAGCGAGGCCGATGTCGCGGTGGCCCGCCTCGCGCGGCCAGGCACCCGCTGGGAGCCATCCACCGGGCGCGTCCGGGTGCGGTTCCTCGACCGACCGCCGCCCCCTGGCACGCCGGTGCTGGTCACGGGTCGCGCCGGGCCGATGGACCGCGGCGTGCTTCCCGGAGCGCCCGACCCCGTGGTCGCCGCTCGCCGTGGCCGCGTGGCCACCCGCCTGGTCGCGCACAGCGCTGCCATCGTCGGCGGCGATCGGTCGGGCCACCCCGTCCTCGGCGACCGCACCGGGCTGCTCCGCGCGCTCGCCCTCGGCGACCGCAGCCGGGTCGATCCGGAGGCACTCGCCCGGCTCCGACGTACCGGCACCGCCCACCTGCTCGCGATCAGCGGGCTGCACGTGGGTGCGGTGGCTGGGGCCATCACCGGGGCCGGGCTCCTGCTCCTGCGGGCCGTGGCTGTGCTCCGCCCCGTCGGCATCCCGCAAGGCGCGGCGTGGCTGTTCGGGGCCGCCGCCGCCGGTGTCTGGGCGTGGTCGGTCGGCGCGCCGGTGAGCGCCCAGCGGGCGGCCGTGCTCGTGGCTCTGGTCGCCACGGCCCGCGCAACCGGTCGCACAGCACCGGCTCTGCCCACGCTGGCCCTTGCCGCCCTCGCCGTGCTGTTCGCCGACCCGTCCGCCATCGGCACTGCCTCATTCCAGCTGTCATTCGGAGCCGTGGCGGGGCTGATCCGCTGGCGGGCAAAGCTGGCCCGCCCGGCGCGGCGGTGGTGGTGGCCCGTCCGCGCCGTGTGGGGCGGCCTCGCAACCACGGTGGCGGCGATGCTCGGCACACTCCCCGCTGCCGCGTGGTGGTTCCAGGAGGTCGCCCCCCTCGCGCCGGTCGCGAACCTCGTCGCCATCCCCGTCGTCACCTTCGTCGTGGCGCCTGCCGCCGCGGTCGCCACCTGGGGCCCGCCCTCCCTCGCACTCCCGGCCGGCGCGCTCGGGAGCACCGCCGTCGAGAGCCTCGACGCGATCCTGGCCTTCCTGGCTGTGCCTCCGCTCACCCCGGCCGTCGGTCCTGCGGGCGCCGCATTGCTCGCAGCCCTGCTCCTCGTGCCCCGCCGACCCTGGCGGCTGCTCCCCGCGGTCGCCCTCGTGCTCGGGCTCCGCGCCCAGCCGGTCGCCCCCCAAGTCACCTTCCTCGACGTGGGCCAGGGCGATGCGGCCCTGATCGAGCACGCCGACGGCCGCCGGTGGCTGATCGACGGTGGTCCTCCAGGACTGTCGGTGCTCCGCTGGCTCCGACGCCGGGGCGTCCGCCACCTCCACCTGGTCGTCGCCACGCATTGCCAGGCCGACCACATCGGGGGCCTCGACCCCGTGCTCCGCGCCCTCTCGGTCGACGAGGTGTGGGCGTCCGACCCCGAGCCCTGCGCCGACCTCCTCGCACTCGCGGCCGACCAGGGCGCCAGAATCCGCCTCCGACCTCCGGATGCGCTGCACCCAGACCCCGGCTTCAAGGCCGACGATCCCAACGACCGCTCGCTCGTCCTCCACGCGGCCGGGGTGCTGTTCACGGGCGACGTCGAGGCCCTCGGCGAGTCCCGGCTGCAGCCGCCTCCTGCGCTGGCGCTCAAGGTGCCACACCACGGCAGCCGGTCGTCCTCCAGCGAGGCGCTGCTGGCCCAGGTGCGGCCAGCCATCGCCGTGGTCTCGGCCGGTCGCCGCAACCTGTTCGGCCACCCCCACCCGCGGGTCATCGCCCGCTACGCCGCCGCGGGCATCGATGTGTACCGCACCGATCTGCACGGCACGGTCGTCATGCGGCCGGTGCCCGGCGGGGTGCAGGTCCGGTCCAAGCGGTCCGGCCGGGCATGGACCTCGTGGCGATTCCACCCCTCACCCTGGGCTGCCTTCCCCCTGCTGCGCCCGTCGCCGCCCGGCCCAGGCGAACCCGACGGCCACCAGGGCGATGAGCACCGACACACCCTGGGAGTAGCTGAGCCAGGTGCCGAACACCTCGGGGAGGAAGTACCCGCGGGTGGCGTCGCCCCGGAACGCCTCGATCACCCCGCGGCCGAGGGCGTAGAGCAGCAAGTACAGTGCTGTGATCTCTCCCGCGAACCGCCGGCGCGAGTAGCGCAGGTTCACCACGAGGCCGACGATCAGGAGCCACGCGGCCTCATACAGCTGGGTGGGATGGAGCGGGATGTGCAGCGGGGCAGGGGCGCCGGGCTCGGTGAACCTGACCGCCCACGGCATGTTGGTGGGCAGCCCATGGCAGCAGCCGGCCGCGAAGCAGCCCACCCGGGTGAGCGCGTGCCCCAGCGGCATCGCCGTGGCGAAGATGTCCCAGGTGGCGAAGAACGGGAACCCGAACCACCGCACCACGAGGCTCGCTACCGGCAGGCCGGTGAGCAGGGCGCCGTAGAACACGAGGCCCCCCGAGCGGATGTCCACCCAGGCCCACGCATCCACCGCCACTTCGGGGTTCTGCAGCACGAACAGCACCCGCGAGCCGATCAGGCTGGTGATGGCCGTGATGAACACCAGGTCGGCCACCCGCTCGGGCACCAGCCCGATGGCCCGGCCCCGCATCAGCCCGATGCCCGCCACCAGGAGGAAGGCCACAGCGCCGAGCACGCCGTAGGTGTGCAGTGGGAAGTCGCCGATGGTGAACAGTATGGGGTGCATCAGGCAGCGTCCTCGTCCACGTCCAGCTCCTCATCTTCACGCAGCCGCACGAAGAGCACGATGAACAGCCCCATGCCCGCGACGATGGCGGCATCCGACAGGTTGAAGCTGGGCAGCTCTGCGGCGCCGAACAGGCCCACGAACCACGAGCGGGCCGGCTCCAGGTCCACGTGCAGTCGGATGAAGTCGGTCACGTAGCCGTGGCGCAGTCGGTCTACGGCGTTGCCCGCGGCCCCGCCGAGGAGCAACCCACAGGTGGCGACCAGCCCCCGGTTGTCGTCTGGAAGACGACGTACAACGTCTACGATCACCGCGAAGGCCACCAGGGTGAAGAACCCGAACAGCACCTGTCGGTACGGCAGGGTGGTCAGCGTACCGAAGGCGGCGCCGCTGTTCTGCCGATGCACCATCGACACCCACCCATCGACCAGCGGGATCTGCCCGCCAGCCAGGGCCACGTTCGCCACTACCCAGGCCTTGGTCACCTGGTCGGCGACGAAGGTGGCCAGGGCCACGAGCACGAACAGCGCGTTCCGGGCGGTCATGCCGCTCCCTACCCCACCCGGGCGGGTCCGGCCGCTCGCGCGCGCGGCTGCTGCCAGGGGTGCACGCTGGAACAGCCGCGCCCGTGTGCCTGTGTTACCGAGCCCCACCTTCCAGCAAGCTCCGGGAGCACCCATGGAACGTGAGGAGATGCCCTGCGACGTGATCTTCGTCGGGGCCGGACCCGCGAACCTGGCAGGCGCCATCCACCTGATGAACCTCATCGAGCAGCACAACACGGCGGTCGAGGCCGGCTCCAAGGCCGGTGAGGTGCTCGACGAGCCGATGATCGTGGTGCTCGAGAAGGGCTCGGAGGTCGGCGCCCACCAGCTCTCCGGGGCCGTTCTCGACCCCCGCGCTCTCGACGAACTCGTGCCCGACTGGCGTGAGCGCGACGACTTCCCCGTGGAGCGTTTCGTCGAGCGCGAGCAGATGGTCTTCCTCACCGAAGACGGCCACATCGAGGCGCCGTGGATCCCGCCCGAGCTGATCAACCACGGCAAGCCCATCGTGAGCCTCGGCAAGCTGTGCAAGTGGCTGGCCGAGATCGCCGAAGAGAAGATGGTCAACGTGTTCCCCGGCTTCGCCGGCGTCGACCTGCTGTGGGATGGCAACGCCGTGGCCGGCGTGCGCTCGGGCGACCAGGGCATCGGCCCGGACGGCACCCCCAAGGAGGGCGAGTTCGAGCCGGGCATGGACCTGCAGGCCCCGGTCACCATCCTCGGTGAGGGCCCGCGCGGCCACCTCACGCGTAAGGTCATCCAGCGGCGCCAGCTCGACGCAGACAGCCAGCCGATGATCTACGAGCTCGGCGTGAAGGAAGTACTCGAGCTGCCCGAGGGCAGCGTCAAGGAGGGCTTCGTCGCCCACACCCTCGGCTTCCCCCTCGATCTCGACACCTTCGGCGGCTCGTTCATCTACACGATGGGCGGCGACAAGGTCTGCATCGGCCTGCTCGTGGCGCTCGACGCCAAGAACCCGCAGCTCGACGTGCACTACGAGCTCCAGCGGTTCAAGACCCACCCCTACGTCAAGTCCCTGATCGGCGAGGGCAAGGTGGTGCGCTACGGCGCGAAGGCCGTCACCATCGGCGGCTGGGCCAGCATGCCGCAGCTGTACACAGACGGATGCATGATCGTGGGCGACAGCGCCAGCTTCCTCAACCCGCTCCGCATCAAGGGCATCCACCTGTCGATGAAGAGCGGGATGCTGGCGGCCGAGGCGGCGTTCGAGGCCATGATCTCCGGCCATGCCGGCGCCGCCACCCTGTCGCTGTACAAAGAGCGGCTCGACGCGAGCTGGGTGCGCACGGAGATGGAGCCTGCGAAGAACATGCACTCCAACTTCCGCAACGGCTTCGTCGGCGGGTTGGTGCGCACGGGCGTGCAGTACTTCTTCGGCCCCGGCTCCACCACGCGGCCGTTCCACGACGACTACAGGCACGTGGAGAAGATGTCGACGTACTTCGCGAACCGTCCGGAGGCCGAGCCCGTCGCCTACGACGGCACCTACCTGGTCGATAAGCTCACCGACGTGTACTACTCGGGCACCAAGCACGAAGAGGCCCAGCCCGCCCACCTCAAGATCATCGACACCGAGGTGTGCGCCACGACCTGCCTCGAGGAGTACGGCAACCCGTGCATCAAGTTCTGCCCGGCGCAGGTGTACAACATGCGGCCGAATGACGAGACCGGGCGTCTGGAGATGCAGGTGGAGTTCTCCAACTGCGTCCACTGCAAGACCTGCGACATCCGCGACCCGTACCAGATCATCACCTGGGTGCCGCCGCAGGGCGGTGGCGGGCCCGAGTACCACACGCTGTAGGCGACCGGCCGCCTACGCACGATGACGTAGGCGGCCTCGCACTCGTGGTGACACCCATCCCACGCGCACCTGCGTGTGGACCGACTCTGAGCGACCGCCGACCGGCCGCTGGGAGCACGTCCGCGTGCCCGCACACGTCTGGTCGTGGGCGATGGGTCTGGCGTGTCTCTCGCCAGACACCTCGCCGCCATCTCATACCAAACCATTCCGCCCCGCATCGATGCCTAAGCACACGCTTCGATACCACACCGAGTGGCGCCTCCTGACGTAGGGGCAGGGCCCGATCCGGGCGCACACAGCACCGAGCTCGCGGGCCCTGCCACAGGTCCGAGCGCACCAAGCTGTCGCACGAGTCAGGCCGCGCTGACCGTCAGTGGTCAGCGTAGTGGCCGCTCAGCAGCCGGAGGCGCGGTACTCGACAGTCACGCGGGCGCCGGCCTCGGGCACCTCGTCGACGCGCACCGCAAGGCGCACGGGATCCCAGGACCAGCCCGTGATCCGCATCCCGTCGACCCACACCGACAGCGTGTCGACCACCGGCTCCTGGCCGAGCGGGAACAGGTCCACCCCCACCTGGGATGGCACCAGGAGCTCGAGCACGGCCTCGGACAGATCAGGCCCGCACACGTCAGCGATCACCCCATCCGTGGCCGCAGCAGCCTCGAGGTAGCCCGTAGCGCCGTCTCCGCAGCTGTGGTTCGCGTCCACCACACCCGACACGTGCAGATCCTGCGGATCGGCGAGCCAGCTGCGCAGCTCGTCGACCAGCGGCTCCCACCCGGCCCCGGATTGCTCCGGTTCATCCGACACCACCACCAGCTGCAGCGGGGAGCCTGGCCGGAGGAACCCGGCGTTGCAGTCCTCCGTCGCCACCACGGCGTCGCGGGCGAGGCCGAGCAGCGCTTCGGTGAGCGCCGAGCCCTCGCCCTGCATCGCCTCTACGATGCGGGGCCCGAACTCTGGCGTCTCCGGCGTGAACAGCGTGTCGTTGAAGCACGCGCTGATCCCGGTCACAACGCCCACGCGGAAGTCCGGCGCCAGCTCTGGCAGCGCTGCCACCAGCCCTTCGAAGGCCGCGTGGATGCGCTCGTTATCGTCCCGCATGGAGGCAGAGCGGTCCACGGCGAGGAGGATGTCGACCGCGCGCACGGCCACGTCGAAGTCCTCCGAGATGTACGGCGACGCCCACACCGCCGACGCCGACACCACCGCCTCGGACCACTCCTGGGTCAGATCGTTGGTGCGCACCTCGACCGTGCCGACCGCGGCCCCTGAGCGCACCGGCGCATAGCCCACGGGCAATGCCAGCTGTCCACCCGGCACCACCGTCGCCGGTAGCGACGGAAGCTCACCGACGTACAGCTGGTCGTCTCCTGCCAGCACCACCTCGTACAGCTTCAGATCATGCCCGCCGGTGTTGCTGAGCCACACCTCACCGCCCGTCTCCACGCACCCCACCGCGTGCTCACCGAGCTCCATGCCATCGAGCACGGCTACCGGGAGTGACCCGCGTCCTCGCAGCTCGACCGTGGACTCGCCAGCGGGAGCATCCGAGCGCACCAGCAGCTCGGCGTTGCGCTTGTAGGGCGCATCCGGCGCGAACCGAACCGACACCGCGAGCTCCTGACCGGGACGCAGCGTGACCGGCAGGCGCAGCCCATCCGGTATCCCCCAGGCCGCAGATCCCGACAGCTCCACCCGCCGCACCACCAGGTCCACATCCCCCGGATTGCGCACCTTCACCGTGCCCCGCGCCGAGTCGCCCTTGTCGCGTTCACCGAGATCGAGGATGGGCGGGTACACCTCCATGGCGTGCACCGGGTCGTCCGACCTGTGCTGCAGCCCGATGTCGCTGACGCACCCGATCAGGAACGGCAGCGCCGCGACGGCGCTCCACCTCACAGGCGGCCCCGCACGGGACGTTCGCCGATGAACCGCTGGAAGTCCATCGCCTCGGTGAACGCCTGGAAGTCATCGGGTCCGAGCAGGTCCTGCACCTCGCGCGCCGAATCCAGGCGGAACTGACGCATCTCCCGACGCACGCTCGACCACTCGAGCTCGCCGCGGTCCACCCGGTCGAGCACGTCGCTGATCCGCCTCGACGTCAGTTCGAACACCGCCTCGACCTCCCGCTTGGTCTGGGGATCCCAGCCCGCCTCGAGGGCGTACCCGTCGAGCCGACCGCGGATCTCACTGGCCACGTCGTCCCGGATCTCCCGCCGCGCCAGGGCGCGCTCCTCGGCATCCGGGATCGCGGGCTCCCTGGCCACATCCGGTCGCTTCGAGCGCTCTGGGAGAGGCTCGGCGACCCGCTTGACGGTCGCGACGCGCCTCCGCTCCCGACGCGGCTCGTCAGTCACCGCAGCGGGCTGCGGCCGCGGGGAAGGCACGGCCACCGCAGCGGGCGGCGAGACGACCGGCGCATCGCCGATATCCGGCATGAACGCCCACATCAACGAGAGGACCCCGACCACGATCGCCCCGACAGCACCACCGACAACGCGTGCATTGTCCACCGACATGCGTTCAACGGGACCCGTCGCCAACGAGCGTCAGGGCCTCACCGAACCGCAGGAGGTGCCCCGAGCGGGCAGCCTTGGTCTTGAGGTAGTGCTCGTTGTGCGGGTTGGTCGGGAGCTCGTGGGCGACACGCTCGGAGACCACGGCGCCATAGCGGCGCAGCTGAGAGACCTTTCGCGGGTTGTTCGTCATCAGCCGCACGCTCACCACGCCGAGCAGCTCCAGCATGTTCGCGCAGATCAGGTAGTCGCGCTGATCGTCCTGGAACCCGAGCGCCAGGTTGGCCTCCACCGTGTCGAGACCCTGGTCCTGCAGCGCATAGGCCCGGATCTTGTTCGTCAGGCCGATTCCGCGGCCCTCCTGCCGCATGTACAGCACGATGCCCTGGCCTTCGGCCTCGAGGCGCCGCATGGCGTGCTCGAGCTGATCGCGACAGTCGCAACGGAGGGAGCCGAGCGCATCTCCCGTCAAGCACTCGGAGTGCACACGGCAGAGCACGTCGCTCTCGCCCTGGACCTCACCCTTCACGATGGCCACATGTTCCTTGCCGTCGTACGCGTTCTCGAACGCCACGATCCGGAAGGTGCCAAACCGAGACGGTAGCGCCGCCTCCGCCACGAGACCAAGCGACACGTCAACCGTGCGGCGTGTCTGAGCGACAGTCTGCATTGGGGGTGAACTCCTCATTCCACAACAACACTAACGACGGGCCTGGTTTCGGCGAGCGGAAAGCGACAGCCCGGGACATTTGAACAGGTTCTGCGCAACAGATGCCCGCTTTCCTGTCATGCAAAAGCTGCTCATGCCGACTCGCTTCACGGGTCCGGCGCGGACTGTACACCTCAGAACCACCCATCCCGCGCGCCCAGCGCTGGCCACGGCGGTCGACGCCCCGTGAACGACCGGTGATCGCCGACTTCAGCCTTGTCGCGCCGTGTTGCGTGCCTACCCTGACCCCTCACGCGGAGGCACGGTGCAGATCCTAGTCGTCGGAGCCGGCGCGGTCGGCCAGACCTATGGCTACCACCTGCAGCGGGGCGGGGCGGAGCTGTCGTTCTTCGTCCGTGACAAGTACGCCGACGATGTGCGGGCCGGCTTCACGCTCTACCCGCTGAATGGCGGCGACCCAGTGCGGCTCGATGGTGCACGGCCGGTCACCACCGCGGCGGAGGTGGCGCAGGTCCAGTGGGACCAGGTCTGGCTCGCCGTGTCCTCTCCAGCCCTCCGAGGCCAATGGCTGGCCGACCTTCTCGCGGCCGCCCCCGGCGCGGTGGTCGTGCTCCTCACACCCGGGTCCGACGACGTAGAGCTGCTCCAGCAGTACATCCACGGTGAGCGATTGGTGCGCGGGATGATCTCCCTCATCGCGTACCAGGCGCCCCTCCCCGGCGAGACGCGCTTCGCCGATCCAGGCCTCGCGTTCTGGTTTCCGCCTCGCGGTCCATCGCCCTTCTCCGGGCAGCGCGCCGGCGAGGTGGTGGCCGCGCTCACCGCCGGCGGGCAGCCGGCGAAGGTCACGGCCGATGTGAGCGCGAGCGCAAATCAAGGCAGTGCGATGCTGATGCCGATCCTCCTCGGGCTGGAAGGCGCGGGGTGGATCTGGGCGAACTTCCGGGCCGGCGATCGACTGTCCCGCGCGGCCGCCGGTGCCAGGGAGGCGATGGTGATCGCCGCTCGGGTGCACGGAGGCTCCCCGCCGCGCGCCCGGTTCGCCCTCCGCCCCCTCGCCCTGCGCGTTCTGCTCTGGCTCGCACCGAAGGTGCTGCCACTCGACATCGAGGTCTACCTCGCCTACCACTTCGTCAAGGTCGGCCACCAGACGCGGGTGCACGTGCGACAGTACATCACCGCGGGGCGCGACAAAGGGCTCCCGACGACCGCCCTCGAGGCGTTGCTCGCCGGGGTGCACGACGACGCTGGTGACGCCACCGCGGTCGCAGCATCCGTTCTCGCCCGTCGGTCGGGGCTCGGCTGATAGGCGGATTTCGTCCGGCATCAGCGCGATTTTTTGGCGCACCGCTTGGCCGTGGCCTGGACCATCGACGGGTCGGGACCGTCCTTGACGAGGTCCGCGAGCTGGCCAGGGGTGAGCTTGCCAACGATCTCGTCGGCCACGCACGCGCACACCTTGTCCTCGGTGCCAGCCGGCAGATCACGCCCGAGCTTGGTGCACGCCTGCATCGCCTTCGCCCGGGCCGCGACCCGCACGTCTTGCTGCAGCCCGTCGATAGCGCCCGCACACGCCAGGAGACAGGCACCCGTCACTGCCAGGACCAGCCGCCGCATCGCCACCTCCATCTGAGGAGATAGTTGCATATCGAGATCGGGAAGATGCGATGCGGTGGCTGATCTGGCTGTTCCTTGCGGGGTGCGCGGGCGCGGACAAGCTCGGCGACACGGCGCTGGCCTCCACGGTCCCCACGGGCACCGGCGGCACGGCCACGGGCGGCACGGCCACGGGCGGCGGCACGGGAACGCAGACGGGAACGCAGACGGGGACCGGCACGGGGACGGCCACAGCCACGGGCACCGGGACCGCCACGGGAACGGCCACCGGGACCGGGACGGCCACCGGGACCGCCACCGGAACGGGGACCGCCACGGGAACGGGAACAGGGACCGGAACGGCCACCGGAACTGCGACGGGGACCGCCACCGGAACGGGGACCGCCACGGGAACGGGAACAGGGACCGGAACGGCCACCGGAACTGCGACGGGGACCGCCACCGGAACGGGGACCGCCACGGGAACAGGGACCGGAACGGCCACCGGGACCACCACCACGCCCACCGACCTCGATGGGGACGGCTACTCGATCGCCGACGGTGACTGTCACGATGGCGATCCGTCCATCTACCCGGGAGCCCCGACGATCCCGTGCGACGGCTTCGACAACGACTGCGACCCCCTGTCCTGGGAGCCCGCAGCCGTTCAGCTCTCGGGCCTGCCGATGCCGTCTCTGGAGGCCGCCCTGGGCGCAGCGCGCGCCGGCGACACGGTCACCCTCTGTGAGGGGCTCCACGAGCCAGGAGGGCCCCTCTCGGTGCCCGCAGGCATCACCGTCGAGGGCTTGGCAGGTCGGGGCTACACGGTGCTCCGCGACACGGTGCTGCTCGCGTCCGCGGGCGACCCCACCCTGATCACCGGCCTGACGCTCACCGGGGGAGCGGGCCTACGGGTCGACGGCGACACCTATGGCGGCGCGTTGTACCTCGCGGACCGCGCCTCGGTGCGGGTCGAGGCCTCCGAGGTCATCGACAGCACCGCCGGCCACGGCGGTGGAATCTGGGTCGGCTCGGATGCATCGCTCGTGCTGGATGACACCGATGTGGAGCGCTGCTCGGGCGACCCCGACGGCGCGATCATCTCGGAGGGAGGCGGCATCGCCACCGGCGACCGCGCTGTGATCACCCTGCTCGACTCCAACGTCGAGCGCAACGACGCACAGCGGTGCGGCGGCATCGCCCTAGGCGACGACGTCGTCGTCGATGGTGAAGAAGCACAGATCGCCTCGAACGAAGCCACGTCCCTGGGCGGCGGCGGAGTGTGCGCCGACGGCGGAGCGCGGTTCGTCGGCGTCGACATCGTGCTCAACGCCGCTCCGAATGTGGGCGGCGGGATCACGGGCGAAGACCTTGTGTTCGAGGACCTCACCATCCGCGACAACCGCAGCGGACTGTCCGGGGGCGGCATCGACGCCCGCGGCATCGTCGACCTGACCCGGGTCATCCTCGAAGACAACCACGGCGGGATCGACGGCGGCGGCCTCAACCTCACCTTCGAGGACTCCATCGCCACCCTGACCGACTGCGTCGTGTCGTTGAACGAGGCGGAGTTCTTCGCGGCGGATGGCGGCGGCGTCCTGCTCGACCGCTCCACGCTGATCTCGGTCGCCACGGACTGGAGCTTCGGCGGCACGGACAACGAGCCGGCCGACGTAGCGCTGAATTGGGACGGCCGCTCGTTCAGCTGGGAGCGCATCACGTCGTTCACCTGCTTCGACGACCCCGCAGGCGGCAGCTGCGATTGAGGCGCCCGGCCGGTCACGCCTGGGCGGCCTCCAGCGGCTGCCCATCGTCACCGACCAGCCACAGCCGGTCGGCGCCGGCGCCCACGCGGATTGCCGCGCTGAGATCGTGGCGCCACGGGCCTTCGGTGCGGGGCCACGGCAGCACCCCGACCTCCACCACGGCGAGGTGGGCCGAGCCGACGAACGCTCGCCACCCCGACGACGGCGCCACGCCTGGCAGGTACGCGACGTCGAGCCCGCCGAGAGACACGCGGGCCCCGCCGCCGGCGACACTGGCCACCACGCTGCCCCGCGCCTCACCGCAGCGGGCAGCCCGGGTGCTCAGTCGAGCCTCCCCAACCACGAGCGACTGCCCCGGCTGCACCACGTCGACCACGGGCTGCGCACACTCGGACCAGCCGCGGCCAAAGGCGTCTACCAGGGCCATCGCGCGGGGCTCCCCCACGAAGCTCACCATCTCCATGGGCTGCGGGACCGTGCGCGCTGCCAGCAGCCCGAGCAGCCCTTCCAACGTGCGCAGCTGTCCCGTGAGCAGGACTACGGCGTCGAGGGTGTCGACGGCCGGGCCAAGGCTCTCGGCGATGCCGGCGGGGGCTCCGAGCAGCACTCCGCGGCCGCGATGGGTCAGGTGCAGCGCACCGAGCCACTCGGCCTGAACGTCGCCTCGCTCGAGTCGGAAGGACACGGATTCACCTCGGCGGTCGGATCCGAGCAGCGGGTCGACACGTGACGACGTAGCCCAAGACGACGCGAGGGCCGACCGAAACCGGCCGACCCTCGTGCGAGAGTGCGCCAGCGGCCCGCACGGGCCGCCAGCACGCTGACTCACTTGCCCACGCGGCCGATGTCGAGCGGGATGAACTCGGTGCCGTTCGAGGCCGTGATCTGGTCGACGCCCTTGTCGGCGCTCTTCCACGTGATCGTGTGGGTCTCGGTGCCGTTGCCCAGACCCGGGTCGAACTTGACCGAGATCTTGGAGTCGGTGGCCGAGGACACGGTGTACTTCACCGGGCCGAACTTCTCGTCGGCGCCGAACTGCACGGTCACGTCGCTCTTGGTGAAGATGAGCTTGCTCTGCTTCATGAACTTGAGCTGGTTCATCATCATCTTCTTCTCGGGACCCTTCATGCCCTTGACCTCATCGAACAGCGTCTGCTCGGCGCCCTTGAGCTTGCCGAGCTTCTCGAGCTTGGCGGGCTTGCCGCTGAGCGCGGCGTCGATGATCTTGAAGTTGCGCATCTGATCGGACGGCGGGCGCATCTGCCAGGTGCCGATGACCTTGGACTCGGGCGTGGCCGCTTCCTTCTTGTCATCGCCGCCATCGTCTTCGTCGCCGCCACCGACCTCGACATCCGCTCCGCCCATGCAGGCGATCGTGGGCACGCCCATGACGAGGGTGAGGCCACCGGCGATCAGAAGGCGGCGCGCGTTGCGCTCGAGAAAGGTGCTCATCGATACTCCTGTTGGAGAAGAGCCGAAGTCGGTTTTCCGGCTCGGTCAACGGGAGGCTGCTTACCCCGATCACCCTCGAACGCGCAACGTCGGTAACAACCGGATACTGACCCATGAGTCAGTACAACGGATAAACCTACGTAATGAGCGAGCACCGCAATCTGTTTCGAACTTGAGGGGGCGGGGGCGTCTACGTGCCGCGCCCGAGCCCTCTCATCGCGCCGCGGGCATGAGCGCCTGGAGTGCCTTGGTCTCCACCCGGGCAAATGCGCCATCCGCAGAGACGTGCGCCAGCTCCACCCGATCCCGGCCCACGGCCCACACCACGACTCGGTGCTCTGGGATCATGTCGCCCGCCCGGACCACGATCTCGGCGCCGTCTGGGAGCACCAGCACGGCCCGCGCCGGCAGCGTGCCGGACAGCGTGGTGAGCAGCCGCATCCCCCACATGCTCGCCTCGGGCGGCCGGCCCGGGTCCCACACCGGCACCTGCACGGGGATCGGTATCAGCGGGGCGATGGCCGCCGGTGCAGCCGGTGCGGCGGCAGGCGGCTCGGACAGCGCCTCAGGTGCCACGCCCGCGAGGCGGGCACGGAGCGCGAGCGGATCTTCGGTCGAGGCGGGTGGCGGGTGTTCGGCGGGAGCCTCACCCGGCACCAG
Source organism: Myxococcota bacterium (assembly GCA_047609825.1). GTDB lineage: Bacteria > Myxococcota_A > UBA796 > UBA796. The sequence continues at coordinate 26,818 of JBLFXJ010000002.1, forward strand.
CGGCTCATCGCCACCAGCGGCGGGAAGCGCTGGCGTGGCCACGCCGCGGGCGGGCGCGGTGACCACGGGCTGAAACACACGCCCTGACGAGGGAATGGACTCACAGCCGCCCGCAAGAACCGCGATCACCGCAAACCAGCGCATCCTGAGCTCCAGTGTCACCAGAAGAGCGGCCACCCGGAGGGGAGATACCACAGCATCAACGCGAACAGCGCCGGCAACGTGAGCAGGGCGCCGATCTGGCGCGGCACCGACTCGCCGAGCAACCGCGACGTTCCCCGCCAATCCGAGAGCAAAATAGCGAGGTAGATCATCCACAGTGGCTCGAGCGGCAGCCGGAACCGGGTCATGCCATACACCACCGAGATCGTGGCGAAGGTGTAGGCGATGGTGCCCAGAGCGATGGCGCCGAATGGGCCCCGGGCGCGGGCCCACGCCCCCAAGGTGCCGCCCAGCATCACCATCGCGGAGAACACGGCGGTGTAGGCGACCATGAACTCCTTGAGCTGCCAGGGCATGCCTCGGAAGTAGCCCCAGCGGATGTGGCGCGTGAGGAAGCTGTGCGGGTTGACGAACTGCGCCAGCCGCTGCGGAATCCGGGACGTGAACTCACCCGGGTTGTCGAGGATCCACTGCTTCGCGGCGTCCGCCTCGCAGGCCATCGCCTGAACCGGCGACTGCTTGCGCGGGCACGGCTTTCGCCCGATGCGGAGGTACCGCTGGAACAACGGCTGGGTCAGCATGCCGTTGCCGTAGTCGAACGTGAGCGGCGGGTAGTCGTTGTTGCCGAGGTAGAGCACGTGCCCCGAGGTGGCGTCTGTCACCAGGAATCCGCCGTGTTTCTCGCTCGCGTAGAACGAATACGGCGCCACCATCAACACGATCCCGAGCAGGAACGCCACCGCGTGGCGCCACCCTCCCTTGGCGCCTTCCACCACGGCCGCAGGCGTCCAGGCCGCCGGGTACATCAGCCCGAGGAGGAAGAACGGCGGCAGATACGTGGCCATCCCGCGGAACAGGATCGCCATCCCCAGCGCCATGCCGCCCGGAAGCGCCCACCACCACGACAGCTCGCGCGCACGCAGCACCACGAGCGACGCGGCGAGCAGGCAGAAGATGTAGATCGTCTCGATCCACAAGGTGTTGGTGAACCAGGCAATCGTGGGGTTCACCGCGAATAACCACGCCGCGATGCGCGCCACCCGACGGGTGCCCCCGACGCGCTCGCCGATCAGGTACATCAGCCCGATACTGATCCACGACAGCACCACGTGGACCCACTTGACCGCTTGGAACGATCCGGTGGCCACCTTGAACACGGCGAGCAGGTAGGGGAAGCCGGGGGCCGGCAACCAGCCCTTGCTGGCGGTCGTGAGCCCCCCGCCTCCGATGATCTTGTAGGCGATCGAACGGTAGATGCACTCGTCCCGCACGCACTCCAGCATCGGCCAGATCAGCAGCGGCACGACCCTACACAGCGCGCCCACGAGGAGCGCACCCCAGAGCCACCGGTCCTTCCACCACGGTGACGTACTGTCCTCCACCGCAACAGCCTCCAGCGCACGGCCGTTAGTCCGTCCCGGCGTCGGGTACCAGCCGCCAGGCGCAGAGCCTGCATTCCGCGCTGGCGGAGACTAGGCCGACAGGCGCCCGTACGCCCCTTCACGATCGGCGCGCATGGCGGCGATCAGCTCGTCGACCAGGGCCTCCTCGGCCTCCATCTCGGCCAGTCGACGGTGGAACCGGCGCCGCCGAGCGATCCCCGCAACCACGAGCAGCAGGCCGGCGACGCCGAACAGAGCGTCGGTGCTCGTGGTCCACGACAGGGACAGCGGCAGGCCACTGGACAGGGTGGCGTGGTAGGCCGCCTCGACATCCGGCAGGAACAGCCCGGTTGCCTTGTACATCGCGCCATCGACCGACCTTCCGGCAGCCAGCTCGGCCACGAGCACCTGCACCACGTCGGCGCCGTAGTTCACGCGCAGCCACTCGATCAGGTCAGCGGACTGGGCGTAGGCGAGTTGGGCTCGGTTGGGGTCGGCCGGGAACGCCCGGGTGAGCTGCGCCAGCGGGATCGGTCCGCCGAAGGCCGTGCCGCGAGCGATGGTCTGAGCGGTGTGCGGGCCGTTCTGCTTCGCCATCACCTGGGCGACGCCCTCCTGGACCCAGTCCGGCACCACAGCGGGCGCGAAGGCCCGGCCGAGCAAGATGTGCACCAACTCGTGATCGAGCACCTGCTCGAGCGGCTCGTCCATGCCCGAACGGGCTCCAGGGCCGCGCATGAACACCACACCGAGCCGCGGATAGGCCGTCGCATCGGCCCACGACGGAGCGCGTCCGGGCTGCATCTCGCGGAACTCCGCGTCGGTCGGCGCCATATAGATGTGCACCGTGTCGCCGATCGGCACTCCCAGCTCGAGGGCGAGCCGGGGCAGGGCCTCGGACGCATGCCGGGCCAGGCGCAGCACCGTGGCGTATTGGTGCGGAGCGCCGTGCACCCGCACGAACGGACCACTGGCGCTCTGCCACCCCTCCGGCGGTGGCGGCACCTCCGCCGGCTCAGCCATCGGAGCGGACGACACCACCCAATCTGCCGCCTGGGCGGGAGCGCCGATCCCGAAGGACAGGGCAGCTCCGAGTACGAGCGGAAGGAGGGGGGCGACGAGGCGGTGGATGAAGCGTTGCATGCATATGGAGTGAAGCACGTAGGCCTTGGCGACAACCAACTCGCGCTGGAAACGTTGCGTTCCCAGACATGCGGCTCGGCCATTCACCGCAAGATAGACCCCCTACTAATTAGATAATGCGCGTATTATCGTAAGCTCCGTCCCTGGCCCGACGGCCAGGACCGACTGGCTCACCGGCCGACCCGGCGGCGCGGCGGCGCGGGAACCCACTTGCCAACCGCCATGTGGTGCGCAGGACAGCGGTGCAGGAGAGGTGCACCCGATGTCTGCTCCGATCTCGCTCGAGCTCCGACTGGACGCACGAGAGCCCGACCGGGTGTTCGTCTCGGTCCTGCTCGTGCCCAGCGATTCCGGGGCCCCCATCGGTGGGGTTTCAGTACAGCTGTTCACTCGTTCCGGACAGGATCTGGGCAACCGCCTGCTGCTGCCTATCGCGGGCCAGCTCGCGCAGGCGATGCGCAGCTCCGTCGAGCTGCGCACGCTCGAATCGATCCCGCCCGGCAGCAAGGTGGTCGCCACCGTGTGGTGGCCAGGCGGCCAGGTCGAGGCCACATGCCCTACCGACCCGGGTACCGAGCTCGGCTCCCACATGCGTGGCTGCAAGATGATCTCGCCGGCAGACGAATCGGAGCTCCGCCACCTCAACCTCGCTGAGCGCGAGCGCATCGCGGCCCGATTCCCCTGGGTCGACGAGCCGATGCTCCCGGCGGAGGAGCCCACCGCCTACTTCGAACCGACGCCGGAGGACGACCCAGATGGCTTCGTCGACGGGATCGCCAGCCAATACGACCTCGACGAGGAATCGGCCGAGTGGCTGAAGGAGCTGCTCACCGAGGAAGAGTGACGCTCAGCCGATCCGGTCCAGCAGCGTGCGGGCGAGTCCCGCCGGATCCTGGGTGCCGTCCAGCACGAGGTCGGCATGGGCGCGGCTGGGCTCGACATACCGCTCGTGCATCGGCAGCACCGTGTCGTGGTACTGCGCGAGGATCTCGTCGGCGGTCCTCCCTCGGCTGGCCACGTCGCGGGCGAGCCTACGCTCCAGGCGCAGCGGCCCCGGTGCGTGCACGTACACCCGAAGGTCGAATCGGCGCCGGAGCTCGGCATCGGCCAGCACCAGGATGCCCTCGACCAACACCACCGGCCGAGGGCTCAGCGCGTGCCACTCGCTCCGACCCCGCCGGGTGTGGGTCGGGAAGTCGTAGTCGGGCGCCACGGTCGATTCACCGGCACGAAGACGGTCCAGGGCCTCGACCAGCATCGGCGTGTCCAGCGCCGAGGGATGGTCGAAGTTGTGGGTCGTCGTGTCGCCGTGGAACGAGAGGTAGTACCAGTCGTGTGGCACCACGAGGCACCGGTCCCCCAGCGCTCTGGTGAGGTGCCGGGCCACCGTGGTCTTCCCGGACGCTGAGCCACCCGCCAGCCCGATGAGCCTCACTCGGCTGCGTCGGCGCGCAGGCGGGTGATCAGACGCTCCAGATCCTCCGCGTCGGCGAAGTCGATCACGATCCGACCGTCTCCCTTGGAGCGGGTCTGGATGCGCACGCTGGTGCGAAGCGACTCCTCGAGCAGCCGGGTGGCGTAGTCGAGGGTGCGCTCGCGCGCTCGGCGCTCCACCGCCTGGACCGGGCCCACCTTCACCTTGCGCTGGACCAGGCTCTCGGTCGCGCGCACGGACAGGCGCTGCGCGATCACCCGCGCGAGCACGGCGCGCAGCTCATCCACATCGGTGAGCGGCAGCAACGCCCGGGCATGGCCTGCGGAGATCCGACCATCCCGGATGGAGCCGAGCACGAACTCAGGCAGCTTGAGCAGGCGCACGGCGTTTGCGATGGTGGCCCGGTTCTTCCCGACCCGCTCGGCCACCTTCTCCTGGGTGTGCCCATACTCGACCATCAACCGCTCGAAGCCGCGCGCCGCCTCGATCGGATCGAGATCGGACCGCTGGAGGTTCTCCACCAGGGCCACCTCGAGCTGGGCGGACCCGGACTCGGCGCCGTCGTACACCACGACCGGAACGTCAGCGAGCCCCGCGAGCGCCGACGCCCGCAGACGGCGCTCACCCGCGATGAGCACGTAGTGACCCTCGTGCCGGCGCACCACGAGCGGCGACAGCACACCATGGGTGCGGATCGACTCCGCCAGTGAGCGGAGATCCTCGGCGTCGAAGACCTCTCGCGGCTGCTCTGGATTCGGCTGGATCTCATCGAGGGGCACCGTTCGCAGGCGCCCGCCGTCAGCTGAAGGGAGGGCGTCGAGCGCCCCTTCCGGGATGAGGGAGGCGAAGCCACGCCCAAGACCACGACCGACCCGACTCATCGCACCCTCCGTACCTGCCAGCAGCTGATCTGCCGACAATAGCGGACCGCGATCTCCCCGTCACGCGCCGATCTTCGTCAGCTCCACCGCCAGTCGTTCCCGCCCCTGCACGACGTACCGCTGGCGACCCACCTCATCGAACACCTCCGACGACGGCACCGCGGCCCCTCCCTGCAGGAACAACACCACCGATCCGCCAGGTCGCAGGAGCCTCTCGGCGTGTTGGAACACCGCGGGCGGTGGCGCGAACGCCCTCGCCGTCACCCCGTCATAGGCGCCGGAGGGCAGCGCCTCGACCCGCTGACACATCACGCGCACCCGATCGCGATCCACATCGGCCGCGGCGAGCACATGCTCGAGGAAGACACACCGCTTGCGACGGCTATCGACGAGGTCGACCCGAAGTTCCGGGTGCAGGTGCGCGAGCACGACACCGGGAAAGCCCGCCCCGGTGCCGAGGTCGGCCCAGTGCCCCGCGGGACGAAGCCAGCCGACGGCCCCCTCCGCGTCGATGTAGTGCTCATCCACCGGCCCGGGACCGACGAGGTTCATCACCCGTCGCCACGCCTCGAGCTCACGTCGGTGTACGGCCAGCAGATCAGCCATCAGACCGCCGACGCGCGAGCGAGCCATCCGGCCATGGCATTCACCGCGGCTGGAGTGACGGTTGGGAGGCGCGCGAGCTGCCCCAGAGTGGACGGTCGGGCACGGGTAGCCCGCTCTCGCACCTCGTTGGAGAGGAAATCCAGCTCGTTCCAATCCAATGACGGGGGAAGCCGCACCCGCTCGAGACGCCGCGCATTCAGGGCTCGGCGCTCGGCCTGGTCCAGGTAGCCAGCGTACTTGATGTCGGTCTCGACCTGCTCGGCCACCGCAGGCTCCACCTCCGGGAACCCGAGGATCTCCACCAGATGCGCCCAGGTGGCGGTGGGGCGACGGAGCAGCTCCTCCGCAGGCACCGGCTTCCTCAACCCGCCGAGCCCGCGCGACTGGAGCGCACCGACGAGGTCGGGGCGGGGGACCACCCGGGTCTGGGCCAGGCGTGCCCGCGCCTCGACGATGGCCGACCCACGGGCCCCGAACCGCGCCCACGTCTCGTCATCGATCAGCCCGAGCTGCCGACCGCGAGCCATGAGCCTGCGGTCGGCGTTGTCCTCGCGGAGCAGCAGTCGGTGCTCGGCGCGGGAGGTGAACATCCGGTACGGCTCCCCGCCTACCCCGCGGGTCACGAGGTCGTCGATGAGCACGCCGATGTAGCCCTCAGAGCGTTCCACGTGGAACACCTCACCCCGGGCGGCGCTGACCCCGGCGACGAATCCCTGGACGGCCGCCTCTTCGTACCCAGACGTGCCGTTGACCTGCCCGGCCAGGTACAGGCCGGGCACAGCGCGGTGCTGCAGGTCAGGGCCGAGGTCTCGCGGGTCGGCGAAGTCGTACTCCACCGCGTAGCCATATTGAACGATTTTTGCTCTTTCGAGACCCTTAATCAGATGAACGGCCTGTTCCTGGACGGGGTCGGGGAGCGAGGTGGAGAGCCCGTTGAGGTACACCCGATCGGTGGACAGGCCCTCGGGCTCGACGAACAGCAGGTGCCGCTCGCGGTCGGGAAACCGGACGATCTTGTCTTCGATCGACGGGCAATACCGGGGACCGCGGCCGACGATGGCGCCGCTGTACATAGACGACAGGTGCACGTTCGCGCGCACCAGCGCGTGCACCGCGGGGTTGGTGTATGCCAGGTGGCAGGTGATCTGACGCAGCTTCGGACCCGGCCGTCCGAACGAGAACCTGCCATCAGGTAGGGTGTCGTCCTGCGCATCCAGCCGGTCCCAGTCGATTGTGCGACCATCGAGTCGCGGCACCGTGCCCGTCTTCAGCCGACCGAGCCTGAGCCCGAGCTCCGCCAGGGACCGCGACAATCGATGGGCCGCGCCGTCACCGATGCGCCCACCCTGGACCCGCTGGTCTCCGCGGTGCATCACCCCCGACAGGAACGTGCCTGTGGTGAGCACGACCCGCGGGGCCGAGAGCGCTACGCCATCTCCCAGCTCGACCCCACACACCGCCCCGGCGCGGGTGCGAATGCCCGCGACCTCCGCCTCGATCAGCACCAGTCCCGCGATGGCCGTCAGTTGGCGCCGCATCACCTGCGGGTAGACATCGATGTCCACCTGTGCGCGCGACGCCTGCACCGCCAGGCCCTTGCGCGTGTTCAACCGACGGAACTGGATCGATGACTCATCGGCGACCTTCGCCATGAGGCCGCCCAGGGCGTCCAGCTCGCGCACGAGGTGACCCTTGGCGAGCCCGCCGATGGCGGGATTGCACGACAGACGACCCACATGGGCCAGCCGCAGCGTGACCATCGCCACGCGCTGACCGAGCCGGGCAGCCGCAGCCGCAGCCTCACAACCCGCGTGTCCCGCACCGACGACGATGAGGTCGAAGCCCCGCATGGTCGCCGGCTAACCGTCCCCCGCCCGGCGTGCTGGACGGATCGGTGTTCCACGTGGAACATGGCCGCGCGCGGACCTATGCGGCCTGAGCGGGGCGCTGCGGCAGTGTTCCACGTGGAACATCGCACCACGGCCACCGATGCCGTGTTCCACGTGGAACATCGGTCAGCGCTTCGCCATCCAATCCGGGTCACCCTTCTCGAACTCCGGATCCGTCGCCCACACCTTGCCGACCTCACTGGCCAGCTCGGACGCGACAACCCGACCGACATGTTCGGGCGACATCCGTGAGGAGAGCAGCGCCTCGAACGAGTCCTGGTACCGCAGCACCACCTCGCCATCCCTGGCCACGAGCGCCATTCCGACGCCCACGACCACGTGGTACGGCTCGTCTTCGTGGTCGACCACGACCGAACCCGCGGTGGTCTCCACGATGTCGCCCGCGAAGCCGTCAGCCGTGAGCGCCCGACCTTCGATCTTCGACACCCAGGTGACCAGGATCGCATCACCACCCGCGGAGCGCGCTGCACGGCCGAGCTTGGCGTCGAGGCGGCGCCCATCGCGCTCGAGCACCCGCTCCACCCGGTCCCGCGACGCCCCGCGCCACTCCGCGTACCTGAACTGCCCGCGCCACGTCTGGCCGAGCACACCATTGACGGCGCCCGGCAGCGCGAGCCCGATGGCGCTCGGCACCTGGTCGAGCTCACGGGTGCGCGCACGGCGCACGGCCTCGACCTCAGGGGTAAGCCCACGACCGAGGAAGGAGGAGGTGTCCAGAGAGGGCGCGTCGTGCGTCGTGATCACCGGGAGCACACGCACCTCACCTCGGGTGGGGCGCGCCTCGAACCGCCACGACTGCACCGGTGTTGCGTGCGGAACACAACCCGCCAGCCCGAGCACGACCATCGCCAACCCGCGCACCATCCTGGTTTGCCTCCGATCTCGTGTGCGGACCCTGACACGCCCGCCGCCCCATCGCAACACCTGCGCCGACCCGATACGACCGGCGGATGTCGTCACGGTTCCACAGAGACCTCCAAGTACCCGACGCGGCCGACGGCATGCGCCTCGACCGGTTCCTGTCCCGGCGGTTCGCAGACCGCTCCCGGACCTGGTTCGCACGCGGAATCCGCGACGGTCAGGTGCGGGACGCGGCAGACCGGCCACTGCGCTCGTCGACGAGGGTGCGGGCGGGCGACTGGCTGCGGCTGTACCTACCCGGGATCGCGCCGGATGGGCCCCCGCCACCGCACCCCGCCGTGCTCCACGAAGACGCGCGGGTCATCGTCATCGACAAGCCTGCCGGGCTGCTGGCCCACCCCGCTGGCACCGACTTCACCTGGTCTGTCATCGGCCTCGCGAAGGAGCGATGGGCAGGCGAGACCATCGATCTCGTGCACCGACTCGACCGAGACACCTCCGGCGTGCTGGTGCTCACCCGCGATGCCGAGGCGAACCGGGTGCTCAAGGCCGCGCTCAAGGCTGGCGAGGTCCACAAGGAGTACGAAGCGCTCGCGCGAGGCTCCGTCGAATGGGACACGCGCAGCCTCACCGGTCCCATCGGGTCTGCTGGAGGGGTGATCCGGATCCAGATGGCGGTGTGTGACGACGGGCTCGCTGCGCGCACAGACGTGACGGTCTTGGGGCGGCAGCCGAGCATGACGCATGTGCGCTGCGTTCTTCACACCGGGCGAACGCACCAGATCCGGGTGCATATGCACCACGCCGGGCACTCGCTCGTCGGGGACCGGATGTACGGGGTGGCGCCAGAGGTCTTCCTCCGCACGCTCGACCACGGCCCCGACGCCCAGGTGGTCGAGGCGGCGGGCGCACCACGCCATGCGCTCCACGCCGCGCGCATCCGATTCCGCCATCCAGACGGCCACACGGTGCAGGTCGAAGCACCGACGCCGGCCGACATGGGGCGGTGGTGGCAGCACCCGGTGGTGCTGCCCCACGACACCGCTACTCCGTGACCGTGATCGCGATCGTGGCCGCCATCGAGGGCCCGTACGAGATGTGGTTGCCGTCGGCGAACTGCATGGTCAGGGAGTACTCACCGGGCTCGAGCTCGAGCTCCGCCTCGGTCTGGCCTCCGCCGTAGTGGATGTGGGTCTCGTCCTTCGGCACGGCGTCGCCCTGGGTGATGCCCGCCGGACCGATGATGATGTGGTGGTGACCCGTGCCATCGGCCAGCTTGCCGGCGGGCTGCACGGTCATGCCCTCGACCCCGAACACGACCTTCACCGGAGACGTCACCTCGGCGCCCGCCGCGGGCTCGACGAAGAACACGCGCGAGGCGCCGGCCTCGTCACCAGCCTCGGCCGCCGCCGCGTCGGCCTCTGCCTTCGCCTTCGCCTTCGCCTTCGCCTTCGCCTTCGCCTTGCCCTTCTTCTTCGAGGCCTCAGCAGGGACAGCCTTACCGGCCGCCCCGGAGGCAGGCATTGGGGCCTCACCGCCGCACGCCGCCATCGCAATCACACTCAGGATCTGCAGCCACCGCATGGGGAACCTCCGAGAGCGCCTGGACTAACCGCATCCGACGCCTCAGTGCCGGGGATGGTTCACGCCCAACCCAGCGTGCACCAGCCCGCACAGCAGGCCGCGACGAACGCCAGCACCACGGCCACGTCTGCCGCGACGGGGCCTCGTCCACTCCGGCCGGGGAACAGCCCCACCACGATGCCCATCGCCAGCCCGCCCAGGTGTCCTGCCACGTCGATCATCGGGAGCGCGAACGACAGCGCGACGTTCCCGACCAGGAACACCCACAGCCACAGGCCGAACAGGCGCTGGTCCAGATCGACGGTGTGGCCGCGCTCGGTCCAGCCGATCACCGTGATGGCACCCATCAAGGCGTAGGCGCCGCCCGACGCCCCATCGCTGAACCGCACGCCGGCGGCCCACGAGGCGACGCCGCCGGCGAGCGCCCCGAGCACGAACCACGACACCATGCGCCATGCCCCCACCAGGGGCTCCACCAGCCGCCCCAGGGCCAGCAGGCCGACCACATTCAGCGTGAGGTGCACGGCGTCCGCGTGGAGCAGGGAGCTGGTCGCCAAGCGCCACAGCTCGCCATCCTCCAGCTGCCGCAAGGCTTGGCCCCCCACGCCCACGCGCATGGCCCGCGGCCGGTCCAGCAGCAACCCCGCCCACACCGGACGTGCATGCTCGACGGACCACCCGACCGCCGTGACCCCATGAACCACAACGAGCACCACCGACAGCGCCCACGACGCGGGTAGCCGCGCATCCACGTCCACATGGAGCGGCGTGGACGGATCCGTCAGCGGACCGAGGGGCGCGGGCGCTGGCACATCAGACGGCGAGAGCAAACTCGCGAAGCACGGAATTGAGGGATGTCTTGCGGTCGGTCGATGCGCTACGGCGCCCGATGATCAGGGCACAGGGCAGGTGATATTCGCCGGCGGGGAAGGTCTTGGGCCGCATCCCGGGCACGACCACGCTCCGCTCCGGCACCACCCCGCGGTACACGACCTCCTCTGGGCCCGTCACGTCGATGATCGGCGTGGAGGCCGTGAGGGTGACGCCGGCTCCGAGCACCGCTTCGCGCTCCACCCGAACCCCCTCGACCACGATCGAGCGCGACCCGATGAAGGCACCGTCTTCGATGATGACCGGTGTTGCTCCAGGTGGTTCGAGAACGCCGCCGATGCCTACGCCGCCCGAGAGGTGCACATGTCGGCCGATCTGCGCACACGAACCCACCGTGGCCCAGGTGTCGACCATGCTGCCCGCGCCGACCCAAGCGCCGATGTTCACGTACCCGGGCATCACCACGCAGCCCGGCTCGAGGAACGCCCCATAGCGAACCGTTCCGGGCGGCACGACCCGGATGTTCTGCGCCTTGAGGTCCTGCTTGAGGGGAATCTTGTCATGCCAGCGGTAGGCACCCCAGCCGCCTTCTTCCATGACGGCGGTCCGGAAGTACAGCAACACGGCCTGCTTGAGCCAGGTATGCACCACCCAGGTGCCGTCGATCTTCTCCGCGACGCGGACCTCCCCCCGGTCCAGCGCTGCCAGCGCGGCATCCACCGCGGCAGCATCCACCTCACCCGTGCTCCAGCTCGCCTCGATCCGCGCCTTCAGATCCTGCACGTGGCCTCCGAGCGGGCCTCCTAACCGGTTCCTGCAGACACCCCTCCGCCGCCACGGGCACCGGATATTTCGATACCACATGTTTTCGTTTGACACGGAACTTCAGTGGGACGACCCTCCCCAGTAGTGCAGCAACGGGAGCGGTGAGCGTGCTCCTCAGTTGGGCTATGTTGTGGCCGCCACGGAGGAATCGTGCTCCTGCTTCTGCTCGTCGCCTGCCTCGACCCGGATGCGCCCATCGCCACCGGAGATGCCGAGCCGTTCGAGTTCGAGGTGCCCAAGGGCGCCACCGCGGGTGGGCTGGGGCCCCGCCTCGCCGAGGCCGGCCTCGTGCCTGGAGGTCTGCTCCCCGCGGAGATGCAGTGGAAGCTGTTTCTCCGCCAGCGTGACGCATCGTGCCTCAAGGCGGGCACCTTCGAGGTGCACCGGCAGATGTCGCTCAATGAGCTGGTCGACACCCTATGTGGCCCCCCTCTGGCCGACGATGTGCCGTTCACGGTGGTCGAGGGTTGGCGCATCCGCGAGATCGACGCCGCGCTCGCTGCGGCTGGACTCATCGAAGCCGGCGCCTATGCCCAACTCGCCACCTCGAAGACGGTGGATGCACCATTCACCATCGAGAGCCCCACCCTCGAGGGCTACCTGTACCCGGAGACGTACATGGTCTCTCCCGGACGATTCTCCTCCAAGGCATTCATCGAGCGTCAGCTCCACACGTTCAACGACCGGTTCCTGTCGCAGAACACCGAGGGCCTGGGCGACCGCTCGCTGCACGAGGTCGTGGTGATGGCGTCGATGCTCGAGCGCGAAGAGCCCAAGCCCGCAGAGCGTCCGCTGGTGGCCGGCATCCTGTGGAAGCGCATCGACAACGGCTGGCAGCTCGGCGTCGACGCCACGAGCCGCTACACGATCGAGGACTGGAACGACCGCCGTGCGTTCCTCAAGCAGCTCCGCGACCCAGCAGATCCGTACAACACACGGATCCACAAGGGCTTGCCCCCGACCGCGATCGGCAACCCCAGCGACGTGTCCCTGAGCGCCGCCATCTCACCGGTGCCGTCCGAGTACTGGTTCTACTTGCACGACGCCGAGCAAAACCTGCACCCGGCCCGAGATGGGGACGAACACGAGGCGAACCGTCGCAAGTACAACGTGTACTAGAATACCGAAGACCACAGCGCCAGCCCGGCGCCGGCCACCACGACCCCTCCGACGAACGCGCCGGAGACCGCGACTGCGAGCGTGACTGGCGTCGGCTGCCACGCCGCGCTGGCGGCCATGATCCGGTCTGCCGTGTTCAAGGTGGGTGCCGAAAGCAGGGAGGCGGCGTCCGCCGTGCCCCTCATGTGGTCCAGCGTGTCGTCGAGCGGGCCGCCGCCGTCCTCCATCGCGAAGGCCATGGCGGCCTCCAGAGGTACCCGCAGGACCTCGGTGGGCATGTCGTCCACGTCCTCATCAGACAGCTTGCCACGGTTCCACAGCATCTCTGTGACCGGCCCATCATCGTCATCGTCGAATCCGAACGATGCAGGAAGAACCTGGGGACGCAGCGAAAGCGAGGACAAGCGGATGTAGACCCCACCAGCGTCGAGGGCCGCGCCCTCACGGCACAGCTCCTCCAAGAGGCGCTGGGCGACCTCGGGCGAGCATCTGAGGTACCGCCCCAAGCTCTGCGGCGTCTGCGAGCTGACTGCCAGCGCTTCGCGGGCGCGCTCATGGATGGATGGTGACAACATCGGGTCTCCGATCAACCGGCACTCGCCGGTACTGTCAAGATACTGTCTGCTGCGCGGCGCCAGCCCTCTTACACAGAAATTACGCCTACCTCATGCACACCTTGCGGGACGGTTCTCGGCCCCCTTGTCGTGTACAGCTTTACCGATCACCCGAACAGGCGGCGGCGCAGAACCCGCCTAAGACGCGCTTCGCCCAGCAAGTGCCGACATCGGGCCTGCATCGACGACGCGGTACCCGGCCTGCCGCAGGATGACGGCGGCGGAGCGGCTCATCGCTCCGGTACGGCTGTACACCACGATGGCCCGCGACGTGGCCCCGAGCTCGGCGAGGCGAGCCTCCAGGTCTTCGACCGGGATGTTGACGGCTCCGTCGACATGCCCCGCATGGAACTCGAACACCGTGCGAACGTCCAGCACCAACGCGCCGCCGTCGAGGGCTTCGCGAAGGGGGTCCGATCCATCTTCTTCCGCCGATCGGAAGGCGTGGAACACCGACGCCGCGGTCAGCAGGAAGCCGACGATGAGGATCATCTCCATGGGCCCCTCCTTGCACACCGTAGCGGGTCCCGCCAACACTCGCGAGTGGGCCGCCGAGCGTCAGTCGAGCGGCGTGCCGAACGAGCGCTCGAACAGGTCGACAATCGCGGAGCGGCCGTCGTCGGTCAGGTAGCGGGTGCCGGTGCCGCAGAAGTGGATCGTGCGGATGATCGGCTCACCGGCTGCCCACGCGGAGCCATCCCACTGGAACCACGCCACCTGCTCCTGGTCGTACACCCACAGGTCCTTGTTCCACATGCGGGCCAGCTCGACCGACCAGCCGGTGCCGCCGGTGACCGTACCATCTTCCTGGATGGCTCCGACCACGAACACCTGTTGGCTGCGGCTCACCATGTGCCACAGGGTCTGCAGCACCCGGCGGATGAGCGAACCCTCGGTGTTGTAGGTGCGATTCAAGCGCTTGCTGACATAGACCAGGCTCACGTCGCCCGCGGCGAGCTCGCGCTCACCCAGCTGCTGGGTGCCAACGGTGCGGGCCTGCTTGTGCCCCTCGAAGGTGAAGTGCACCTCACGCACGCCCCAGCGCTCCGCCGCGACGCCGAAGGTCTCCTCCGAGCCCCGTGCGCCGCCTGAGAACAGAGAGCACTCCTGCGGACGACTAGCGCCGTCTGCGGGGTCGGTGGGCTGCCGGTCGAACCCGAGCACCAGCATGCTCTTCGGGTCGAGCGCCACAGTGAGCTGCTCTGCCCGCCCCACGCCATGGGCGAGCGACAGGTTCACGAGGCGACCCTCCGGCTCGAGGTTGAGCTCAAGGGCGGCATGGGCGAGTGCTGCCGCCTCGAGGGCCTCCTCGCTGGTGACGGTGACCCACAGCGGGCAGCCCAGCTCACCCGCCAAGGCGACCAGGCCCTCGATGGCTCCCGCGAAGGTCGGGGCGTCGAGCCCTTCGACCACCGCGAGCTTGGGAGCGAAGTCTGCCGCGCCCCGGAGCATGTTCACGCCGGCGCGAACGTGCTCCAGGTCGAGGGACTTGTACGACAAGATCATCCGCCGGCGCTCGGCCTTGAGCTGGGCGGTGGACCAGTCGCGCCCACGGGCCCGCCGCGCGATCGCTGCGAACACCGAGTCGTAGTGCGCACGGGCATGATCGACCGACTCGCCGATGACCACGTGAAGCACGCTGTCGTCGGCGAGGAGCGCACCCAAGGCCAGGTGGACCGCGAGCGCGCTCTTCCCGGTGCCAGGGCGGGCGACGATTACGCCGACGCGGCCGGCTGCCAGACCACCATCGAGGGCTTCAGAGAGCGCCGCGATGGGGTTTCCTGCGTAGACCTCGTCAGCCATCCGACCCTCCGCTACTTCTTGCCCTTCAACCGCTCTTCCGCGTACTTCGCCATCAACTCGGTGGCCACACTGTCGGGGGCCTTCGAGTAGCGAGCGAATTCCATGGTGAACTCGGCCTTGCCCTGCGTAGCAGAACGAAGCGTCGTCGAGTAGCCGAACATCTCGGACAGCGGAACCTCGGCCTCGACCCTGGCGAACCCTTCTTCTTCCGTCGATCCGACGATCATGCCACGGCGACCCATGATCGTGCTCACGATGGCACCCGTGAACTCACTTGGGCCCTCGCACTCGACCCGCATCACGGGCTCGAGGATGATCGCGCCTGCCTTCGGGAAGGTCTCGCGCCAGGCACCCATGGCAGCCTGCTGGAACGCCATGTCCGATGAGTCGACTGCATGGGCGTTGCCATCGTTGACCGTCATCTTGACGCCGGTGACGGGCTGGCCGATGAGCGGCCCCTTGTCCAGCATCTGCTTGAAGCCCTTGTCGCAGGACGGGATGTACTCACGCGGGATCACGCCACCGGTGATCTTGTCCACGAACTCGTAAATGCCATCCTCGAGGGGCTCCATGATGCCAGCGACGCGCGCGTACTGACCCGAGCCACCCGTCTGCTTCTTGTGCAGGTAGTTGAACTCCTGGGCCCGCGTGATCGTCTCGCGGTAGGCGACGCGGGGCGGGGAAGAGTCCACCGGCACCTTGTACTCGCGGCGCATGCGCTCGAGGTACACCTCGAGGTGGAGCTCACCCATGCCGCTGATGATCGTCTCGCCGGTCTCGGCGTCGGCGTGCACCCGGAAGGTGGGGTCCTCTTTGGAGAACCGCTGCAGGGCCTTCGACAGGTTCTGCGTGAACTGCGACGGACACGTGATGGTGAGCGAGATGACCGCCGCCGGCACGTGGATGTTCGTCATCGACAGGTCGACCGTGCCGTCGGTGAAGGTGTCACCGCTGTGGCAATCGACGCCGAACAGCGCGACGATGTCGCCTGCCTGGGCCTGCTCGATGTCTTCCATCTGGTTGGAGTGCATCCGAACCAGCCGGCCCACCTTCACCCGGTTGCGGTTCCGGCTGTTGTGGATGAAGTCGCCCTTCTTCACCGTGCCCTGGTACAGCCGGATGTAGGTGAGCTGCCCGTAGCGGCCCTCCTCCAGCTTGAACGCCAGACCGATGAACGGCTCGTCGGGCTTGACGTAGACCTGCACCTGCTCGGGCTCGTCGTCGAGGGTGAGGGCGAAGTTGTCGACCTCGTGCGGTGCCGGCAGGAAGTCGTACACGCCGTCGAGGAGCTTCTGCACGCCCTTGTTCTTGTAGGCAGAACCGCAGAACACTGGCACGAGCTTGCGCGCGATGGTGGCCTCGCGGATGGTGGCCTTCATCAGGTCCATGCTGACGTTCTCCTCGAGGATGGCCTCGGTGAGGTCGTCGGAGAACATCGACGCCGCGTCGAGCAGCTTCTCGCGGTACTCGAGGGCCTGGTCGAGGTATTCCGCGGGGATCTCGGCCTCGCGGACGGTCTCGCCCATCTCGCCTTCGTTGAAGTACGCCCGCATCTCGCAGAGGTTGATCACCCCGACGTGATGGTGCTCGACGCCGATCGGGATCTGAACCATGACCGCGTTGAGCCGCAGCTTGGTACGCAGCTGATCCTTGACGCGGAACGGGTTGGCACCCTGCCGGTCCAGCTTGTTCACGAACGCGACGCGCGGCACGTTGTACCGACGCATCTGGCGGTCGACCGTGATCGACTGCGACTGCACACCCGCGACGCCGCACAGCACGAGGACCGCGCCGTCCAACACCCGCAGGGCACGCTCGACCTCGATCGTGAAGTCTACGTGACCGGGGGTGTCGATGATGTTGATGTGGGTGTCGCCCCACTCACAGAACGTGGCCGCGGACTGAATGGTGATGCCGCGTTCGCGCTCGAGCTCCATGGAATCCATGGTCGCTCCGACGCCATCCTTTCCACGAACCTCGTGGATCGCATGGATCCGGTCGGTGTAGAACAGAATGCGCTCGGTGAGGGTGGTCTTTCCGGAATCAATGTGGGCACTGATGCCGATGTTCCGGACCTTCTCGATGTCCATCGCCTGACTCCAGGATGCACTGGGACCCCTGAGGTGGAGCCCGTCCCGGGCCGGCGTCCGAAGAACACCGACCACTCGGACGGCGCTTGGGGGCGGCCCGCCGGCAGCAACCTGACCCCAGAGGGCGCGCGACATAGCCCTTGCGTTCTGCAAGGGCAAGGGTCCATGTAAGGTAGAACGCCGACGTGACAGTCGAACCTGTGTCTCCGGGCGCCAGGGCGTCGCGTTAGATGCCGAGGGTGGGAGGTCACATGAGGCGAATGACCGTCGTGGGTGCGCTCGGACTGTTCCTGACCCTGGGGTGCACCGGTATCGTCGAGGGTGTCGGGGGAACTGAGGAAGAGGCGGAAGAGACCGAAGACGTCGAGGAGGACGAAGAGGAGGAGGAGGAGGAGGACGACGAAGACGACCAAGATGAGGACGACGAGGAAGAAGGCGAGGGCGAAGAGGACGATCGCGCACGTCAACCTCGCCGCGGCAACGGCGCCCAGCCAGGTGGCGGACGCACCCGCCAGCCCGCACCGAACGAGCGGCGCACCCGTCACTGACCCGGGGGGCGATCCTCATCGAGCCCGAGCTCGCGCGCGAGCAGTGCCGAGACGAGTCCCGGCACTGCGCCGTCAACAGCGTCGCGCGGCACCCCCAGCATCGTGGCGAGCTGGGCCTCGTCCTCCAGCACGTACCGCACCATCAGGTGCTGCACGGAGAGCACGAGCCAGCGGCGCTCCATCGGGCTCCACTCCGGGCGGAACACCCCGACAATCGCGTCGGCACGATCGAGCAATCGCCCCGCCCAGCGCTCGACCACAACGTCGGGGTGGGCACCCCGGTCGAGCACGTGCCGCATCAGGAGTCGGATGTGGTCGTGATGGTCGAGGCAAAACTCCCAGGCGCCACAGACCAAGCGGTCCACCATCTCACGGGGATTCCGCCCGGCCAGCTCCGCGGGCCAGTGCGCCGCCAGGTCGGCGTGTAGGCGTTGCACCACCTCCGAATACAGCCCCTCCTTGTCGGTGAAGTGGTACGCGAGCGTGGCGACGTTCACGTCCGCCGCCTGGGCGATCTTGCGGATCGAGGCGCCCGCGTAGCCGTGCTCCGCGAACAACGGGAGCGCGGTCAGGAGGATGCGCTCGCGGGTCCGCTCGCCGTCCGCTCGCCGTCGCTCTGCCACCCATGCCTCCGCCCGGGCGTCAGTAACCGGCCCTCGTGCCAGGTCAGTTCCTCGCGCCGTTCGGAGCGCCGGGCGAGATACGGAACATGCCGCCCAGGAGTCTCGATGCCGCGTCTCGTTGTACACCTGCCCGACGGACTGGAGGGGCTCGTCGTGGCCGGTCAGTCGATCGGTGCCCACTGGGAGGCCGTGGAGCGGTCGCTGCCGCCCGGGCCGGGCATCGTCGCGGTGCGGGGAGACTGGCTGCGCCTCGCCCCGGCGACCCTCGCAGCGCTCGGCGCAACCCTGCCCAGCGGCGCGAGCTTGGTGGCGGACGGCGCAGTTGTGGCGGTGGCGCGGGCCGAAGGTGATGCCCTGGAGCTGACGGGCGTGCGGGTGGAGGTTCCCGCCGATGAGCGCGGAGCCGTGGTCGACGCATGGGACGCTACCCTGGCGGGTCAGGCCGTGCTCCGGCATCGGGTCGCCGGGTGGGCGCGGGCGGGCGTTCGGGTGATCGATCCAACGGGCGTGTGGATCGGTCCGGACGTAGTGCTCGAGTCGGGCTGCGAGCTGTGGCCGGGGGTGGTGCTGCGCGGCACCACACGGGTGGCGGCCGGCGCCGTGATCCGAGAGCGGGTGTCGCTGGACGACTGCACGGTCGCCGAGGGCGCGATCGTGCTGCCAGGCACGGTCGCCGAGGGCGCATCGATCGGCCCTGGGAGCCGCGTAGGCCCGATGGCCCACCTCCGCGCGGGCACCGTGCTCGAGCGCGACAACAAGGTGGGGAACTTCGTGGAGACGAAGAAGGCACGGCTCGAACCGGGCGCCAAGGCGTCGCATTTGACCTACCTGGGAGACGCGCACATCGGGGCCGGCGCGAACATCGGCGCGGGAACCATCACCTGCAACTACGACGGGTTCGGCAAGCACCGCACCGCCATCGGCGAGGGCGCCTTCATCGGCTCGAACACGTCGCTGGTGGCACCGGTGACCGTCGGCAAGGGGGCCATCGTGGGCGCAGGCTCGGTGATCGTGCAGGATGTCCCGGCTGACGCCATCGCGGTGGCTCGCGGCGTCCAGCGGGTGCTCGCCGGTCGGGCACCCGGCCTGAATGCGCGCAACCGGAAGGCCGCGGCCGAGCGGGGCAGGAAGTGAGCGAACCCGAGCACCTGCAGCGCCTCAACCCTGAACAATACCGCGCGGTCACCACAGTGAACGGGCCGCTCCTGATCCTCGCAGGGGCGGGTTCCGGCAAGACCCGGGTGCTCACCCGGCGCATCGCCCACATGCTCCACCTGGGGGTCGATCCCGAGAACATCCTCGCCGTCACGTTCACGAACAAGGCGGCGAGCGAGATGAAGGAGCGGGTTCAGGAGATGGTGGGCGAGGGCGCGAAGAAGGCCTGGGTGAGCACGTTCCACTCCACCTGCGGACGCATCCTGCGGATGGATATCGAGGCGCTCGGCTACACCCGCCGGTTCGCGATCTACGACGATGACGATCAGCGCCGCACGCTCCGTCAGATCCTGATCGACCTCGGCCTGGACATCACGCGCACCACGCCCAAGGACGCGCTGTCGGCCATCGACCAGTGGAAGAACAAGATGCTCACCGTCGACGAGGTGGTGAAGCAGCGACGCAGTCACATCAACGACCCACTGGTCCAGGCGTGGCGGGTGTACGAGGAGCAGCTCAAGGCGTCGGATGCTGTGGACTTCAACGACCTGATCGGCCTCGTGGTGAAGCTGTTCGCCGAACACGAGGAAATCCGCGACAAGTGGAGAGTCCGGTTCAAGTACGTGATGGTCGACGAGTACCAGGACACGAACTCCGCCCAGTACACCCTGCTGCGTCTGCTGGCGGGCGGGCACCGGAACCTCGCGGTGGTCGGAGACGATGACCAGTCCATCTACGGGTTCCGAGGTGCGGATGTGTCCAACATCCTCAACTTCGAGCGCGACTTCCCCGACGCCACCGTGGTTCGGCTCGAGCAGAACTACCGCTCCAGCGCCCACATCCTGACCCTCGCCAACGACGTGGTGGCGAAGAACTCCGGGCGCCTGGAGAAGAAGCTGTGGACCGAGGCACCGCCCGGCCCCAAGGTCCGGTTCGTCGAGCACCAGGACGCCCGGGCCGAGGCAGAGTGGGTGGGCAAGGCCATCGGCAAGCTCCGTCGGATGGGCCACAAGTGGACGGACTTCGCGATCATCTACCGCACCAATGCGATGGCTCGCCCGTTCGAGACGGTGCTGGCAAAGCGGCGATTCCCGTACCGGATCGTCGGCGGGAAGAAGTTCTACGAGCGACGGGAGGTGCGCGACGCCCTGGCGTACCTGAGGCTCGTGACGAACCCGGCCAACGACGCGGCGTTCCTCCGGGTGGTGAACGTTCCCAGCAGGGGCGTCGGCGCGAAGACCGTAGCCAAGCTGCGCGAAGACGCAAGCCAACGCCATCAACCGCTGCTACGCACTGCCCGCGGACGCGGTGCGGGCAAGTCGAAAGGCGAGCAGGGCCTGGCGGCGTTCGTCGACATCATCGACGAGCTCGAATCGCTTGCTCGCTCCGAGACCCCCGCCCACGTGCTCGCCCACGTGCTCGACAAGAGCGGCTACCGAGCCATGCTCGAGGCGGATGCCGAGGCGAAGTCGAAGTCGAAGACCGGCAAGGAGTCCAAGGGGCGACTGGAGAACCTCGAGGAGCTGAGCCGCGAGGCCTCTCGGAGCACGCCGCCCCCTGAGGCGCTCACGCCGATGGAGTGGCTCACGGCGTGGCTCGACCAGATCGCGCTCACGGCCACCGCCGACCAGGTGCCCGATGAGGGTGAGATCACGCTGCTCACCGTGCACAGCAGCAAGGGCCTCGAGTACCCGATCGTGTTCGTGGTGCAGATGAACGAGGGGGCGTTCCCCCATCAGAGGTCGCTGGACACCGGAATCGACGAGGAGCGCCGGCTCGCCTACGTCGCATTCACCCGAGCCCAGCAGCGCCTGTTGGTCACCTACACCCGCGTACGCCAGGCGCATCAGGGCAGCGGCGGGTGGCGCCCGTCCCGCTTCCTGTACGGGGTGCCGGCCGAGGTCATCGATGGCGACCTGCCGGTCGGAGATCCGGCTGCCAGCGTGGAGCGCATGGGGACCCTCAGCGATCCGCACCGCCGCACCCTCGCCGCGATGGTCGATTCCCTCCCCAGCGGCGAAGACGACCTCCCCGAGGAGTACACCCTGGTGGACCTGGAGGAGGTGGAACAGCTCACCGCGGGCGCACGGGTGCTGCACGCGAAATGGGGCGCCGGAACCATCCTGCGGCGGGCTGGACGGGGCGTGCATGTTCGGTTCGACCGCGTCGGGCGACGGATCGTGCCGCTCGCCGGCGCGCCGCTCCAGCTGATCATCGGCTGACTTCGCCCCTGCCGACCGGCGGCCGTGCTAGGGTCGTCCTCAACGTCACCCCCGGCTTGCCCCGATGATCGTCACGTGCCCGGCCTGCAACGCCAGATACAAGATCAACGAGAGCAAGATCAAAGGCCGGGGCGCCAAGATCACCTGTCCCCGCTGTGCGCACAGGTTCATCGTGTACCGGGGGCAGCAGAGCGCGCCGGTCCGTCCAGCGCGCCAGAAGGTCGCGGATCTGGACTTCAGCACGCTGGGCATCACCTGGCGCGTCCGCAAGGGCCTTGGCGTGGTGTGGGACTTCAACACCCTCGGCACTCTCCAGGCCTGGATCGAGCAGGGGCGCGTGGAGGCGTGGGACCGCCTGTCGTACGACAACCGCACCTGGGCATCGGTCGACTCGATCAGTGACTTCGAGCGCCACTTCCTCGAGATCTGGGAGCGCGCCCGCCGCGGGGAGATCGAGACGGAGCCTGACGAAGAAGACCCTCCGAGCACGCTGGACGAAGACGACGAGGACGCCCCGACCACCATCGTCGGGCGGGGGTCGAACCTCGCGAGCGAGATCCGCCAGGCCGTCACGGCCGAAGCCACCCCGACACGACCGTTCGAACGCGAAGAGGGCACCGCACCGGTCACGCCTCCGAGCCCGCAGCCGGCCGACGCGAACGCTCCGATCGAAGCGGCGGCGGACCTGGAGAGCGAGCCACAGGACGACCCGGACACAAAGGCCCCGACCAGTACATTCTCTAAGCCGCTCCCCACGGATGCCCCCAGCGCAGGCCAGCCCATCGCGATGGGCGCGGACGAAGACGATTCGCTGATGGACGACAGCTACTTCGACGACAGCTACGCCGAGGAGCCGGATTCAGAAGACCCGCCCAGGCCCCCGGAGCCTCACGTCCCCATCGAGGAGGCCCGCGACGACAGCGCCGGTCCTGCCCCCATCGAAGGGATGACCAGCTTCGATCCCGCGCCGTTGGACCCGGCCTACAACGATGTCGTCCCGACTCCGGTACCCGTGCCCGAGCGGAACGAGCAAGCCCGGTCCGAAGACCCGCTTCACGCGGAGCCCATCTCTTCGGAGGAGACCCTTCGCCCTGCGGGCAACCCGCTGAAGGCCCGTCCGCCGACGAGCGGTGCCCGCCAGGTCACGGTTGAGCGCGACACCGGTACCCGTGCGCTCGCCCTCGGGGTGGGGAGCGTGGTGCTCGCCGTTGTGCTGGTGCTGGTCACGCTGTTGATGAGCGGCGTGTTCTGACTGGCGGTTGGCCACCAGGCCCGACGTCGGCCGCACTGCGCGACCGGGTTAGGCCGCAGCACGGCCGGGTCCGCACCCGGAGGCAGACACCGCGGGGGGCTGGTGAAGATCCAGTGTGACAAGTGCAGCGCAGAGCACGAGTTGGATCCACCCTCCTGGGTCGTCTCCTCGGGGAGGCCGTTCCGATTCCGCTGCTCGTCGTGCGGTCACACGCAGAGCGTTCGCCCACCGGTCGGAATCGAGATCACGGACGAGCACCCCGAGCACGACATCAGCCCGGTGGACAACCCGTTCGATGCCCCTGTGCGCACGACGCCGATGCCCACGCACCCCAGAGGGCTGGCGTCCAGTCTCGACACGCCGCCACCGGCATGGAATGTGACCGAGCGCCCTCGGCCATCCGCGCCGACCCCCAGCGGCGCAGATCTGTTTGGAGCCACCCCCGCGGATGCATCCGCTGTGTTCCTCAAGCAGAACGACCAGATCTACATGGTGCGCGACTGGGTCACGCTCCGTCGGTGGATCACCGAGCGTCGCGTGGATCGGAACGACCTGGTCTCGGAGGGCGGCGTACGGTGGGATCCGGTGGCCAGCCGGTCCGAGCTGTTGGCCTGCTTCCCGGACGAGCTCCCGGCCGCTGCACATGAGGAGGTCACTCGAGCCACGCCCACCGGACACCACTTCGGCGGCGAGACACCGTTCCGCAGCCAGCCAGCGCGGTCCACCACGTGGTCGGACGACGACACCGAGGGCGTGCCCATCGGCCTGCCACCGCTTCCCACAGAAGAGACCCCCGGGCTCGACCTCCCGTTCTCCACCGCTGAGGCCGAGGAGCTTGGGAGCGTGCCCCGCGGAGCGCGGGCCGCGTGGCGGAACAGCGCGATCACAGACGCCTCGGGTGTCGCGCCAGGCCCGTTCGATGGCGCTCCGGTCCACAGCTCGAACAACCGGCCCGATGATGAGCCAGCGGTGTTGCCGCTCGACGCCGCTCCCTCCATCGAGCGGCTGCTCACCCCAGTACCGCCGGTCGTGTCGCCCGAGCCCGCCGACCTGCCACTGGAGCCGGACCTGAGCGACGACGACGACGACGACGGCGAAGGCGAGGGCGACGACGACGGCGAAGGCGAGGGCGACGCCGGCCGGAGCGAGTGGGCCTTCGTGGAGCCGGTGGTCAGCTCGAGCCCGTCATCCGCTACAGCCGACCCCACCGAGAACATGTTCTCCGACGTGGCGACGGCTGCCGAGCCGTCCCTTCAGTACGACCCTACAGATCTCGACGACGAGCTCGACGACGACTGGAACCGTCACCGCAAGTCGGATGACCGCACCGCGCTGTACGCGTTCGCCGTAGTGAGCACGATCCTGATCGCGATCCTGATCGGGTACCTCGCGTGGCCTGCGCAACCCACCGTCGCGTCCGACCTGAAGCCAGCGAATGTGCCTTCGCCAACCTCGAATCCGAGCCCCGCCCCTGCGCCGCCAGCCCCTGCGGCCGAGCCCGTTCCGGCGGCGGAGCCTGCGCCTACGACCGAGCCTGCACCTGCACCTGCACCCGAGCCTGCGCCGGCGCCTGCACCTGAGCCTGCACCTGCACCTGCACCTGCACCCGAGCCTGCGCCGGCGGCCCCTGCTCCCCCACCACAGCCAGCGCCCGCACCACGCGCTGCGAACGCCCAGGCGACGGTCGATCGAGGCTGGAGGCAAGTAGACGCAGAGGACATGTGGGGAGCGATCGCCCTGTTCGATGAGGCACTGCGCGCATCGCCGGGGAACGCGGAAGCCCACTACGGACTCGGCTACGCGTACCGTCAGCTCGACCGCCCCGACGAGTCTCGGCGCCACCTGTGCTCTGCCAGACCCACGGCTACCATCGAGACCCGGCGGGAGATCGACTCCCTGCTCCGCCAGAACGGCCTGTCGTGCGAGTAGTCCCGTGACCCACAGCCGCCCACCCACCCGCACGTGCAACACCTGCGGCGCACAGACCATCGCCCGCCGGTACCCCGGGGTGAAGGCTCGGGAGTGCGGCCGATGCGGACTGCTCGCCGTCGAACCGTCGGCCCGCGATGACGTGCAGCGCCACCGCCCATTGCGGCTGACCGACGACACCGATTCCAACACCGGCGACGGGCCCCGGCTCTCGGCATCCCACCTCCCGTCGATTCCCATCGATGGGCCAGTACCGTTCGGCGCCGATGACTACCCGACCGAGGAGATCTCCCAGGTCCACATCCCAGGCCCAGCAGCGTCGGCTCCGCCGCCACCCGAACGCCCCTCCAGGCGGCCGATGGATCGGACCGATCTGGCCCTGAAGGTGCTCCCCGCTGTCGCCGCTATCGCGGCGTTCCTCCTCATCCTCTCAGTGCCCGCCAGCTACCTGGTGTACCTCACCGTGCGCAGCATAGGCGACCCCGCGGTGCCCCAGGCCGGCACGACCACCGCCGCCGAGGCCGAGGCGCCCGCGCAGCCCACAGAGCCGGAACCCGCTAGCGTAGCGCAGCCTGAACCAGCGCCAGAGCCAGAGCCAGAGCCAGAGCCAGAGCCAGAGCCTGAACCCGAGCCTGCCCCTGCCCCTGCCGCCGCCCCAGCCCCGGCTCCCGCTCGGCCGGCGCCGTCGGGCCCAGCAGCCCTCGTCGCCCGCGGCTGGTCCATCGTCGCCCGTGATCCGAGCGGCGCACGCGACCTGTTCTCACAGGCTCTAGCGAAGAGCCCCGGTGACCACGAAGCGCACTATGGGCGGGGATACGCTGCGTTGAAGCTAGGTGATCCGGCGGCCGCGCGGCCAGACCTCTGCGCGGCCCGGGGAGCGCCCGATCGGGACACGGACCGTGACGTGCGGGCCCTGATCCGCCGCAATGGGCTGGCCTGCGACTGACGGTGCATCAGGCCACGGCACCACCGTGTATCGCCACAGTCCATCGGTTAGCTTCCGTCTCCCCTACAGGAGAGCCGGAAATGTCCGAGAACGACCTCGAAGGCGAGTACTTCGCCCGCCTCGACGCCGAGAAGCGCGCTGCGCTCCGAACCAAGCTCGAGTCCGAGCACGGCCGGATTTCGGCAGAAGAGAGGAAGAAGCTCCACTATTTGAAGTGCGGCAAGTGCGGCAGCGACATGACCACGCGCCCGTTCCGCGGTCTCGAGATCGAGGAGTGCGCCAATTGTGGTGCGGTGCTGCTCGACCCCGGCGAGCTGCAGACGCTCGCTGGCGAGGACCAAACGGCGTGGTTCGCGTCGTTCTTCTCGTTCTTTGGCGGCGGCAAGGGCTGACTCTGCACAGCACCCACGTCTGCTGGCGCTACACTGGTGGCTCTCGAGCCGGGGACAGTCGTGGCGTACACATCCGAGATGACGTGGGACCTCGAGGGGCTGTGCCCCGGAGGACCGGACGGCGACGCATTCATCGCCCGTCGTGCCGCGCTGCGGGAACGGTGGGCGGGCCTTCACGCGGAGGCCTCCCAGCTGGGCGCGCTCGGTGACGCTCCAGATGCGTGGCGTGACTGGGTGCGCGCGGCCATCGAGGCAGGAGTGGATCTGGACGAGCTCCAGTCCCTCTCAGGCTGCTGGTACGCCGCTCATGGCCGAACCACAGCTGCGCGGATGGCCCACGAGACCCTGACCGAGCTCTCGGCACAGGTCGACAGCGCCTACATCGCGCTCGACACCGCCCTCGCTGGCGCAGCTGAGCCAGAGCTCCAGGCCTGGCTCGCCGACCCCGCCCTCGACGACGCCGCGCCACTGCTGCGCCACCGTCGGGACGGCGCCCGCCTGAAGCTCCCGGGTGAGCTCGAGTCTCTCGCGGTCAAGATGGAGCGAGAGGCTCTCACCGGGTGGGGCCAGCTGTACCAGATCTTGTCGGGCCGGCTGACCGGCACCCTGGTGCTCGGAGAGGAGCGGTCCGAAAAGGGCGTGGGGGAGCTGGGCGCCCTGCGTGCGCACGCAGACGAGTCCGTGCGACGCGCCGCTCATGAAGCGCTCGGGGGCGCATGGTCCTCCGTGGCACCCCAGTGCGCGCTCACGCTCACCCACATCACCGGCAGTCGCCAGACTCGATACGATCGCACCGCCGTGGGGCCGATGGCGCAGACCGTGCACGGCAATCGCACCCCTGAGACGGTGATCGACGCCTTGTGGGTGGCGGCCGACGCGCTCGCCCCGACCCTGCACCGATACCTCGCGCGTAAGGCCACGCTGCTCGGCAAGCCCGCGCTGGACTGGTGGGATGTGGACGCTCCGCTGCCCGGTCGGTTGTCCTCGATCACATGGCCCGACGCCCAGCGCACGGTGGTCGAGGCGCTGTCCGCGTTTCACCCCGAGTACGGCGCGTTCGCCGAGCAGGCCCTGCGGGAGCGGTGGGTCGAGGCCGAGCCCCGGGACGAGAAGCGACCCGGCGGGTTCTGCACCGACCTGCCCCGCAGCCGGCAGAGCCGGATCTTCATGACCTTCGTGGGCACCCTCGACAACACGATGACGCTCGCCCACGAGCTCGGCCACGCCTACCACAACAAGGTGCTGTTCGAGGCGCCCCCGACCCTGCGCAGTCTCACCATGAACCTGGCGGAGAGCGCGTCGACGTTCTTCGAGGCCATCGTGCTCGACCAGATCCTCGCCACCACCACCGACCCCCAGGACCGCGCCTTCCTGCTCGACCAGCAGCTCCAGGCCGGAGTGGCGTTCCTGATGAACATCCCGGCCCGGTTCCGCTTCGAGGAGGGCCTGCACCGCTGGCGGCGCGAGGGCCCGCTCCAGCCAGACCAGCTGTCGGCGCGGATGGTCACGTGTCAGCGCGCGGCCTATGGCGACGCCCTGGCGAGCTGGTCGCCCATGTTCTGGGCGTCCAAACTTCACTTTTACATCTCATCCTTCGGCTTCTACAACTGGCCGTACACGTTCGGCTACCTGTTCAGCGCAGCGATCCATCGCCGCGCCGCAGCCCTCGGCCCCGACGGGCCACCGTTCGTGCGGGAGCTGCTCCTCCGCACCGGCTGGCAGGATGTGCTGTCGCTCGGCCACGACGTGTTCGGGGCCGATCTGGCGGATCCCGCGTTCTGGATCGACGCCGCCGCTCCGCTCCGGGCACAGGCCGACGCGTTCATCGACGCGACCGACCCGGCACTCGGGAGCAACCAGCCTTCGCCTACAGGTCGTCGATCGTAGCGGCCATCAGCTTGACCTCGGCCAGTCCGACGCCCTTGGTGCTCTCGTAGGCATCGACGATCTGCACCTTGATCTCGCCCCACGCCGAGCCGGTGTAGCCGACCATGGTGGGCAGCAGCACCCACTGCAGATCCGCCTTGTCCTCGAGCGTGTGCTCGACCTCGATGTCATTCGCCGTGATCTTCAGGGTCTTCGGGCGAGCGTAGCCGGGCGCCGCCTTGAACCCGACGCTGGACAGGCCGTAGCCGGGTGCGGTGAGCGCGAAGCTGGTGGAGGTGACGCCGACCGGCGCCGCCCAGACCTTGCGGTCGCTGCCGTCGGTGAGGTCCCACACATCCTTGCCGTCTTCCACGTCCTCGGGAGGGGTGGACAGCGTGAGCGACTCGGCCACGAACTCTTTGAGGTGGAGCCGTACCTCGGAGACGGCGAGGTTCGGGTAGTCCTTGCCCGGGTAGACCTCGTTGATGGTGACCTTCACCCGACCGCCGAGCAGCTCCCCGCCCACCTTCGTGTCGGGGATGTCGACGATCTGGTAGCCCATGCCATCCTTGAGCTCGGCCTTGTGGACGAGCTTGGACACCGGGTTGCCGTCGCTCATGTCAAACACCTCGATGGTGACCGACTTCACCCGGGCGTAGTCCGAGAAGTCATCCTGGGATTTGCCCCAGCCCGGGTAGATGGCCAGCTTGTCGACCTCGGAGGTTGGCACGTCGAGGTAGATCCAGCTGCCGGCGTTGCCGGACTCGGGGTCGACCATCCACGCGCTCTCGAGCTTGGAGTCGAGCGCAGCACCGGGACCCCAGAAGCCCGCGCCGCGGCGACCGTCACGGAGCTCGGATGACGCCTCGAAGCCGGCGAGCGCAGTCATGGGGGCAGCCAGCAGGCCAACGAGGATCAACGATCGCAGCATGGACGACTCCGTGGTCGGTACGCCCCCGAGGGTAACAGAGGCGACAGGGGTACGCAGCGCGAACCCTCGATGGGACGCTCACCTTCCGCGGATCCGCTATTCGGATCGCTCCAGGATCACGAACTCGACCCGCCGGTTGTTCGCCTTGCCTTCGGGGGTCTTGTTGGTGTCGACCGGCTGGCTCTCGCCGTATCCGACGGGCTCGAGCCGGTCCTGCGGCACACCCGCCTTCACCAGGTACCCGACGACCTCTTCGGCGCGCCGCTGGGACAACTTCAGGTTGTAGCCCTCGGGGCCGTCCGCGTCGGTGTGCCCCTCGACCCGGATGGAGGTGAGCAGAGGGTTGTCGAGGATGACGGCCGCGATCTCGTCGAGCAGCTCGAACGACAGCGGCTGGATGCCAGCGCGGTTGTACTCGAAGAAGATCTGGTCGGTGATCTTGATCTTCCGCTTTCCTACGACGACCCGGGCCGGCGCTACATCGGGACAACCGTCCTCGTCGAGGTACCCGTTCAGCGTCTCCGGCTCGAACGGACACGAATCGGCCTCGTCGAGCACCCCGTCGTAGTCGTTGTCGGGGTCGGGGCAGCCATCTTCGTCCTGGAAGGTGTCGAAGTCTTCGGGCTCGGCCGGACAGCCATCCTCGCTGTCGACGTACCCATCACCGTCCGTGTCGACGAACGGCTTCTCGTCGGGGCAACCGTCGTCATCGGTGAACCCGTTGAAGGTCTCGGCGGCATTGGCGCACAGATCCTGCGCGTCCGGGATCCCGTCGCCGTCATTGTCGGGATCGGGGCAGCCGTCCAGGTCCTGCCACCCATCGTAGTCCTCGGGGTCGTACGGGCAGGAATCGTGGATGTCGAGGATCTGGTCGCGGTCGTTGTCTTCGTCGGGGCAACCATCCGCATCCTCGAAGTCGTCCACATCTTCCGGGCGGTTCGGGCACTGGTCCGACACGTCGAGGATGCCATCCTTGTCGTTGTCGTCGTCGGGGCAGCCATCGTCGTCCTCGAAGCCGTCCATGTCTTCGGGGACGTTGATGCACGCGTCGAACTTGTTCGGCACCCCATCGGAGTCGCGATCGAGGGACAACGGGTCGAAGCTCGGCTGGATGGAGCCGCCGAAGAACACCCGGAAGTCGGGGGAGCCCAGGCCCGGGTTGAGGCCGAAGCCCGCGCCCGCCGTGACCGTGACGATGTCCATCGGGTGGACCTTGAGCCACGGCTGGATCTCGAGCGGCACCTGCGCCACCCGCGCGCCGCTCACGGAGCCCGTGATGTCACCGCCCACCTCGAGCGCGAAGATGGGGTGTGCAGCGAGGGCGCCCCGGTAGGTGAACGCATTGCCGAGCTCGATGCCCCGAAAGGTGTCGGGC
Organism: Myxococcota bacterium; assembly: GCA_047609825.1. Classification (GTDB taxonomy): domain Bacteria; phylum Myxococcota_A; class UBA796; order UBA796. Next base: position 57,303 of record JBLFXJ010000002.1, read on the forward strand.
TCCTTGATCAGCGCGCCGACGTTGACCGCGCCGCGCACCGTGTACTCACGGTCGTGGATCGACCCGTCGGCCACCTCGAGCACGAACGCGGGCTCGCCGGTGAACCCGCCCTCACCGAGGAACGATCGCGTGGACCCGGTGGGCACGGTGGCGCGCACCAGCACCGCCACGCCGACGGGGTAGCCCTCGTGGATGTCGACGAGAACGAACTTGGGCGTGATGCGAAGATCGCCCAGTCCCGAGCTCTCCAGGTCCGCATTGGGGACCGGTGACGCATTCGACGCCGGCTCGAAGCCCTGCTGCCACACGATGACCGGGGCATCCGCCGTGAGTGAGAACAGATCGCCCAAGCCAAAGCCGAGCTGGAAGTCCATCACGGTGCGATGGTCGAGGATCGCGTCGGGGAAGTTGGGCCCTGGCCCGATGACCCGCGAGCCATCCCACATCAGCACCAGCGAGTCCTGACTGTAGTTGCCCCAGAGCCCGAACCCGACCTGGAGGTTGGCCAGCGTGGTGGACGAATCGGTGACCGCGTAGCCGTAGGGATCGGTGGCCGGCCTGAACCGCTCCACGTCGATCGGCAGCTCCCGCGGCACGGCCGTGTCCTGGGCCACAGACAGACCAGCGAGCAGCATCAGCCACATCGTCAGGGCCTCCGTCGCCGGAACAACGCCGGCAGCGCCAGGAACACGATGCTCGCAGCACCGATGCCCGACTCTCCGGTGCACCCGCCGCCGCCTTGCAGCGCGCCCTGGAAGGCCGCGACGTTGCAGTCCTCGCCGTTGTCGAAGAAGCCGTCGCAGTCGTTGTCGAGCCGATCGTCACAGATCTCGGTGGCGCGTGGGCTCACCCGGGGGTTGTCGTCGTCGCAGTCACCCTCGCGCGGGGTGAACCCATCTCCGTCACCGTCGGCATCGAGCGCTGCCGCACCCGTATCGACCGTTCCAGTGTCCGACGTCGGGGGAGCCCCGAACGCAAGGCCGACGAAGACGAGCCACATCCGGCTACTCCACCCGCGCGTAGTCGATGGACGTGTGGTGCTCGAGACCCTTCTCCACCTTCCACACGTTGTTCGAGAGGTTGCTGTCGTTGATCATCACGCGGATGACGCCATGCTCAGGCGCCGTAAACGTGCTCTCCAGGCCGTTCGCCTGGATGACCTCGATGCCCGACTCGCCCGTGAACTTCACGATCAGGGCGCCTATCTCGCACCCCGGCTCGGTGCATGGGTACCCCGACACCGCAGGCTCTCCGGTGCCGCCGGCGTTGAACCAGTCACCGCCGTCTTCGATCCGGAAGTAGTCGATGGCCGACGCCTTCACCTTGACCTTGTCGCCCTTGCAGACGTTGGCAGGGTTCTGCCAGTCGTTGTTGATGTCGAGGTAGTTGTACTGGGTGTTGGCGAAGTTGCCCCACGGACACTCGCCCTCCGTGAGCTCGCCGGTGAGGGCCTTGAACCAGTTGCCCCACGCGACGGTGGACCCGGCGCTCATCGCCTCTTTGCACAGCTCGAGGTTCGTGAGCGACACCTCGTCGATGCGCTCGGGCTTGCCGAGCAGGGTGGTCTCCACGTTGGTGACCGCCTTCTCATCGAACTTCACGCCATCGGCGCGCACGCCCTGCCACTGGCCCATGATCGCATTGCGCGTCTTCTGCCACGCCATGCGACGATCGCCCGAACCCATCGCGGCGAAGTCTGGCGGGAAGTAGCAGGACCCGGTCCAGCCCTCTTCCTGGTGCCAACCTGTGATCGGGACCGCGTCTTCGCCCTTCTTCTTCTTCTTGTTCTTCCCAGCATGGGCCGGGGTGGACACGACGAGCAGAGCGACGACGATCCGAAGCATGAACATGCACTTCCTCCTGAACAGCAGAGGCCGAGGACAGCCCAGGCGACTCCCCTCATACCACGACACGCTTCGAACACGCGAAGACGGCATCCCGATCCATCGAACGAGTGCCGCCTTCTTGCATGCATCTAGCCGGAGCCCCGGGCCCCGAGGCCCGAGAGGCCGGTCGATCAGCCGATCTTGTCCTGGAGCAAGTACGCGATGACCAGCGTGAACAGCACCAGCGACTCGATGAAGGCCATGCCGACATAGAACGGTGCGTTCAGCTGGCTGGCGGCCTGCGGGTTTCGGCTGATGCTCTCGTAGGCTGCGCGTGCGGCCATGCCCTGACCGAGGCCAGCGCCGAGTACGGCGAAGCCCATTGCCAGACCGGCGCCGAGGCCGACAAAGCCCATGCCAGCGCCATCCTGCGCCATTGCGGGGTTGCTGATGAGCAGCATTGCGGTGGACGCGGCGAGAACCGGGAACCACTTCTGCATGATGATCTCCTCTTCTCCCGCGACCGGGGAGCAGTTTTCTCTAGTGAGCGGGGTCATGATCGTGGTCGTGGTGTGGCACCGACAGACTGATGTAGACCGTAGTGAGCAGGCTGAAGATGAACGCCTGGATCGTGGACACGAGGACGGCCAGCGCCAGGAGCGCGACCGGCAGCAGCAACGGCATCAGGCCGCTCATGATCGTGAACACCATGTGGTCGCCGAACATGTTGCCGGTGAGCCGAATGGTGAGCGAGAACGGCCGGATGAACAGCGACAGGACCTCGATGGGGAACAGCAATGGGCCGAGCCAAAGCACAGGACCCCAGAGGTGCTTCACGTAGCCGCCAGGATCCCTGGACAGGCCGACGAAGTTGAACACCAGGAAGGCGACCGTCGCCATACCGGCGTTGGTGTTGATGTTCTCGGTCGGCGGCAGAAATCCGGGAAAGATCCCCATGATGTTGCACGTAAAGATGTACAGGAAAATCCCGACGATCAGCGGGAAGAACGCTTTCACGTCCGCCGCCGAGAGCAGATCGCCCATCAGGCCACGAAGGCCATCGACGAGCAGCTCGCCAATCGTCAGGGCGCTGAGCCCCTCCGGCGGGAAGTACCGCTCCACATCCGACCGCGCCTTGGCGCGCTCGAGACCCATGCGGCCGAGCACGGCGAAGCCGATGAGCAGCAGGCAGGCGAGCCCGGTGTGCAAGTAGACGTAGCTGTGATCGAGACCAGCGCCGGCGAGCAGGCTGTCTTCGTCGACCGCAGGGATCAGATGGAACCAGGTGAACCCGGACGCGATCATCGGGACTCCATGGCGAGGTGCTCGGGCCACTCCGGCGGGCGGATGGCGAGCGTGATGCCGGTGGTGGCCACGCCGAAGAACATCGCGCTCATGCCCACAGCCACAGCCTCCGGCGAGAGCAGGACCAAGGCGAGTGCGACGATGGACGCCGTGAGTACGATCTTGCCGGACAGGAACGCGCCCCAGAGACCCCCGCCTTCACCGGCAGCGAGGCTGGTAAGGAATCGGGAGCTGGCGTGGGTGAACAGCGCGAGGTTGCCGACCGTTGCAGCGGCCACGAGGGCGACCTGAGCCCCGAACCCGAGCCCACCGATCACGCCGCCGCCAATGGCGATCAGGATCGCCCAGGCTGCGGTGTCACGGAGGATTCGACGGGTCTGGGTCATTGTCGCTCTGCATGCGGTTGAGGCCGCGAATCAACACGAAGGTGCCGATGCCGAACCCGGCCATCACGCCGAGCATCATCAACCAGGGAGTCGTTCCAAGCCAGTCATCGAGCCGCGCGCCTCCGAAGAGACCCGCGATCGAAGCGATGGCCATCTGTGTCACGAGCCCCGCGGCGGGTGCTGCTCTGCGAAAGAAGTCCGGATCAAGCATCCGGTGCATCCAAGGGCGCGACACCTAAGGTGGGTACATGGCCGTCGCAACCGGGCGCAACCGATGGCGGCATCCGACCGGTGAGCGAGGTACACCGCGGCAAACGCGCGATTTCAGCGGCCCTGATCACCGATCACCCACCGGCGGTCGCCGACCGCGCCGCCCGGATCAGAACCTCGGCGATACGGTCGATCTGCTCGGTCGTCATGGCGGCGTTCAGGAACGCGGCTTCGTACTGGGAAGGCGGCAGGTAGACGCCCTCGGCTTGGGCTGCCCGGAAGTACCTGGCGAACGCGTCGAAGTCGCACTCGCCCACCTCGGAGAAGGACCACGGCGCGGTGGGGCGGAAGAACACCGTGAACATCGCGCCCACCCGGTGGAGCGAGCAGCCGAACTCCGCCAGCTGGGGCCGCAGGTGGGCCTCCAGGCGATCGCCCAGCCGGTCCAGGTGGGCATACACCTCGGGTGTGAGCGCCTCGAGCGCGGCGCGGCCGGCGGCGACCGCCACCGGATTGCCCGACAGGGTGCCGGCTTGGTACACCGGCCCATCCGGCGCCAGGTGGTCCATCACGTCGGCCCGCCCGCCGAACACGGCCAACGGAAACCCGCCCCCGACGACCTTTCCATAGCAGGAGAGGTCACCCTCGACGCCGTACAGGCCTGGCGAGCAGTTCCGGTGCACCCGGAACCCCGTCATCACCTCGTCGAGGATCAGGAGCGCGCCGTGGGCGTCGCACAGCGCCCGAAGCGCCTGGAGGTAGCCAGCGCGAGGCGGGATGGTGCCCATGTTGCCGGCGACGGGCTCCAGCATCACCGCCGCGATCTCGCCGGGGTACGCCTCGAACAGCGCGCCCACGGCGTCGGCGTCGTTGAACGGGGCGAGCAGCGTGTTGCCCGCCACGACGGCCGGCACGCCTGGCGAACCCGGGTGTCCGAACGTGGCCACGCCCGAGCCAGCCTTGACCAGCATGGCATCGTGGGCGCCGTGGTAGCAGCCCTCCATCTTGATGATCCGATCGCGCCCGGTGAACCCGCGCGCCAGCCGGATCGCGTGCATCGTGGCCTCGGTGCCGCTGCTCACCGCCCGGACCTTGGCGAGTCCGGGCACGCGATCCACCACCGCCTCGGCGAACGCGACCTCGCCCGCTGTTGGCGCGCCGAAGGACGACCCCGATCGCACCGCGTCCACCGCAGCTGCGACGACCGCCGGGTGCGCATGGCCCAGGAGGAGCGCTCCCCAGCTGCCCACCAGGTCGAGGTACCGATTGCCGTCTTCGTCCTCGATCTCGGCGCCCTCACCGCGCCGGATGAACGGCGGATCGCCACCGACCGCGGCGAACGCTCGCACGGGCGAGTTCACCCCACCGGGGATCAGCTGACGAGCGCGGGCGAGCAGATCGGACGAGCGTGACATGGAGCCTCCCGGCGCGCGGGTAACTGATTGCTACCCTGGCCGGTCCGGTACCAAGACTGGGTGGACGGCCTCAGCCGACCAGGCTCACAGACCCCCCGCCTCCGACAACCGGCGCAGGCCGTCCGATCGGACCGCCCGAACGGCATCGGGGAGCTCCGGCGCGTCGAGCATCACGAGCGCTTCGTCGAGATCGCCCAGTCGCTCCAGGCACACGGCCGAGCCGAGCCGTGCGACCGCCTCGACCTCCGAGGACGGGCCATGGGCCAAGCTGTCGTCGAACAGACGGAGGGCCTCGTGGGGCCTGCCCGACGCCAACGCGATCCGGGCGCGACCCAGGTTGGCGCGCGATCGCTCACGCGGATACTGACGGGAAATCCTCGTGAATTCAGCGTCTGCGGCGTCGGGGAGACCCCGCTCGAGCAGGACCTCCGCGCGTTCGAGCAGCCAGCTCGGTGCGTCCCGGTGCCGGGGCGCTTCGTCGACCGCACGTTCCCAGGTGGACGCCGCCAGCTCGTTGGCGCTGCGCCTGCGCTGGAGGTCGGCCAGCGCGGCCAGGATCTTCGCACGGCTCCGCCGAAGCACCTCGCCACCCAGCCGCTCCACCAGGAGCGCCTCGGCCAGTTCGAGATCGTCCAGATCCGCTCTGGCGACCACATTGGCCCGCCTCCACGCCGCCTGGCGGGTAGGCGCATCCAGCGTGACACGCGCCACCAGGCGGTACCACGCCACCGCGGCACGAGGCTGACCGTGGGCGGCCAGCACATCGCCGTGACCGAGCGACCACGGCGTGCCCGGAACGAGCAGCACGAACAGCGCCGCGAGTCCCAGGCCGGCCGCCGCAGCCCTCACTCCTCGTCGCCCTCGTCGTCATCCGACTCGGTGTACCGGGCCATGTCCACGATGCGTTCGCCGTCGCCGAGGCGCATCAGGCGCACGCCCTTGGTGACGCGACCGTACTGGCTCACGGATGCGGCTTCGATGCGGATCACGCGGCCCGTGTCGGTGACAAGCATCAGCTCGTCCTCGGGGCCCACTGGCACGGCACCGACCACCCCGCCGGTGTCGTCACCGACGCGGAACGAGAGGAGCCCCTTGCCGTTGCGCTTCTGCGCCCGGTACTTGTGGAACCGGGTGCGCTTTCCAAACCCGAGCTCGGTGACGGTGAGCAGGCTCACCTCGTCTACCACCAGCTCCCCGTCCTCCGCATCGTCTTCAGAATCGTCCTCGACCTCGTCGACCTCGTCGACATCATCATCGTCGTCGTCGAGATCGTCATCGAGGGTGGGCGTCTCCCAGGCCGGGAGCAGGACCGCATCGACCACCAGGTCGTCGCCCTCGAGCTTGATGCCACGGTTACCTCGCGCCGAACGCCCATACTCGGGCACATCGTCCCACGGGAAGCGGATACACTGGCCGTTCGAGGAGAGCAGCATCACCGAGCACAGCTCGCCGGACTGCACCAACTTCACCACCACCAGGGTGTCATCATCAGCGACCCCGGCCGCGATCATCCCGCCTGCCCGGAGGTTGCGGAACGCGGTGAGCGGAGTGCGCTTCACCAGACCACTGCTGCTGACGAACAACAGGTCGGGAGCGGGCTCGCCTTCGGCGACTTCGAGCGCGCGCACGCTCACCACCGCCGTGACCCGATCGCCATCCTCGACGGGCACGAGGTTGATGATCGGGCGCCCCCGGGCATCGCGGCCCGCCTGGGGCACCTCATACACATTGAGGGGGAAGACCTTGCCTGATCGCGTGAACACCAGCAGCAGGCTGTGGGTGTTTGCGATGAACAGGGAGGTGACGAAGTCTTCAGCGCGGGTGTTCATGCCGCGCTTGCCCATGCCGCCCCGGTGCTGCTGGCGCCACTCGTCGGGGCTGCAGCGCTTGATGTACCCGAGGTGGGACAGGGTGACGACCTGGTCTTCTTCGGCCACGAGGTCGTGCATGGTGAGTTCGCCACGCGCATCCACGATGCGGGTGCGGCGCTCATCGCCGTAGGTCTCACGAATCTCGAGCAGCTCGCCCTTCACCACACCCATGAGCAGGGACTCATCGGCGAGGATGGCCGACAGGGCGGCGATGCGGGTGAGCAGCTCGGCGTACTCCTCTTCGATCTTCTGCCGCTCCAAGCCGGTGAGGCGCTGCAGCCGCAGGTCGAGGATGGCCTGAGCCTGCACCTCGGTGAGCCCGAACCGGTCGCACAACCGCACCCGCGCTTCCGACGCCGAGGGGCTCGCCCGGATGAGCGCGATCACCTCATCGATGTGGTCGAGGGCGATGCGGTAGCCCTCGAGGATGTGGGCGCGCTCGCGAGCCTTGCGGAGCTCGTACCGGGTGCGTAGCAGCACCACCTCGCGACGGTGCGCGATGTAGTGCTGCATCATCTCGCGGAGGGAGAGTATGCGCGGACGGTTGTTCACGATCGAGAGCAAGATCACGCCGAAGGTCGACTGGAGCGCGGTGCTCTTGTACAGGTGGTTGAGCACCACCTCCTCGAATGCGTCCTGCTTGAGCTCGATGACGATCCGCATGCCGGTGCGGTCGGATTCATCACGCAGGGCGTGAATGCCCTCGAGCTTGCGATCCTTGACCAGGTCGGCGACCTGCTCGATGAGCCTGGCCTTGTTCACCTGGTACGGGATCTCGTCGATCACGATCGCGCGGCGACCGTTGACCTCCTCGAAGTCCGCGTTGCCGCGCACTACCACCCGGCCGCGGCCGGTGGCGTAGGCATCGCGGATGCCAGCGCGACCGTAGATGGTGCCGGCCGTGGGGAAGTCGGGGCCCGGCACGATCTCGAGGAGCTCCTCGAAGGTGACCTCTGGGCGCTCGATCACCGTGATGCAGGCGTTGACGATCTCGACCAGGTTGTGCGGCGGGATCTTGGTGGCCATGCCGACCGCGATGCCGTCGGCGCCGTTCACCAGCAGGTTCGGGAACCGCGACGGGAGCACGACCGGCTCTTCGGTCTGGCCGTCGAAGTTCGGCGTGAACCCCACCGTCTCCTTGTCGATATCGATCAGGAGCTCTTCGGCGAGCTTGGTCATCCGGCACTCGGTGTACCGGTAGGCGGCTGCGGGATCGCCATCCACGCTGCCGAAGTTGCCCTGGCCATCGACCAACGGGTACCGCAGGTTCCACGGCTGGGCCATACGCACCAGGGCATCGTAGACCGCGGAATCTCCGTGCGGATGGTACTTCTTGAGCACCTCACCGACGACGCCAGCGCACTTGGAGTACTTCTTGTTGTGCTGCAGGCCCTCGCGGTGCATCGCGTACAGGATGCGGCGGTGCACTGGCTTGAGGCCGTCGCGCACATCGGGCAGGGCGCGTCCGATGATGACGGACATGGAGTAGTCCATGTACGAGTTCCGCATCTCGTCTTGGATGCGGATCGGAACGATGTGCTTCGCGATGGGGTCCATGAGCCTCGCCGGGTGGGGGGACCGGTCTGTGATGACCGGGCCAGCACAGCGGCTTAACCTGTCCCGATCGGTCGGTACAGCCCAAGCTCACCGCTCGACAGATCCGGGGAGAGGCTAATGATGAGCGTGTGGCTGTTCACGGTGGTTGCACTCGCGACCCCAGAGGCCGACCTCACGGCTGGGATGGCGGCCCAGCGGGCCGGAGACGCCGCTGCGGCGGTCGTCCACTATGAGTCCTGCCTCGCCGTGGTGCCCGCCCATGTGGCCTGCCACTGGGAGCTGGGCTGGAGCCTGTGGACCCTCGGTCAATGGGCCGACGTGGTGAAGCACTGGCAGCGCGTCGCGGAGCTCGAACCCTCCCATCCGGAGGTTGGCAAGCACCTGCCCACCGCCGAGGGCCACCTGGCATCGATGACGCTCGCCCGGTCTGTCGCAGCCGGTGCCCCTACGACCCTGCGTCCGCCCCTACCGGAAGGCCGCACACTCAGGCTCCGGGCCGCTGGCGACATCATGCTGGGCACGGACTTCCCGCACCCCACCGACTACTTGCCGCCCGAGGACGGGGCCCAGCTGCTCGCCGGGGTCACCCCATGGCTCTCCGACGCCGACGTGACGTTCGGGAACCTCGAGGGGCCGCTGTGCGACGGGGGCAGCACCCACAAGTGCGGCGAAGACGCCACCGCCTGCTACGCGTTTCGCTCACCGACCCGCTACGCCGACCACCTGAAGGCCGCCGGGTTCGACATGCTCTCCACGGCGAACAACCACGCCGAGGACTTCGGCGTGGAGTGCCGCATCGCCACCGAGCAGGCGCTGGCCGAGCGGGGCTTGGCCGCGTCGGGCCGACCGGGCACGATCGCGACCGTCGAGGTGGACGGCGCCAGCATCGGGATGATCGGGTTCCACACCAACCGCAACTCCCACTACGTCAACGACCACGAGACCGCTGCCGCCCTGGTGCGGGCGGTCGCCGCGCAGCATGACTGGGTGGTGGTGTCGTTCCACGGCGGCGCCGAGGGGAGCAAGGCGCTGCATGTACCGGACGGCGCCGAGACCTTCTACGGTGAGAACCGAGGTCATCTGCGGGCGTTCGCCCGAGCCGTGATCGGGGCGGGTGCCGATATCGTGCTCGGCCATGGCCCCCACGTGCCCCGCGGGATGGAGATCATCGACGGCCACTTAGTGGCGTATAGCCTCGGCAATTTCGCTACCTATGGCCGGTTCGGGCTCTCGGGTCACCTGTCCACGAGCCTGGTGCTCGAGGCCGTGCTCGACGCTGACGGGCGGCTCGTTCGGGGCCAGATCCTCCCGGTGAGACTGCTGGGCAAGGGTGTGCCAATGCCCGACGACGCCGGAACCGCGACTGATCTCGTGCGCCAGCTGTCATCCGAGGACTTTCCGACCACATCCCCGGTGATCGCCCTGGACGGCACCCTCGCACCCCGGTGATCCACCTGGCAACGTTCGCGAAAGCACGGTCTAGAGCGGTCTAGAGCGAGCCTGCGGGCTGGAACAGGTGCTCGCCGACCAGGTTCAGCGCAGCCAGGTCGTGCACATTGCCGTCGAGCCGCGGTATCTCCTGGTAGAAGCCGCCGCCGGAGGCCGCCTTGCGCACGCGGTCGATCATCGCGGCCTCGGCCTGCGCCAGGGCGTGCAGCCGCCGGTGGGCCATGCCGAGACGGGCGAGCACACGGGCGAGCACCTGCGGTTCGACATCGCCCAGCTCCGACACCGCGTCCGCCAGCATCCGCCGGGCATCGTGGCTGGTGCCTTCGCAAGCGTGCACCTGGTTCACCACCACCCCTCCTCGGGGCAGGTCGCGCTCCCGCAGCTCCTGCTGGAAGAACACCGCCACGTCCAAGCTGGACTCAGAGGGCGCGCACACCGTGACGAACTGCGTGGACGGGTCGCGGAACAGCTTCACCACCGCGTCATGACGCTCGACGAAGCCCGTGTACAGGCCCTGAAAGTCCTTGAAGAACTCGGCCAGATCGTCGAGGAAATCGCGTCCGAACACGTAGCCGAGGAGCCGGAACACCACCGCGGAGGTGCCGAGCATCAGGCGCTGACCGAACACCCGTGAGGCGTCATAAGGCTGGAGAAACCAGCGCAGCACGCGCTCATCGAGGAAGTTGATCAGCCGGCCGGGGCTCTCGAGGAAGTCGAGCGCGTTCTTCACCGGCGGGGTGTCGAGCACCACCATGTCGTAGGCACCCGACCCGACGATGTCGTACAGCGTCTCGGTGGCCATGTAGTCCTGGCTGCCGGCGAATGTGTTCGCCATGTGCCGGTAGATGTGGTTGTCGAGGATGCGTCGCCGAGCCTCATCGGTGGGCGCGATGCGCTCGATCAGGCCGTCGAAGGTGCTGCGGGAGTCCAGCATCATCGCCCACAGCTCGCCGGACGCATCCGGGATGCCCGACAGGTCGATCCGCCGCGCCTCGTTGCCGAACTCCGACAGCCCGAGGCTGTTCGCCAGCCGCCGCGCCGGATCGATGGTGAGCACCATCACCCGCCGACCCATCACGGCGGCCCGGAGCCCGAGCGCCGCCGCGGTGGTGGTCTTGCCCACGCCACCGGCGCCGACACACACCACGAGCCGCGTGGTCTCCAGCCAGGCCTCGAGATCGCGGCCCTCTCCGACTACGTCCACGTCAGATCCCTTCGCGTGAGACCGACACCGCGGCCGAGGGTTGCCGCGACATCCAGCACCACGTCACGGCCGGAACCGCCGGGAGGCGCAGGACCGACCAACACGGGGTCGATCGTGACGCCGTCGCTGAGCCGCTGCTGGCTGAGCGCCGTGCCCTGCTCGAGCACGTCCTCCCATCGGCCCGCCCGGACAAACTCCTCCTGGGCAGGCGACAGCGCCAGGTCGGTGAGTTTGGCGATCACGCCGCGCTCGTCGTCGGTCAGGGTCGGCAGCGTGGCGCGGTTCAGGTACACCACCGGTTCGCCGCCGATCAGCTCGAAGGAGCGCATGCGCTGCAGTGTCTCGAGCGTCTCGTTGACGACCATCTCCTCCGGCAGCGCCACGAACACGACCCGGGTGGACGGCGCCACGAGGAGTTCACGCAGCTCGGCCGCCCTCCGTCGAACCGGTCCAGACCGGAACAGCCCCATCGCGGATCGCGTGATGTCGAGCAGCGAGAACGCATGGCCCGACGCCGGCATGTCGACGATCACAGTGTCGTACTGCTCGATGTGGTGCGCGAGCGCGGACAGCTCGACCAGCTCCTGCGATCCCGGCGTGAAGTCGAGGAACCGCGACACGATCTGGTTGCCCAGGATCAGCTTCACGATCCGGCGCGATGGGACCAAGGCCTCGAGGAAGCTCTCGAGCGCGGGCTCCCACTCGATGTTGCACACATCGAGCCCGTCGCGCACCTTCTGCGGCGCATTGCGGGGCGCCTTGCCGAAGATGGCGGTCATCGACGGCCGCTGATTGTCGATCTCACACAGCAGCGTGCGCCTGCCGCGAGCCGCAGCGAGGACAGCAAGAGCAGCGGCAAAGGTCGTTTTTCCCGTTCCGCCTTTGCCCGTGACCATCACGAGGCGGCTCGAGAGCAGTCCCTCGGTCGCGCTGTCCGTTGCGTTCGCCGTCAACCAGCCCCCACGATCAGATGTCCAGGTTGCGCACGCTCAGCGCGTTCCGCTGGATGAACTCACGCCGAGGCTCGACGGCATCACCCATCAGAATAGTGAACACCGTATCGGCCGCCAGCAAGTCGTCCACTTCGACACGCTGCAGGGTCCGGGACTCCGGCTCCATCGTGGTCTCCCACAACTGGTCGGGGTTCATCTCGCCGAGACCCTTGTATCGCTGCACATCCCAGCCCCGCTGAGCCAGGTCGAGAAAGGCGCGCCACAGGTCGGTCCAGGTCTTCACGTGCCGCTCGACGTTGCCCGACTTGAGAATCGCCGGCAGCGTGAGGTGGTCGCCGAGAGACCGATACAGCTTGGTGAGCGCCTGGCGATCGCCAAGGTGGTCGACCAGGCGCAGCACGCGCTCTTCGCCGCGGACCTCGAGCCGAATCTCGATCGCCCGGGCCTCGTGGTCGGCGTTCACGCCGGTGATGCGGAGGGTGGGGTCGGCCTCGCGGAGTGCTGCCTCGAGCGTGGTGGCCGTAGCGTCGAGATCCCCGTCGAGTACACCGTCGGTGACCGCGTAGAAGCACTCGACCACGACCTCTGGGAAGCTGCGGGACAAGCGCCCCAGTCGCCGGGAATAGGGCTGAAGGTCGGCGACCAATGCGCCGAGGGTCTCGACCGTGACGGGCTCGCCCAACGTCTGGGCGTCGGCATCGCTCTCCCACACGCGGATCGCGGTCACACCGTGCTCGATGAAGAACGCGACCTGGGCGGCCTCGTCTTTCAAGTAGCGCGACGTGCGGCCCTTCTTCACCCGATACAGAGGCGGCTGCGCGATGTACAGGTGACCGCCCTCCACCAGCTCGCGCATCTGCCGGTAGAAGAAGGTGAGCAGCAGGGTGCGGATGTGGCTGCCGTCCACATCTGCGTCCGTCATGATGATGATGCGACCATACCTGAGCTTGGCCGGATCGAAGTCCGGGCCGATGCCGCAGCCGAGGGCGCTGATGATCGTGCGCACCTCGTTGTTCGCGAGCATCTTGTCGAACCGCGCCTTCTCGACGTTCAGGATCTTGCCACGGAGCGGCAGGATCGCCTGATAGCGACGGTCACGGCCCTGCTTCGCAGATCCACCGGCCGAGTCGCCCTCGACCAGGTACAGCTCGCACTTCGACGGGTCCTTCTCCTGGCAGTCAGCGAGCTTGCCGGGCAGATCTCCGCCCTCGAGCGCGCTCTTCCGTCGGGCGAGCTCACGGGCCCTGCGCGCCGCATCACGCGCACGCGCGCTTTCGATCGCCTTGCCGATCACCACCTTGGCGACCTGCGGGTTCTCTTCAAGGAAGGCCGAGAGCTGCTCGACGACCACGCCTTCGGTAAGGCCCTTCACGTCGGAGTTCCCGAGCTTGGTCTTCGTCTGACCCTCGAACTGCGGCTCCGGGATGCGCACCGACAGCACCGCCGTGAGGCCTTCTCGGAGGTCCTCGCCGGACAGGTTGGTGCCCTTGGTGGACCGCAGGAGGTTGTTCGCCTGCGCGTAGTTGTTGATCGTGCGGGTGAGCCCAGCCCGCAGACCGGCGACGTGGGTGCCGCCCTCGAGGGTGTTGATGTTGTTCACGAACGAGAACACGGTCTCGTTGTACGCGCTGGTCCACTGCAGAGCGACATCGACCTCGACACCATCGCGGGAGCCTTGCACGTAGATCGGCGGCTGGTGAAGGCGCGTGCGGCCCGCCGAGAGGAACTCGACGAACGAGACGATGCCGCCTTCGTAGGCGAACTCGTCGCTGCGATCGAACCGGTCGTCGCTCAGCTCGATGGTCAGGCCACGGTTGAGGAAGGCGAGCTCGCGCATGCGGGTGGCGAGCACGTCGTACTCGAACTCCACCGTCTCGGTGAAGATCTGGGGGTCGGGCCAGAA
>JBLFXJ010000003.1:0-68103 GCA_047609825.1 Myxococcota bacterium
TCAGCCGCGTCTACCGGGGCGTTGCGCACCCGGTCGACCGCGCCGAGCAGGACGACGCTCACGAACCCAGACAGGCCCCCAGCGGTGAGATGCGTGACGCTGATGCCGCCGATCCAGGCATAGAACGACTTGGGCACACCGAGGGCGAAGGCGACCGACAGATCGGCGGCCAGGCGCCCGATTGCGAGCACGACACCGAACGCCGCATAGACCAACACGTGCCGTGGCAGCCGCCGGACGATGGGGTTCAGGATGTCGACCATCAACCCGGGCACCACGTGCTTCGGGATCTCGAACACGCCATAGCGGCCGTCGCCCGTGAGGAACGCGAGCACTCCCATGGTGAGCCCACACGCCGTGGCACCGAACGGCGTGGCGGTGAGCTCGGCGCCCATGATGTAGAGCGGCAACATCACCGCGTTCTTGTGCCCCGGAGCGACCGGCAGCCCAGGCAGCGTCTTCAGCCACTTCAGGCCGAGCATCACCCCAGCCACGCCGGCGATCACGGCCGCATCGCGGACGATGTGGGCCTCGACGTCGGGGTGTTCCTCTTGGAGACGGGCCTCGGCGCGAGCGATGGAGGCCTGAAGCGGCGCCACCAGCATGTCGGCGTCTGCCTCGCGCACGGCCTTCCAGTACTTGGCCACCTTCTCCCGCATCGGCGTGCCGTCGTTGTGACGTCCTCGACCGCCGCCGCCGCCGCCACCGCGACGGCCGCCACCCGGGGCGCTCTCGAGCAGCCCCAAGGTGGCGTCCATCGCCAGCGCCACCCGCGCCGGAACGCCGAGACCACGCAGCGCGCGGGTCACGTCTGCCGGGTTGCCGGTCGCGCGCGCGGCGGTCGAGGCGTAGACCACCGCGAGCAGCCGCAGGAACATCTGCCCGGCCAGCGCGGCGCCCGATGGGTAGGCCGTCACACCCCACCCGCCGATGCCAAGGTACACGCCATCACCTGCATCCCCATCGGGGAGCAGGGAGAACGTGAGCAGCAGGAAGAACCCGAACACGGACAGCTTGCGCAGCGTGCGGAGCAGCCCTGCGGTGGGCGTGCCGGCGGACTTCGCCAGACCGACGCTGATCGGGATGAGCACCGCCGCGACCGGCCATGGCGTGATGAACACGCCGACAGCGACGCCGAGCAGCCACGCGAGTCTGATGTATGGATGGAACTTCACGCTCGCGAACTACCCCGCGAGCGGAGCCGCCGCGACGCTCCCGGCGACTTCTTGCGCCCCGCGCTCGCCCCGACCCGACCCCAAGGGCAATACTCGCGCATGCTTTGGCAACCCTTCCGCTCCGACGGGCGCGTCGTGCTCGCCCTGTGGGGCCTCGTTCAGGTCGTGTTGCTGGTTCAGGCCCTGGCTGGCGGCATCTGGCCATGGCGTATGTTCGCGGCACCCGAGATCCGGCCGCCGGTGGTGATCGCCGAGGCCCGGGTGGACGATGGCGCCTGGCAGCCACTCCGCATCGACGACGCATTCCACTACACCCGCGGGTGGAGCGAGCGCCGCGTGCCCGACGAGGCCAAGGCGCTGTACGAAGGGCGGGCACACCCGCGGGACCGGGCCGCATTCGCACGTTGGCTCGTGGCCGAACTGGCCCCCGACGCGGGCTACACCGAGGTGCGCCTCCGCCTCGAGCGGGAGGGGCCACGTGGCGGTCCGGTGGAGTCCACCGGGCTGGGTCGGTTCCCGGTGACACCATGACCGGCCGATTCCGAGTGCTGTTGGCGGTGTGGACACTCGCCTACCTCTGGCCGCGCTGGCCCTACATCGGTGAGCTCTGGGCCCGGCCGATCCTGCGACAGGATCCGTGGTTCATGGCGGCGTTCACGCCACCGACGCAGTGGGCGGTCCATGGGCTGCTCGGCGCCGCGACCATCGCCGCGCTCGCGATGATCATCGGCCGCCGCGTCCGCATCGCCCACGCGGTGATGCTGGTCGTGTTCGCATTGCTGATCGCCTTCGATACCCGGATGGCCAGGGGCTACGGCGTGCTGGCGCTGGTCCAGTGGGCCCTGCTGTGGTTTGCGCCGCACGCGCCGGGGGAGCGCGGGGCCAACTGGGGCGCCACCCTGCTCAAGCTGCAGTTCTCGTCGGTGTACCTGTTCACCATTCCGGCCAAGCTGGTCGGCGGCCGCGGGTGGTGGGACGGCAAGAGCCTGTTTCACGTGCTGAACGACGACACCTGGGGCCTGTTCGGTCTGGCCGCAGGGGGCGTCAGCCGGAACGTCGCGACCGCGATGAGCTGGGGCACCCTCGGTGCCGAGCTGTTCATCGCGTTGGGCCTGTGGTGGCCGCGCACCCGGGTCGCTGCCGCCATCACCCTGGTTGGCCTGCACCTCGGGATCGGCCTGTCGCTGCGGATCTCCCCGCTGTTCCACCTGCTGATGGCCGCCCACCTAGCCCTGTGGTTCGGCTCACAGAAGCAGGGCGAGGACCAATGACACGAGCCCGCTGCCCACGAGGGTGGACGCCGCGGCGGCCCCCCACCATGGTGGCGAGTCGGCCTCGGACCGTACAGCGGTCGTATGCAGCTGCCGGTGCCGGGCGAGGTACCTCAACCCCTCGGCCGCAGCGACGAGGCCGCCGAGCGAGCCGGCCCACGACAAGCCCCACACCGACACCGTCCCAACGAGGAATGCGCCGTGCAGGGCTGCGAGCGCGACGAGACCGAGCCCCGCCGCCCGAGCGGAGGACCCTGCGTGGATCCTCCCAGACCGAGCCACCTCGAGGGCGCCCTCGCACTGCTCACACACCCTGCCGTGCGGGGAGAGCACGAGGTCGTGATCGGCGTACACCATCGCACATCGAACGCAAGCGGCATCCCGCATCGAGTGCCGATGAGTGGCCCAGGAGGTGCGCCGGCGGGCGATCCGGTCCAGGGTCTCCCGGCGGCCATCGCGCTGTCCGGAGGCGGATCTGTACGCCGTCTGCCTAGCGTTGGCCATCCGCCCCCCCTCGCAACACCGTAGACGCCGAGCCAGCCGCTCGCCACCGCCGTGACGTACGGCGACGCAGTCCGACGGACGACCACGCAGACGGCGAACACGAGAGGTTAGGACCCGGACTCTGGAGGGACCATGGCTCGCATCGACTACGACACCCCTGTGACGACCCTGGGCGGCGACCCCACCACGCTCGCTGATCACACCGGGAAGGTGATGCTCGTGGTGAACACCGCGAGCCAGTGCGGGTTCACCCCGCAGTATGCCGGCCTCGAGCGCCTGTGGAGCGAGCTGGGCGACAAGGGACTCGTGGTGCTCGGGTTCCCGTGCAATCAGTTCGGGCGCCAAGAGCCAGGCTCGGCCGAGGACATCTCGGGCTTCTGCGAGCTGAACTACGGCGTCAGCTTCCCGATGTACGACAAGGTCGAGGTGAATGGTGGGAACACCCACGCCTTGTTCGCACAGCTGAAGGCCGCCGCGCCCGGCCTGCTCGGATCTACAGCTATCAAGTGGAACTTCACGAAGTTCCTCGTAGACCGGAACGGTGAGGTGGTGAAGCGATACGGTCCCCGCACCACGCCGCGGGACATCCAGGCCGACATCGAGGGACTGCTGTAGACGGAGCGGTCACGGTCCAGGCCCGAGTCAAGAGCCGGCCCGATCTGCGCAGGTACCCTGCGCTACACTCGGGCCGGTTCGCAGACGAGCAGACTGGACCTCAACCTGAAGGTCCAGGCCCGAGTCAAGAGCCGGCCCGATCTGCGCTACACTCGGGCCGGTTCGCAGACGAGCAGACTGGACCTCAACCTGAAGGTCGCGGCGCCACGGGGGACGCCACGGAGCAGGGCCCGTCGACCCCCACGATCCCCCCCCGACGTGGAATCACAGCGTCGGGCAGGACCACGAACACCTGCGTCGCCGAAGGCCGCAACACGTGGCCGCCGAGGCGGGCCGCTCGCCGGCGCCACCGGCAGACCATCGGCCACCGCCCCTGGATCTCGGCCTCCTGGGGGTCCATCCACGGTCCGTACCGGGTGCGCCCGACGCCATCTTCCACGCACAGCCACACACCCACTTCATCGTGCTCGAGCAAGAGGCGGTAGCGGTGCGTCGTGGGCATGCAGCGACGATGCGCTGCCGAGGGGACCATCCCTGACCGGCGGACAACGGGTGGACGTCGCACTGAACAAATGTGTAGTCCCGACCACAACTGCAGCGATCCCGGGCGACCCGCCGGCTACCCACTCACCGTGAGGCGGGGGCGCAACAGCCGCTCGATCCGGCCGACATAGTGCTCCAGACACGGAACATCGAGACCTGGGACGATCGCGCGGTCGTCCCATCGGCGTAGCCGGATGGCGTCTTCGGCGTACGGCACCGCGGAGAAGCCCTCCACCTGCCACTCAGCGTACGCCCCCCCCTGCTCGGCCAGCGCGTCGCGCGCCGCCTCCGACATGCTCGCCGCATAGGCGGGGTCGTGTGCCAGATATCGCTTGGCCTCGATGTGCAGGCGCACCGGCTCCGACACCTCGGGCGCGAAGGTGCGGCCGATGAACCGCGCGCCCAGCAGCTCGTGTGCGCGATCGCTCCCCGTGGCGTTCGACACCGACTCCGGCAGCAGCCGGCCGACATCGTGGAGCAACGCCGCCACCACCAGCGCGTCAGGTGCGCCGTCCGCTACGGCGAGCGCTGCGCACTGCAGCGAATGCTCGAGGATCGTGACCCCTCGGCCATCCATCGGGCGTCCGCCGTGCTTACGGAGCCAATACAGCCCATCCTTCCGCATCATCGCCTCCATTGCCCGGTCGCGACGCCACCGGCGCTGCCCGGGGCCCCACCGCGGGGCCCTCCGCGTCACACGGGCCCTCCCTGCGGGCAACCAACCACCGTGACCCCGCCATCCCGCCGGCTCCAGCTTCGCAATCGGGGTACACGCCCGCCAGCCCGGAGGCCACTTGCACGCCAACGCCGACCTGCTCACCCGGTTCTACACCGCCTTCCAGCAGCGCGACCACGCCACCATGGCCGCCGCCTACGCCGAAGACGCCCGGTTCTCCGACCCCGTCTTCCCAGACCTGCGGGGCGGCCACATCGGCGGCATGTGGCGCATGCTCTGCGAGCGCGGCACCGATCTCGATCTCACGTTCTCCGCCGTCGAGGCCGACGACACCCAGGGCAAGGCACACTGGGAGGCGACGTACACCTTCAGCGCCACCGGGCGGAAGGTGCACAACGTGATCGACGCCGCGTTCACGTTCCGCGACGGCCGCATCGCCACCCACGACGACACGTTCGACCTGTGGGCCTGGACCCGCATGGCCCTGGGACCCATGGGCATGGTCCTCGGCTGGTCGTCGCTGGTCCAAGGCCGCGTGCGAGGGCAGGCGGGCCAGCAGCTGGAGCGATTCTGCGACAAGCGCGACATCACTGCCTGAACCGGCGCCTCACTCCACCTCGAGCGCGTCATAGTCGGCGAGCAGGGCCGCCAGCCGCGCATGGGCGACCGCCGCCGCCCCCGTGAGCGCCTCCGGGTCCACGGGCGCCCCGTCGTCGTGCCCATCGAGCACATAGAACGCCTCCACGCCATCCAGCCGCACCAGCTTGTGGGCACCGTCGGAGACCCCCTGGTACTCGGTGATGTACGGGCCTGCGCCGATGGGAAAGAACCGCTCGAACCACACATGATCCCGGTCGCCGGGCAGCGTGGGGTCGACCAGGACCGCCAGCGGGCTCACTGCATCCACGTCGTCGGCGAGCGGCGCCCCGACCAGGTCGGAGGCGAGCCCGAACAGGTCGGCCGCGTGGACCAGCGCATCACTCACGCCGGGGGCCTCCACCATCGGACCGGTCACCAGCAGCGGCACCCGCACCCCCGCCTCGAACAGCGTGCCCTTGGCGCGGTCGCCATCCCACGGCTCACGGGTGGCCTCTTGGGGCGTGCCGTTGTCCCCCATCACCACGATCGTCGTTCGCGCCGCCACACGGGGCGGAAGCCCATCCAGTAGCCGCCCCAGCTCCACATCCATCGCCGTAATCATCGCATCATACAGGTCGGCGGTCCCAGATCCGTCCACCTCCGCCAGCTCCTCCGGCGGCGCATGGTACGGCGAGTGGCCCGCGTTGAAGGCCACCCACATCAGCCACGGCTCAGGCAGGCCGTCCAGGTGGGCGAGGGCGTCGTCCACGGTGTCGGTCGTGGCGTAGCGCTCGTGGGCCACCAGCACGCCGCGATCGTTCTTGTCCCACAAGCGGTAGCCCCCCATCGGCACGATCAGCGGCCGATTCAGGTTGCCCGGCGAGCCCTGGAAGTGCGTGAATCCCTGAAGCATCGGGTGCTGCAGCCCGCTCGGCCCCGGCCAGCCAGCGAGGTGCCACTTGCCGAACGCCGCCGTCGCATAGCCATGGGCCCCGAGCACCTCCGCGAGCGTGGTCTCCGACAGTGACAGTTCCACCTGGTCTTCGAGCAGGGTGTCGACGACGTAGCCAATGCCCGTGCGGGACGGATGCCGACCCGTGAGCGCCGTGGATCGCGTGGAGGAGCAGAACGGATGGGCGTAGGCGCGGGTGAACCGGAGCCCTTCGGCGGCCAGCGCATCCAGGATCGGCGTGCGGGGAGGCTGCGGATGCTCGGCATAGACCGCCACCTTGTCCACACCCACGTCGTCGAGCAGCACCACGAGCAGGTTGCCTCCCCACGGGGTGATGGTGACCTCCGTGCGCAGCTCCTCCGCCAGACCGGTCGCTACACAGGCCCACTGCTCCCCCGAGCGGACCCGGCCTGTGGGAACGATCGGGCCCAGACCGACGGGTGCCCCGTCCACCTCCCACTGCACCGACATCCCCTCGGCGGCGCTGCAGCTCAGCGCCTGGTGATCATGGGGGGTCTCGGGCCGGATCTCCACCCACGGGTCCGCTGTCGTGGGAGTGGAGGACGTGGTGGTGGTGGGCTCGGGAGTGGGCGTGGACGGCAGGCTGTCGCTGGGCGTGGTCAACGGGACCGGCTCGGGTTGCACTGAACCACCCGACGCCGGACTCACCGGAGGCGACCCACACGCCGCGATCAACAGGAGCATGCGCACGCTCGCCCTCCGCCCTCACCCGTCACACTGTACCCGGGCCGATGACATCCACGCGGCGCATCACCGCGGCCCGATCTATGCTCGCGCCCGGAGGTGGGCGTGGCGTTCTGGCAGGTTCCGGCGGTGCAGACCGTGCTGGTGGTGCTGCTCCTGCTCGGTGCCGCCGAGGCGCTGATGCGACTCGCGCCCCCGCTCCGTCGCATCGGGATCCCGGCCTCGATCATCGGTGGCACGCTCGGCCTGCTCGCAGGCCCCGACATCGCGGGCTGGCTCCCCCTCGACCGTAGCGTGCTCGAGCTCGGCGTGTACCACGGACTCGCCATCGTGTTCATCGCCATCGGCCTGCAGTCTCCGAAGGGAGGCACCGCCGGCCCCGACGCCAGGTCCATGGGGTTCGCCATCCCCACGATGGTGGCGCTCCAGACCGTGATCGGCCTCGGATTCGTGCTGGGGGTGGGCCTGCTCGCGACACCCACCCATCCCGGCCTCGGGCTGCTCCTGCCCCTCGGCTTCGAGCAGGGCCCCGGCCAGGCACTGTCGCTGGGTGCGGCCTGGGAGGCGTCTGGCCTCACCGACGGGCGCCAGATCGGGCTGATCATCGCCGCGGTGGGCTTCGGCTGGTCGATCCTGATCGGCGTGCCCCTGGTGGCGTGGGGTCGCAGCCGACGCCTGCGGTCCGGTGAGCACGGCACCGCGTCAGAGGCACCCGCGCCCGCCCCTCCGGCGCCCGCGGGCGGCCTCGGCCCCCTGTCGCGCCAGATCGCCGCCATCGCCGCCGTGTATGCTCTGACCTACGCCGTGTGCGCGGGGCTCTCCGCCGCCCTGGCCGGCATGCCCGACATCGCAGCCATGGTGTGGGGCTTCCACTTCATCTTCGGCGCGGCGCTCGCGTTGGGCGCACGGCGACTGCTGGATCGTGCTCCGGGTGCGCCGATCCTCCACGACGCCACCCTCGCTGAGGTGGCCTCGGTGACGGTGGACGGCATCACAGCCGGCGCCATCGCTGCCATCGAGGTGGCCGTGCTCCGCGCCAACCTGGTGCCCATCGCAGTGCTCACCACCCTCGGCGGCGTGGCAACGCTCATCGCGGCCGTGTGGCTCGCCGGCCGCGCGTTCCGGTCAGCACCGTTCGAGCACTGCGTGCTCTGGTTCGGCATGTCCACCGGCACCCTGCCCATGGGGCTCGCCTTGCTGCGCGTGCTGGACCCCGACCTGCGCAGCCCCGCTCCGATGAGCGCCGTGCTCGGGTCCGCCCTCTCAGTGCCGCTGGTCGCCCCCATCGTGCTCGGCATCCACCCGCTCCCCATCGCAGGCTACCCGGGCAGCTGGCCGGGGGCAGGGTGGACGGCCCTCGCATTGAGCACCGCGTACCTCGTGATCCTGCTCGTGGCGTGGTGGCGCCTGGGAGGCTTGCGGCCCGTGAACCCCACCCGCCTCTGGCACATCGGGTGAGAAACCACCCATCAGGGCTGCACAGCGATGCGCAGAACTGGACTATAGACGTTGTTCGTACATTCTCCTAGAATCAGAACAACGGAGGACGACGAATGCTCACCTTGACGGCCCTGGCCTGGCTAGCGACGCCCACGGCGCACGCATGTGGCGGGTTCTTCTGCAACAACAGCACGCCCATCGATCAATCTGCGGAGCGGATCGTGTTCGCAGTGGATGCGGACGCCGGCACGGTCGAGACCCACGTGCAGATCTTCTACACCGGCAGCGCAGAGGAGTTCGCCTGGGTCGTGCCCACGCCAGCCCAGCCCGAGCTGTTCCTGTCCACCGATCAGCTGTTCACCGAGCTGTCGTGGCGGTTGGCGCCCCAGTTCCGGATGGAGTGGCACGAGGAGGGGCGGTGCGAGTGGGACTACTCCACCGCGACGACTGCCAGCGGCTCGGGCACCGGCACGGGCGGCGGCGGCTACGACTACGGCACGAGCTCCACCGGCGGCGTGATCGTCGTGGACGAGAAGAAGGTCGGCCCGTACGACACCGTGGTTCTCCAGGCGAGCAACGAGGCGGCCCTGCTGGACTGGCTCCAGGAAGCCGGCTACGACCTGCCGGACACGCTCGACACCGCTCTCGCGCCGTACATCGCTTTTGACGCCTACTTCGTGGCGCTCAAGCTGGCGAAGGACCAAGACGCAGGCGACATCGCTCCGCTCGGCATGACCTACGCCGGCACCCGTCCGATGATCCCGATCACGCTCACCTCCGTGGCCGCAACGCCCGACATGCGGCTCGAGACCTACGTGTTCGGCAAGCATCGGGCGGTACCCGACAACTACCTGCACGTGCAGATCAACGAGGCGGCCATCGACTGGTTCAGTGGAGGCTCGAACTACGAAGACGCCATCACCCGCGCCGCAGACGAGGCCGGCGGGCAGGCCTTCGCCACCGACTACTCAGGCCCCACCGATCGGTTGGTGGGCACGCTGTACTCCGACGGCCGGTGGGACACCGACGCCCTCGCCGAGCAGACCGACCCCGCCGGGTTCATGAACCACCTCATCGCCAATGGGTTTCCATCGAACAACACCCTGTTCGAGGTGCTCGAAGACCACATGCCGCCGCCCGACGGCGTGGATGCGACCAGCTTCTACAACTGCGTCGAGTGCTACGACTACTTGATGGAGGACTACGTGTTCGACAGCGTCGCCGCCGCGGCGGCCATCGACGAACGCGTGGTGGAGCCGATGCGGCGGGCCGAGGACCTGTTCGCGTTCGACACCGTGTCCCGGATGACGAGCAGCATCTCGCCCATCGAGATGACTGTCGACCCGATGTTCGTGTTCAACCCTGACATGGGCCCGGTCGAGATCGAGCACGACGCCGATGTGTACGTGATGTGCGGCGTTGGCGGCAGCTGGTGGGACTCCATGCGGCGCCTCGAGCTGCCCGACGGCCGGTTCATCCTCGTGCCGAGCGATGAGTGGTTCTACGAGCAGGGGCTCACCTACCTCGAGTTCATCGAGGGCCTCACCACGCACTACGCGAAGATCATCGAAGACACCAGCGAATCGGGGCAGCCCATCATCCTATACGACCTGCTGGCCGACGGCGATGACGCCATCGACAACTGGAACGCCTCCCAGCTGGGTGACGACGCAGACGCCGAGGATCCAGGCGGGTGTGGCTGCTCGTCCACCGGCGCTGGCGGCGCGGTTGGAGCCTGGCTCGTGGCGCTCGCCCTGGCCCGCCGGCGTCGCGACTGAGCACAGGCCGAGATTCGGTGCCGGGTTCCACACGATACGGACAAACCCTGGAATAGACTGCACGCAGTCTCCAGGTGTACATGCTCACGGATCTGCCACAGACCGTCGGCGATTTCGACCTCGGGGCGCGGGTCGGCTCGGGTGGAATCGCCGTCGTGGTGCGCGCCACGCACCGCCCGAGCGGGCGGGTAGTGGCGGTGAAGCTGTTCGAACGCCGACTCTTCGACCGGATGCACCACTCCGCCCGATTCCTCGCCGAAGCCCGAGCGATGAGCCGGCTCAGGCATCCACGGATCGCTCGGGTGTATGGCGCCGGCCGCGAGGACGACTGGTACTGGTACGCGATGCGCTACTTGCCCGACGGCTCGGTCCACGAACGGGTGACACAGCACGGTGCCGAGCGTGAGGATCGGGCACTGAGCCTCGCACACGACGTGCTCGAGGGCCTGGTGGTCGTGCACGAGGCCGGCATGATGCACCGTGACGTGAAACCCCAGAACGTCATGCTGGATGGCGGTCGGGCGATGCTCGTCGACTTCGGTCTCGCCCGACATCCAGCCGGCACCGTCCCCTACCGCACCCGGAGCGATACGGGAATGGGCACTCCCGGCTTCGTCGCCCCGGAGCAACGGATCGACGCCTCCAGAGTGGACGGCCGCGCCGACGTATTCTCCACGGGCTCTCTGTTGGTGTACCTCGTAACTGGGGAGCAGCCGGTTGCGCTGGCGCTGCCCGACAAACAGCGCCGGGCATTCCTGCTCGGCAAAGTGCCGGAATCGCTCGCGCCGATCGTCACCTGCGCCACGGCGTTCCCCCCGGAGGACCGATACCCGACGGCGGTCGCGATGCGTGAGGCGGTGAACGAACCAGGCCCTCGCTGCGCACGGACCGGCATGGTGGCGGAAGATTCGGTCCATGATCGGGGGTTAGTCCGATACTGACCTTTCAGAATCGGGAGCCAGCATCCTCGTCCTCCTCGCCGCGCTCGCCCTGGCCGGATCGCCACCTGCTTGGGGGCCTTCCCCAACGCCCGCGCCCACGCCTGTGCCCACGCCCGCCCTCGTCATCGACACGCTCACCGTGATCCCGGTGACCGACCAGCCGCTCCCCAAGTACGAGGGCCGGCGCAAGCACCTGTCGCCCGAGGCTGCCCGCTCGATCCGGCTGGAGGTCTGCCCCGACCACTTCCCGAAGGGCACGCAAGCGTGGTCGAACCTGGTCACGGCCGTGCGCCGCCTCGACGCGGCCCGGCGGGTGAACCTGTCGCTCACCGTGGTGCACGCGGACCGTCACCTCGAGCCCCGCAAGCTGTTCGCGCCTCCCCGGCCGGGCAGCGCGTCGGTGATCCGGGTCGAGTACTCGACTGAGAATCCAAAGGGGAAGGAGCTGGACGCGTCGGGCGCGGCGTTCCAGTTCCACGAAAGCACCCGGCGCTGGCGCTGGGGCGACAACGACGAGGGCGTCGCCTCCCACTCCGCGGTCGTGGCGCTCAACCCGCAGCGGGGCTTCCGTCGCCACAGCGCACACCCGCTACGCTCGGATCCCGCATACGCCGTGGAAGATGCCCCTTCGGTCGGGGTGTTCAGCCACGAGATCGGCCACGCACTGGGGTTTGGCCACGACGAGCGCCGGTCACGCCCAGCGCTGGTGGGACTGGCGGTGCACCGCGGCTTTGGCCGGCACCTGACCCACGGCGTGCGCGCCGACGGCACCACGCGCGACAACGCCGATCAGCGTCAGGGGCGGATCAGCGCCTATGGCCAGTGGGCGCTTCAGACCCGCTACCCGACGGCGAAGCCGAAGCCCGACACCAAGCCCGAGTGGCACCTGCACGAGGTGGTGGCGTTCGCCAAGCCGCCCGCCTGGGCCCCGAAGAGCGACAAGCCCACTCAAGCCTTTGAGCTGGACGACCTGGTGCCGCGGCTGTTCCAGGCCTCACCCCTCGGCTATGTGGACTGCCGAACGGGCCGCCCAGCGGTCCTGCACCTGCAGTACTCCGATACCAGCAACGTGGCGCAGCCCGGCACGTCGCTGACGGTCCGAGTGCAGATGGGACCCCTCGGCACGGTGGCCGAGCGCTCGCACACGGCGCAGCACCCCTCGGCCGACTACGCCCAGTACACCTGGGTCCGCTCGCTGCACCTCGACCCCGGCACGCTAGACCCGACGGTCGTGCACAAGGTGCCGCTGGAGATCACGGTGGGCGACCCGGCCAGCGAGATCGATCCGGACGACAACAGCTACCGCACGTCCGTTCTACTGTTCCCGGAGAACACTGTGGATCGCCGGTGCGTCGATGCGCGCGCCAGCGGACCTCGGTAGTCAGTCCTCGAGCTGGCGCAGCACCTGCTGCTTGCGCACGCCGGCGATCGAGGCCGCCACCGGCGTGATCGCCAACACCGGCCAGGCCACGAGCCCGCCTACGAGGCTCCAGTTGGTGAGCCGCCGCAGCCGCCGCCACTGGACGAATCGCTGGGCCGCGTCGGTCTCGCCGCACACGCGCAGTGCGCGCTCGAAGTGCCGCCGCTCGTACACGCCCCGCACCACGACGTGGTGGTCGCGAAACTGCACCTGGGTAAGGGTCGCGGCCGCATCGGCGCGGGTGGACGCGGGCCATGGGCACTGCTCGTGCGCATGTGCCGTCGACGCCATCAACCCGACCACCAGCACAAGCCACCGACCCATCGCGCCCCCCGCTGCACACAGGATGGCACCTGCGGGGCCCCGATGTCGACCGGCTTAGCCGTTCGCGACCCGACTCCCCCGCGCCCCGCCGCCTGCACGGCGACGACAGGGGTTGTACTGTTCGGTGGGGGGAGGCATGGCGCGGGCGCCGAGACGCTCACCGACGGTGCTCCGTGGGTTGCTCCATCCCGCGCTGGGACCGCTCGTGCGCGTCGAAATTCGCGGCGCGTCGGGGCCCTCGCTCACCGGGCTCGCCGTGATCGACACGGGCGCCTCGATGTCTGCTATCGACAAGACTGCGGCTGCGACGTTGGCGCTCCCCACCTTTGGTGCGGCGAGCTGGTACGCGGTCACCGGCGGCGACCGACCCATCGCGCCCCTCCGCCGCGCCCAGATCCGCCTCGGCGACGTGCCTGTGTTCTGGGAGCTCGACCTGATCGAGGTGCCCGACCTGAACGAGGCGGTGGCCGGGTACCGCGCGTTGATCCTGCTCGGATGGGACTTCCTGCAGGACTGCGTGGTCGGCCTGGACGGACCATCGGGCACGTGGACGCTTCAGCTGCCCCCGGTGCCGCAGGCCCAGCGCCGCCGCCGCTGACCGTCACTCACACGGGATGATGACCTCGCCCTCGAGCACAACCCGGGCCTCCGCCAGGCGCGAGCCGCTGCAGCAGTCGTCCACGTGGGTCACGACCACCCGGTTGCGCTCGCCAGGCACCACGTGGTCCGCCAGGTTCGAGGTTCCCACGCCGCCGAGGAACACGTAGCTGCCGGGCTCGACGTAGCCGCCCGGGTAGGTGGAGTTGAACACCGTGACCCGCACGCCGTCGTCGATGCCAGCGAAGTGGATCTCGAACCGGTCCACGTCCAGGCCCACTGGGATGTCGACGAAGGTCTGGAAGTAGGTGAACTCTCCAGCGGCGCGGCACCCGGCTCCGGCGGCACACAGCGTGGAGTAGAGGTCGTAGTTCACGATGTCGGGGTCGGGCGCACCGACCCACCCGGGGTCGCCTTCGGACGGGATGCTGCTGTACAGGTACTCTTCCACCGCACCGTGGGATGGCATCACATACGGGAACCACTGCAGCCCCAGCCCATCATGCTGTTGCCAGTCGGTGAGCGTAGGAATGCCCGACCACTCGATGCACCCGTTCCCCCGGAGCTCCGAGTGCAGCTCGGGAGACGCCGGATCATCGGACCGCACGCCGAATGTGGCCGAGTCCGGCGCCTCGTCTACGGGGGTGTAGGTGACCTGCACCCGCGCTCGCCCACCCGGGTCGAGCACCAGCGGAAGTGAGGCGAGCGCGCCCAGGTCGGTGAGCGCGAGCTCGGGCGAAGAGGTGCTCCAGTCGGTGCCGTGCACGGTCACCGGCAGCGTGCCGTCGTTGCCGAGCTCGAGGTACACCCCGTCCGCGAGCCCAACCTCCAACACCCCGAAGTCGTGCACTGGCGGGCGCAGCCAGAGCCCTGCCTCGCCGTCGCCCTCGCCCCCGAGCTGCGCGCTGATCTCAGGCGACTCCGGATCGTCGGAGAACACGGTGAAGGTGGCCTCGTCGCCGGGGAGGTCCACCGGCGCATAGGTGACCTCCACGACGGCCACGTCGCCCGCGCCGAGCACCAGCGGCAGCGCGTCCAGGGGGCCGGCATCGGTCACCGCCAGCTCCGCACTCGTGCTCGCCCACCCGGTCTCATGCACCGTCACAGCGCCGGGGCCGTCATTGCCGACGGTCAAGTACACCACCTCGCGGTCGCCGAGGGTGACCGCGCCCAGATCGGTGAAGGTGGGGTCGATCCAGATCCCGGGATCCGGGGTGTGGCCGAGGAGCTGGACCCGGTCATCGGCGGGGTCGGCGGCGTTCGAGTCTACCCAGGCGCTCCCGGCGAACGCTCCTCTGGCGAGGGGAGCGAAGGCGAGGGCCAGATCCACGCTCTCTCCGGGGGCCAGCGCATCGACCGGCGGCGCCGCGAGTTCGAACGCGCTGTCTGGATCGATCAACACGATGGCGGCGATGGCGACGACGGTGTCGCCCACGTTGCGAACCGTGGCCGAGCCCTCCGCGCGGCCACCCACGGGCACCGCCCCGAAGTCGAGCACCTCGGGGGAGACCTCCAACGCGAGCACCCCGACCGGGACCGCGGTGTCGACCACCACATCGTCGGGCTTCGGCTCGCCGGAGAGCCCGTACTCGGTGCAGCCGACCCCGAGGGCCAGCCACCACACCACCATCCACCGAGGCATCGCGCCCTCCCGCGGGCGCAGCGTACCATGACAGGGTGACAGTCCAGGTCCAACAGCGACTATCCGTACGACAACCGGCGAACGCCGACGATGGGAAGGCGCCCGCTGCGACTCGGATGACAGTCTGTCCCATGGCCGCGCTCAGACCGCCTGCGAACGCCCAGTTTCGTGGGCACGCCTGATGCATTTCAACAACCGGGAGGTGAACATGGTCTGGTTGTTCCTGCTGCTCGCGTGCGCGCCCGACGTGGGGCCCGGCGACGGCCCGACCTTCGGCGGAGACCCGCGAACCTCGTCTCCCGCAGGCTGGCTGGCCCACGCCCCGCTCGCGGTGGACGATGATGAGTGCGCCGCGCCGGTCTGTCTCCGCACCGCAGCGGCGTGGCGGCCGGACGACGGGCTGCTCATCGCCCTCGGCGTCGAGGGAGCCCTGACCCGGGACGAGATCGGCCGAATCGACCGTCCTCCGGCCGATCTGGTGCTGGTACTGGACGCGTCCGGCTCGGTGGACGAGGCGCTGGATGTTCGGGACGCCGCCGCCGAGATCACGCTGGACCATCTACGGGCCGACGACACCATCGCTGTTGTGGGGTTCCGGGCCGCCCCCGGCCTGCTGCTGCCTCCAACGCGGGGCATGTCAGGCCGGGAGTGGGCCATGCAGGCGCTCGACGCCCTCGACGCCATCTCCGACATGCAGCAATTCATGCAGGCATTCGCGCCGGACTGCTGTGACGAGGGGAGCCTGTGGGACGCGGTGGATGGGTTCCACGCCTGCGTCGAGGTCGAGCCCCCGTGTGCGGCCTGGGCCGACGCCTCTCCGGAGGCCCGCACCGCGTTCGCCGACACCGCGGCAG
Organism: Myxococcota bacterium; assembly: GCA_047609825.1. Classification (GTDB taxonomy): domain Bacteria; phylum Myxococcota_A; class UBA796; order UBA796. The sequence goes on from JBLFXJ010000003.1 coordinate 16,017, forward strand.
ACCTGGAAGCGTGGCTCGACTCCGACAACCTGTCGCTCAGCGACGGCCTGCTCGCCATCGCCTGCGCCGACGGCACCGATGTGCCCGCGGCCCTCGAGCTCGCGTTCAGCGCAGCACCCACGGGCACCGAGGCGCGCGCATCGCGGGTGGTGCTGGTGTCGGACGCGGACGGGGCCGCCGCCGCGGTCCCCGCCACCCGCGCCGCAGCCATGCGGTGGGTCGGCCTCACCACCCTGGGCATCACCTCAGCCATGGACCCAGACGCTGCAGTGGCTCTTGCGCACGTCCCCGGCGGACTGTTCGTGAGCGCCGTGGACCCCGCTGAGGCCCTGGCCACATGGGACGCCAGCTTCGACCGACTGGTGGCACCGCGGTTGTGGGGGCTCTCGGTCGAGGTGGCGGAGCAGAGCGAGGGCGACTGGACCCTCGTGGACCTGTTCGGCGCCACTCACGCCGCCGGCGTGGCCACCGTGTTTGCCTCGACCGATCACGCAGCCCTCGGCGTGACCCTGCGGTCCACCGGTGACCCCCGCCTCACCCCGTTCATCACGGTGAGCGCTCACGGCCCCGGGTGGTCCGACACCACACGCCTCGCCGCACGCCTTCCGCTGAACGCGCTCGACACGCCGGTTGGCCGCGGCGAGGAGCTGGCCGCCCTCCGGCTCGCCGCCCGGATCGACTTGTATGAGCACAGCCGGCGCCCTTCCCAGGCCCTGCTCGACCGGGTGGGCGACTCACTCTCCGTGCTCGACGACCCGGTCCTGGATGACCTGTACCTGCGCGTCGGCGGCACTCCCGGCGCGGACTGAGGCGGTCAGCCGTCTCCCAGGAACGTACGCACCAGGCCCCGGGCAGCCGTGGTCGGCGGGATCGTACCCGCCCGCACCTCGTCCTCGAGGGCGGCCAGCTGCGCGGCCACCGCGGGATGGCGCCGGAGCGCATGGCCCAGCTGGTCCTCCACGAGCTGCCACATCCAGGCGAGCAGCTGGCGCTCGCGATTCACCCCGAACCGTCCCGAGCCGAGCATCGCGGCCCGGTGGTCTCCCACCTGCTCCCACACCCCCACGAGGCCGTCGCCGGTGAGCGACGAGCAGGTGCGCACCGGCGGAACCCATACGGTCTCTGAAGGATGGAGCAGTCGAACCGCCGACCGGAGGTCCGCCGCTGCGGCACGGGCCCGGCGGGTGTTGTCGCCGTCGGCCTTGTTCACGACCAGCAGATCCGCCAGCTCGATCACGCCGCGTTTGATGCCTTGGAGCTCATCACCGGCGCCCGCGATCATCAGCACCACGAAGCTGTCCACCATGTCCTTCACCACGGTCTCGGACTGCCCCACGCCGACCGTCTCCACCAACACCACGTCGAACCCCGCCGCCTCGAGCAGCAGCAGGCTCTCCCGGGTGCGGCTGGCCACGCCGCCGAGCGTGCCCGCCGTGGGCGACGGGCGAACGAACGCGCGGGGATCGGTGGCAAGGGCCGCCATGCGGGTCTTGTCGCCGAGGATCGACCCTCCCGTGCGGGTGCTCGACGGGTCCACTGCGAGCACCGCGACCCGACGGCCCGCCCCGGTCAGCTGCGAGCCAAGCGCCTCGATGAAGGTGGACTTTCCGACGCCTGGGACCCCCGTGATGCCCACCCGCCAGCTCCCGCCGGTGTGGGGCATCAACCGGCCGAGCAGCTCGGAGGCCGCCGCCTCGTCGCTGGGTCGGGTGGACTCCACCAGCGTGATGGCCTGGGCGAGCAGCGGCCGATCGCCGCGGAGCACGCCCGCCACGAGCACGTCGACCGTGGGGCGTACTCGTCGCGGACCGCGCCGGGGGTTGATCGGCATCAGCCGTCCGAGTGGCCCAGCCGGTACCCCAGCTCGTCGAGGAGCGCGCCCGCGGCGTCCGCGATCACAGTTCCGGGCCCGAAGATCGCCACGGCCCCCGCCGCGTACAGCGCGTCATAGTCCTGCGGCGGGACCACCCCGCCGACCACGATTCCGATGTCTGGCCGGCCCCGCGCGGCCAGCGCATCCCGCAGCGCCGGCACCAGGGTGAGGTGCCCCGCCGCGAGCGACGACACCCCCACCAGGTGCACATCATTCTCCACCGCCTGCTGCGCGGTCTCGTCCGGCGTCTGGAACAGCGGCCCCACGTCCACGTCGAACCCGAGGTCCGCGAAGGCAGTGGAGATCACCTTCTGACCACGATCATGGCCATCCTGCCCCATCTTGGCCACCAGGATTCGCGGACGGCGACCTTCGGTCTCGGCGAAGCTCGCCACCCGGGCGAGGATGCCATCGACGATGGACGAATCCGCCGCCATCTCGGCCCGGTACACCCCCCGGATGGTCGACGTTGTGGCCTCGTGCCGGCCCCACACCCGCTCCAGCGCGTCGCTGATCTCGCCCACGGTCGCACGAGCCCGAGCGGCCTCGACCGCGAGCGCGAGCAGGTTGCCCTTCCCCGATTCGGCCGACCGGGTGAGCGCGGCGAGCGTGGAGCGCAGACGCACCTCATCACGCCCGGCGCGGAGGGCCTTCAAGCGGGCGATCTGAGCCGCCCGCACCGCCGCATTGTCGACCTTGCGGACCTCCACCGCCTCCTCGTCCACCACCCGGTGCCGGTTCACCCCGACCACCACCTGACGACCGCTGTCGATGCGGGCCTGGGTGCGGGCTGCGGCCTCCTCGATCCGGCGCTTCGGCAAGCCCGCCTCGATGGCCTTCGCCATGCCGCCATGGGCCTCGGCCTCGCAGATGTGAGCCCACGCCCGCTGCGCGAGATCCATCGTCAACGCCTCCACCGCGTGGGACCCGCCCCAGGGATCCACCGTGCGGCAGGTGTCGGTCTCGCCCTGGAGGAACAGCTGCGTGTTCCTGGCGATCCGGGCCGACACGTCGGTGGGCAGAGCCAGCGCCTCGTCGAAGCTGTTCGTGTGCAGCGACTGGGTGTGGCCCTGGGTCGCCGCCATGGCCTCGATGCAGGTGCGGACGACGTTGTTGTGCACGTCCTGCGCCGTGAGCGACCAGCCGCTGGTCTGGGAGTGGGCGCGCAGCGACAGCGACTTGGGGTTCTTCGGGTCGAAGGTGCGGATCAGCTCGGCCCACAAGAGCCGCCCGGCCCGGAGCTTCGCCACCTCCATCAGGAAGTTCATCCCGATGCCCCAGAAGAAGCTGATCCGCGGGACGAAGGCGTCTACGTCGAGACCGGCAGCGACCCCTGCGCGCACGTACTCCAGCCCATCCGCGAGGGTGTAGCCGAGCTCCAGGTCGGCCGTCGCACCGGCCTCCTGCATGTGGTAGCCGCTCACCGAGATCGAGTTGAACCGTGGCATCTCGGCTGACGTGTACGAGAAGATGTCCCCGATGATCCGCATGGACCCGGCCGGCGGGTAGATGTACGTGTTGCGGACCATGAACTCCTTGAGGATGTCGTTCTGGATGGTGCCACGGAGCAGCTTGCGGTCCACCCCCTGCTCCTCGGCGGCGACGATGTACAGCGCCATGATCGGCAGCACAGCACCGTTCATCGTCATCGACACGCTCATCGTATCCAGCGGGATGCCGTCGAACAGCATCTGCATGTCGAGGATCGAGTCGACCGCGACGCCCGCCATGCCCACATCACCCGCCACGCGTGGGTGGTCGGAGTCGTAGCCGCGGTGGGTGGCGAGGTCGAACGCGATGGACAGCCCGCGCTGGCCGGCTGCGAGGTTGCGTCGGTAGAACGCATTGCTCGCTTCTGCCGTGGAGAACCCGGCATACTGGCGCACGGTCCAGGGACGCATCACGTACATCGTGGCGTACGGACCCCGGACGAAGGGCGGCAGGCCCGGGAGGGTGTGGGCGCTCGGGGGCAGCTCGCCTGCGTAGGCCGATGCCACGTCGATGCCCTCGGGCGTGGACCACGGCTCCAGCGGCGGCGGCGCGGCGCCAGCCGAAGCGGGCACAGACCATGGAATGTTGGAGAAGTCGGGGATCATCGGCTGTCCTCCAGCGCGGCGAGCACATCGGCGAGGACCTCGGGCACCGACCGGCCGAGGAACAGGAAGTCGTCGACACCGGCAGCGCGTAGTGTGTCCTCCTGCACACCGGGCCGCCCGGCCAGGTACAGCCGCGACACTCCAGACCCACGCAGCGTCGTGGCAGCGGGACCGGCGTCGGTGGCGTAGTCAGCGTCGGCTCCGCACAGGACCACAACGGCACCGACGGGCTCACCCAGAGCTGCGCGGCGTGCACGGACACCACCGGCGGCGAGCAGGTTGGTGACCCACGCGGCGCGGGCATTATGCCGGGCCAGCGGCCCGAGGCAGACCAGGGTGACCTCACCGCCGCCCGCGGCTCGCAGCGCGTCATACGGCCCGCTGTCCCGCCGGACAGGCAGGGGCTCGGCGACCCACTCCACATGCGGGCGGAGCGCGCCGGACGCCTCCACCCGCGCGACGACGGGAGCTGGGTCGTAGGCGTCGGTCTCGGGCAAGACCTCATCGGGCCGCGCGTATTCCGACACGCCGATCAACGGTCGGCGCCGGTTGGCGAGCTGCGCCGTACGCACCTCCGCCGCTTCATCGACCCACACGGCGACGGTGCCGTCCCGCAGCGCCTGCAGCAAGCCCCCCGCCCGCTCGACCTTCTGAAGCCAGCCCCATGCCGCCTCGGCCAGCTCGGCGGTGAGTGACTCGACGAACCACGCTCCCCCAGCCGGATCGGCCACCCGGTGCAGGTGGGACTCGTGCATCAGGATCGTCGCGGTGTTGCGTGCGATGCGCCGCGCATGTGCCGAGCTCGCGCCCAGCGCCGCGTCGAACGGCACCGACGTGACCACATCGGCGCCCCCTACGCCCCCAGCGAACACCGCCACCGTGTTCCGCAGCAGGTTCACCCACGGGTCGTGGCGGGCGACCGCACGATCCGACAACGTGACGTGGATCCGCGCCGGCTGTGGCGCGACACCGCAGGCCTCCAGCACGCGACTCCACGCGAGGCGCAAGGCACGCTGCTCGGCGATGGCGGAGAAGAACTCACAGTCCACCCGCAGGTGGAACACGATCTGAGCGGCGGCCCGCGACGGCTCGAGTCCCATCGCCTGGCAGGCCCGCAAGTGGGCGATGCCCGATGCCAACGCGAATCCCAGCGATTGGCCAGGCGTGGCGCCCGCATGGTGCCACGCATCGGTGTGCACGGCGAGCGCGGTGACGTGAGCCTGGTCAGCCGTGCGGAGCGCCCACCCGGCCGCAGCATCCAGGCTGCCCGCGCGACCGTACCGGGCCAGATCGCCCAGCGGATCGAGGTTCAGTGCGGCTCGGGGTGCGACGACCCCCTGACGTGACCACAGCTCCAGCAGCCAGCCAGCCACCTGCGCGCCCGCCACGCCGGCGTCGAGGTGCACCGGCGCCGCATCCAGGTGCACGCCCGCCAGCACCGCCTCGAGGTCTGCGGCCCCGTGCACGGCGATGCCCCCCACCGCGACTCCGTCGGTGTCGGCAGCCCGTGCCGCCCGATCGAGCCGCAGCAACACGCTGGTGGCGCCCGACTCGAGATCCTCGAGCGCCTGCTCATTCGCGTGCACCGGGTGCGGGTGAGCGACCACCTGGCACCGATCCCAGCCGTGCTCACGCCGCTCGGCCTCGCCCGCACCGCGCGTGAATGGAGCGACACCCGGCGGCGGCGACGTGGGCCCGCTCGTGTACAGCGGCGCCACCTCGATCCCGTCGAGGGTGCGATGAACCAGGCGCCGCGCGAAGTCGGCTCCCGCCAGATCCCGGTGGACGACGGAGCGCCAGGCGTCGGGTTCGAGCAGGGGGAGATCGGGTGTGAACGTGTGTGGAAGCATGACACCGACTATCCGGGCGGCCGGGTGGTCACCCGCCAGAGCCGACCAGAGAGGCGAGACGCCCCCGATCCCGGCTGGACCCGTGTAGGATGGGGCGGAGACGCCGAGAGATCCCCCAATGCCGACGCGTACAAAGACCGTCGTCTTCACCGACATGGTCGACTTCACGATGAACACGGCCCGGTCGAACCGAGCTGGGCTGCGCGACCTCGTGACTCAGCACGAGGCGCACACGCGCAGGCTGTTCGAGCCGCACGGCGGCGAGCTCGTGAAGAACATCGGCGACAGCTTCATGTGCCTGTTCGATTCGGCCACCGATGCGCTGCGTGCCAGCCTGGAGCTGGTGGAGAGCAAGCTGTCGGCCGAGCTCCCCCTGGGCTTCCGCGCGAGCGCCGCCACCGGTGATGTCGAGGTGATCGGCAACGACTGCTTCGGCGAAGCGGTGAACCTGTCCGCCAGGATCAACAGCAAGACCCCGTCGGGTCAGCTGTGGTTCGCCCACCGCACGCGCCTGTGTATGAACCAGGCGGAGCTGCCGTGGGAGTCGGTGGGCACGCTGAACCTGAAGGGCATCCCCGATCCGATCCCCTGCTACCGCGCGGTGGCGCGCAACCAGTGCATCCTCCCCCAGGCGCTGGTCAAGGCCATCGAGAAGCAGCGACTCGTCGTGCTCCGCGACGGCGACCCCGTGCCTTCGACCCTCGGCGGGAGCCAGTATGTGCTGATCACGGGGCCAGCGATCGCGAGTCCAGAGCTCAGGGCTCGAATCGCCCAGCTGCCCCCGCAGCTGCCCCCGAGCCAGATCTGGCTCCGCGTGCTGACGATTCCCGGTGCCGAGCGGCGCGCCTGGCTCGAGCTGGGGCACGGCCTGGTCGTCGGCACACCCACGGCACTCGACAGCTCCATGGAGCGCGCCCGCCCCCGCGACGACACGCTCGGCCTCCGCACGATGTTCTTCGACGAAGACGAGGAGGAGCAGACCCGAACCTCGGTGTCTGTCTGCGGACTGGCGCTTCCCGAGGTGCCGATCCAGGGGGTCATCGACGGCTACAGCTTCGACCTGCTCCCCGACCGCTCGTGGGGGTTCGCGCCCGACGGCGCCATCGTTCGCGTCACGGTGGACCGCAACGGCGTGCAGCTGGTGCCGTTCCAGCCCGATGTGACGATGGACGGGCGCCGCCTCCAGCCTGGCGAGCCGGTTCAGCTCAACGGCGGAGAGGTGCTCGCCACCAGCCACGGCGATCACCGCTACATCGGACTCTCCGGCAAGTACCGCGGCATGTTCGCCGGTCCCGCCTCACAGACGGTGGCGCTGGCCGCTATCGGCGCGTTCGAACTCGGGCGTGAGCCCCAGCGACCCGGGCTCGCCCTGCCATCCCGGGGTGGCGTCGAGCGCATCCGCTGGGCCGCTGGGCCTCGCGCGGCCAAGGCGCGGGAGCGCCGCATCGATCTCGACCGCACCCAGACCGGGCGCCGTCAGACCCGCCTGCGCAACACCGACCGCGGCGTCGAGGTGGAGCGCATCCACCCGCGCTTGCCCACCTACCGCGTCACCCGCGGCCAGCTCTCCGAGGTCAAGGACCCCGTCGTGCTCGGCAGCGACGAGTTCATCGTGGTGGGCGCGTTCGTGCTGCAGATCGGCGAGGAGTGATCCCCACGCAGGTCACTCGCGGCGGCGGAACAGCATCAGCAGCGTGACAGCCAGCGCGGGCCAGCCGCTGGTGCCGCCAGTGGAGTCGCATGCGGTGGCGCAGGTGACCTGCTGCAGGCCGTCGCCCACGCCACGCTGGGCGTCGAAGGTCATCTCCGCCGCACCCTTACCCGCGACGCCGGTAGCCTGAGCCAGCACCGTGTACTGACCTTCCTCGGGGATCTCGAACGTGGGCTCCCACGCCTTGACCGGGCCCTCGAGCGGGCGCCCCTTGGTGTTGCCGCCCTCGTACAGGGACCACTCGATGTCGTACAGACACCCGTAGACCGACACATCGGTCTTGTTGCGCATCACGTAGGTGAGACCACCGTTGTGGAACAGCTCGAACGCCACGTCGGGGCGCTCGCATGCCCGCACATAGCCGAGGCGACTGGTGCGGGCGCCCGCGATGGCGCACACCTCGGGATCGTCTCCGAAGCCCACGCTCACCGTGAAGTTGCCCCCCTCGGTGAAGGTGTGCTCGACCACCGGGCCGGTGGCCGTGGCGCCATCGCCGAACCGCCAGTCCAGGTCGGAGCCGAAGGAGTCGGGGTCGGACAGCGTGCACACCACGTCGAGCGGGACGCCTCCGACCACCTCGGCACCGATGTTCGGCACGCAGGAGAACTCGGCTTGGCTCGCCAGTGACTCACCGAGCAGGCCGCGCTCGGCGGCGTCGGGCACCCACGCGGTCTCGCACAGCTCGACATTGCGCGTCGGCACGCCGAGGAGCGAGCCGACGCCCTCCTGCACGGCCGCTGTGAGGCTGTAGGCGTCGACACACTGGACGGCCACCGCGGCATCCGTCGCAAAGGTCGCGGCCGCGGACAGCTCGATGCCGAGCGTGCTCCCATCGTCGGTGACCAACACCAAGCCCGGCTCGACCGTGGACGTGAACCGCACCACAAGGGCCGCATCCGCGGGCGGCACCCCGTCCAACACCGGGCCCGCGTCGAACACCTCGAACGCGAGGCACTCGTCTTCCCATGCCGCGAACGCAGACTCGACGGCCTCCCGACAGTCGGCCTCCGCCAACGGACAGGCCTCGATCGCGACACCGAGCGGGAAGTCGGCCGAGCCGAGCCAGGCATCCTGGGCCGTGGCAGCACCCGAGAGCAGCAGCGCGACGATCATGGTTCCTCCGGTCGAACGAAACGGGCCGTTGATTCAGGCTAGCCCGTTGTAGTGGGGAGACGTTGTACTCAGGTTAACGTCCCCTGCGGGTCGCCCGTGGTTCACCGCTCCCGGGTGAAGATGAACCAGGCCTCGCCGCCGGGGCTGGTGCCGCACTTGGCAGTGCCGTCATCTTCGCCCCAGTCCGTGCCATCGGACTGGTTGGAGTCCATGCCACGGTCGTCGAAGTCGACGGTGAAGTCGCTGGTGTCCCCACACGAGTCCTCGCCCTCGAGGTAGCCGTAGTCCCAGTCATTGCCCTCGAGCAGCGACTCGCCGGTGATGTTGTTGCGACGCGCATACGCCGGCACGTCGTAGCCAGCTCCATTGGCCTCGCTGAAGCAGGAGTCACTGTCGGAGCCGGTCGTGATCTCCCTGTACCAGATGGTGTTGTAGTACGACAGATCGACGTTGAACCCGGCATCCCCTACACGGGTCTTGCATGCGAACCGCATGTCGGCGCGACCGGAGACCACCGCCCGCAGCCCATTCCACACGGTCGCGTGGCCAGTCGCCGGCGTGAGGGTCTGCAGGTCGTCGTAGTAGGCGCCCCCCGCGTCATCGAAGGTGGTGGTGCGCGTGGCCCCAACCAGCGTCCAGCCGCCGCCGTCGGTGTCCATGTCGCAGTACACCAACCGCTCGGCACCCGCCGGGTCGGGCAGCAACCGGTACACATCGCTGGGCAGGCTGGGGTCGTAGTCGAGCCACTCGAGACAGCTCGCACGCACGCAGGGCTCATCGACGCCGTCGCAATCCTGGTCGATGCCGTCCTCGCACAGGTCGGGGGCGTCGGGGTGGATCCGGGGCTCCAGGTCGTCGCAGTCCAGCCCGAGCCAGTCGGGTGCGGCTCCTGGACCCGGCGCATCACAGGACGGCACCGGTTCGAGCGGCTCACCGTCGATGTCGCCATAGCCGTCGGCATCACCGTCCGGGTACCACAGCGAGGGTGGACCGCTCAGGGGGTCGCGGTCATCGCAGTCGTCGTCGTTCGGGGCGAAGCCGTCCGGCGCCGTACAGGCCTCGAAGGTGTCGGAGGGAACCCCATAGCCGTCGCCGTCGACGTCGACATACCAGGTGTACATCGTGCTCAGGTCGAGGCTGGGGTCGTCCTCGTCCACCCGGTCGTCGCAGTCGTTGTCCTCGCCGTCGCACACCTCGCTGGCGTCAGGGTGCACGTCGGGATCCCGGTCGTCACAGTCCAGGTTCCCCGCCGCGCGGCCGTCCGGCGCGATGCAGTCGAACACCACGTCGACCCCAGCCCCGTGGCCATCCTCGTCGCGGTCGAGGAAGAACCCGACCAGGGTGAGGGCGTCCAGGTCGGGGTCGTCCAGATCCACCAGACCGTCGCAGTCGTCGTCCAGCTCCTCGAGCCCGTTGCAGATCTCGGGTCGGGCCGGGTTCACGTCCCTGCGGGTGTCGTCGCAGTCGTCGCCGCCGAAGTCCTCGTTGAAGAACCCGTCGCCATCGACATCGCACTCCCCAGCGCACTCGTCGTCGTCGCAGTCCACCCGGCCGTCGGCGTCGTTGTCGCGACCGTCGGTGCACACCTCGGGGCAGTCGCCGTCGCAGTCCGTGTCGTCGCAGTCCACCCGACCGTCGGCGTCGTTGTCGCGACCGTCGGCGCAGGCCTCCAGGCACGACGGGTGGTTGCAGTCCTCATCGGCGCAGTCCACCACGCCATCTGCGTCGTTGTCTCGCCCGTCCGTGCAGTTCTCGGCGCAGGCCGCCTCGTTGCACTCCTCGTCGAGGCAGTCCACCTTCCCATCGCCGTCGTTGTCGTAGCCGTCGCCGCACACCTCCGGACACTGCCCGAAGCAGTCCCGGTCGTCGCAGTCCACCGAGCCGTCGCCGTCGTTGTCGCGGCCATCGCCGCACTGCTCGGGGCACAGCCCATCGCACTGGTCGTCCTGGCAGTCGATCAGCCCGTCGAGGTCGTTGTCGGCGCCGTCTGTGCAGATCTCTCCGCACACCTCGGCGCAGTCGGGATCGGCGCAATCAGCGAGCCCATCTTCATCGTCGTCTTCGATATTGTCGCAGGACTCGGGAGGCGGGGTGGCCGGCGGCTCGCTCTCGCAGCCAAAGGCGCCCAGGAACAGAAACAGCAGGGTTGCAGCAGCCATGGCCGATCGTATCAGCTGCGCCCACTCCCCGACCGCACGATCTCCCAGCAGGCCTGCACCTCGTGGAACCGTGACGTGTGCCCCGGATCTTCACGATTGCGGTCGGGATGCAGCTCCCGGACCAGCTCCCGGTACCTCGCGCGGACCACGGTGGGGTCGTCGAGATCGTCCAGCCCGAACACGTCGGCCACGTCCGACAGCGTGGGTCGCACTCGCGCGGAGAATCGGGGCGTGGGCGCGACCGGCTCGGGCAGCACCACCTGCACGCCACCGAACCGCAGCCGGTGCCCGCCCCCGGGCAGCTGGATGAGGTCGCCGGCCGACAGCGGCACGAAGATCCCCGATCCTCGGCGGGCCACAGCGAGATCGGCCGCGGGCACCAGCGCCATCAGCCGGTAGCCGTCCGGCGCGTCGAGCTCGCGCACCAGCGCGGCCCGTAGCGGCGACAGCTCTGGCTCGGCGAACCGGAGCACGGCGTTCGGGTGCCCACCGAAGGTGACCACCCGGTAGCGCCAGTGGCACAGGGCGATCCGGAACCGCTCGGAGGCCCGCTCATCCGCCGGCGCCAGCCCGGAGGGCAGGTCGGACAGGCGGGGGAGCGCGAACCGCAGCGCCTCCGCCGGAGTGGAGCCGAGACCCACCCGATCTCCGCCCACCAAGCCCGCTACCTGCGAGTGTCGACGCACCGAACGGTCGGGGAATGCGGCGTCCGACGGGCCCCAGTACACGCCGAAGTTGCTCGCTCCGCGGTGCAGCGTGTAGCCGAAGCCAGCCTCGGCGTGAACGATGAGGATCTCGAGCTCTCGGTCCACCAGGCGAACGTCGGCGGCGAGCAGATCGTCATCCAGGAGGCGGATGTCGACAGCCGTGCCCAGCCCGATCCGGATCGTGCGCAGCCCCTCGCCAAGGCAGCGCAGGATCTCAGCCTCCAGATCGACCCGCGACACCCGGACGAGCTGGTCCATCGACAGCGGCAGCGTGGTCTTGCGCGCATCGGAGTGGGCCCATCCCGCGCGCCGCGGCTGCTCACCCCGGTCGATGCGCGGACCACGACGCGGCGGCGTGCGGTCCCAGCCCGGCACCTACAGCTCGCGCCCGACCAGATCCCACCGGCGCTCACCTTCGGCGGTGGGGGTCACCCGGAACACGCCGGCGGGCGGCGTGGCGACGAGGGCTCCGCGAATCCGCTCAGCGATGACGGCTGCCCCGCCGCCCAGGGAGCGCACACGTACGAGCACGTTGCCGTCCTGCACCAGCAAGTAACCCTCGAGATCGCCCACCGCGGCATCGCCGAGGGCCAGCTCGGGCTGCTCCATGTTCGACGCGGTGACCCGCCGGGCCGCGAACGCCGCGGCGGCGGCCTCGGCATCAGCGAACACCTCGACAGCCACAAATCCCCCCTCCGGGAGCGGAGCGCGCCATGCGTGGCCCACGTCGGACAGTGTGGGCGCGCCAAGCCCGAGCGCATCGAGCTGCGTGAGCGGCACGCCCGCCCAGTCGGCGGCCGAGGCAGAGGCGGAGAGCAGCAGGAGGCTAAAAGCCAGGATCGCCCTCATTGGATCGTCCCCCGGGACTCGTAGTAGTAGTCGGCGAACCCACTGCGCACGAGGCGCATCAGGTACTCGTCACCATCGATTGTCTGCACCGGGAGCAGGTCGTACGGCGCCCGGCCCGGATCGAGGTCGCCATCGAGCGCCAGCGTCGCATCCCAGATTGTGTCGCCGCCATCGTCCGTGGTGACTGCGTGGTAGCTGAACCCGCAGCTGAACGGGCCGAACGGGCAGCTCGTGTAGTCGTCGATCCCGATGGCCTTGATCTCGTTGAGATCGAAGTTCTCGTGGATGATCAGGTGATGCAGCTCGGCGCCCACCATGTTGCTGTAGGTGGTGGTGATGTTGCCCGAGTCGCTGCAGTTCACCACGCTGCCGTTGGCCCGCGTGATGAAGTCGGACAGGTAGAAGTGGGGCTCATCCCACGCCGCATCCCAGCCGCCGCCGTATTCCGAGTAGAACGACGCGCCGCGATCGGTGTCGTACACCAGGCCGTTGTCGTTGTACACCCAGTCGACCACCGCATCCGCCACCGAATCATGGTTCGCAGGCGTTCCCTCGATGGCCCGCAGGAGCGGGTCGATAGCGGCGAGCCACGGGTTGTACTTGGAGTCGGGCCAGCCGAAGGTGGCCGGGCCGAGCACCCGGTAGGCCCGGAACGGGAACGTCTGGGACCCTACCTCGGTCTCGCCCACGGAGAACGACAGGGTGAGATCCTCATCGGTGATCCCGACCGTGTCGCCGAGGGGAGCGTCGCGCATCAGCGTGACCGTGCGGCCATCCGCGAGCGGGTTGCCCTCGAGCACGGTCCATCCGTCCACCGAGAGCATCACCTCGGCCTCATCGAGCCCGGTGTGTCCCAACTCGCTCTGCCAGCCCCACCCCACCACCAGCGTGAGCACCGGCTGGCTGTCGAACGCGTACACCGTGGGCATGGTGTCGGTGATCGACGTGCCCATGACGGTCTCTTCGTCGATGGGCGGGAACGACACCGGCACGCCGTCGGGGGTGTCGAGGCTGTCCAGCGCCGCCAGGGCATACGCCGGATCCTGGAGCGCGCCATCACCGGGGTAGTACAACGGGACCCGGGTAGACGTGAGCCCGCCGTCGTCCTCGGCGTACACCTCGGTCATCCCGACCCGCACCACGGACAGGGTGTCCACGGCCAGCTCGAGGCTGGTGTGGACCTCGGCATGCAGTTCGAACTGGCCGACGCCAGCCCAGCCATCCCCAGCACGGCCATCCCAGGCGCCGGTGAGTTCGCCGGATGCATCGACCACGCCGTCCAGTTCCCACACGACCTGCTCGGCGTGCACGATGCGCACCGTGAGGCTCACGCCGGGGTCGGTCGTGACCACCCACTCGACGGGCTCGCCGTGGAATGGGTCGAGCCCATCCGCACCCCATGCTGCCGCAACCGGCACTGGCTCTGGCGTGGTGCCGCCCGTGCCCGTGCCCGTGCCACCGCCCGTCGCCGAGCCACCACCCGTCGCCGAGCCACCGCCCGTCGCCGAGCCACCACCCGTCGCCGAGCCACCGCCCGTCGCCGAGCCGCCGGTGGCCGCGGCAGGTCCGCCCTTGCCAGCGCCGGTCAGGTCAGCGGTGCCCGGGGTGCACGCGAACATCACCAGTAGCCACACCATCCGCACTCCCTGTGCCTGATCAGGGTAGCGCGGGTTTGCTCTGCCGATGTGAAAACACGGTGCGAAACGACGTGGGCCCGCCCCTCCGAGACAGGCGGGCCCCGCGCGGTCGCGCCGCCGCGGGCAGGGAGTGGGGATGGTGCCCACGCCCACGATGGTGATGGTGCCCGAGTCGGCGACCGACGGTGCACCACCGCTCGTGGTGTTCAGCAGGTCGTCCAGGTTGGCGGTGACCGTGTCGGCCGGCAACGCGCCCTCCAGCGAGAAGGTGCCTGCCGACGTGGCATCCAGAACGAAGCCGGGTGCCTCGTTACCGGCAATGGCCGTGGCCACGGTGCAGGCGCCGCCGATCGTAGCGTAGGTGATGTCGCCCGACCCGGCGGAGATGGTGTTGCCATCCACCGTGACGTTCAGCGTGGACGACCCCGCGCTGCCGAAGGCGAAGGCGTCGCCGCCAGCGCCGACCGCCGAGGCCGCGCCCACCGCGTTGCCGTCGATCAACGAGGTGACGGTCGAGGTGGTGACCAGCGTGAAGTCCGCCGCCACGGCCAGGTCGTCGAAGTCGTTGTCGGTGATGCTGACCAGGATGTCATCCAGCGCGCCGGCATCCACGAGCACACCAGCACCTGGGGTAAGGCCACCGAGCGCTGCACTGCCGCCGTCCACGGCGTTGAGCGTGAAGGTGTACTCGGCGTTGGTGCCGCCGGAGTCGCCGAGCACCAGGAATGCATCGCCATCGAAGTCGTGCACGGTGTTCGCCGACACCGTGAGGACCGATGCGATGGTCTCGACCGTGTCGCCCAGGTGCACAACACCGCCCGATGCGAAGCCGGAGATGTCGTTGCCGGAGATGGCGAACACGCCGGAGTCCGGGCTGCCGGTGATGGTGATGCCGTCGACCATGCCGAGCGCGTCCACGCCGTTGCCGACGAGCACGTTGTCGGACAGCGTGACCGACGGCCCGACCGCCGAGACGTAGTCCACCGTGATGCCGGTGCCGCAGACGCGGAGCAGCGTGTCATCGACCACCAGCGTGCCGACCTCGGAGGTGGTCACGCCCGACCCGCTGGCCCCGTCCACCCGGGACGTGACCACGGACACACTCGAGGCCGACGCGCTGATGCCGTCCACCAGCGGGAACGACGGGGCGACGAAGGCCGAGCCATCCCCGGCCTCGCCCACGCTGAACAGATCGGCGTGGCCGGCGTCGGTGGCGTGGCGCACGAACGGTCCGAACAGCTCCGGCGAGCGCACGAGGCTCTGGTCCGAGCTGCCCTCGGCGCCGTCATAGGTCATGGTGTCGAGCACCGTGCCCATGGCGGAGGTGAGCGTGACCGAGTCGCCGGCGTTGGCCAGCGACAGTGAGCCATCGCCCACGATGTGGGTCGCGTTCGGCGGCAGCGAGCACGAGGGCGTGCCTCCGCCGAACACCACGATGGCGTCGCCCGGGTCGAGGATGGTGCCCGGCGCGAATGTGTGTCGCACCGCAGACGCATCCGACAGAGTGGCCCCGGTGAGGTTCACCGGGTGCTCGGTGTGGTTGACGATCTCGACGAACTCGTCATGTGTCGGGCTCACGACCGCGTCGCAGTTCGCGTCGCCCAGCACGCCGTCTGGGTCGGGGTGCACCTCGTTGATCACCACTCCGCCGCCGGCGACGATGTCCACGTCGACCACGTCGAGCGTGCCCGAGGCGGAGGCGATGCCGGTGGTGGTGAGCTGGATGCCCACATCGTGGACCGACACGGCGTCGGCGGGCGCCAGGCCGGTGCCCACGTCGATGCCGAAGGTCGCCTCTGCGAGGTCGAGGCCCGCGATCTCGAAGTCGCCCGAGGCGCCATCCGGGATCTCGACCACCACCCCACCCACGTTGGTGAGCACGGGCCGGCCACCAGCGGAAGCGAGCGCGATGGCGTCGACCACCAAGTCCACCCCCTCGCCGATCAGCCGCTGGTCGTCGGAGAGCACCACGCCCGCGTCGTACCCGGCCGGCGTGCCGTCACCGGCCATGACGTAGAGCACATCGCCCGCGCCCGACGCCGTCTCGGCGGCGAGCAGGGTGTCGAACGGCGCATCCTCGGTGCCGTCACCGCCCGGAGCCACCGCGTTGTCGACGAACCACACGAGGGTGCCGAGCGTGATGTCGACGCTGCCTACGTCCGAGCCGTCGTCGTCGGTGATGGTGTAGTCGAAGCTGTCGACGGTGCTGCCCACACCGGCGGGCGGCACGTAGGTGAAGCTGCCGTCGGCGCCGAGGTCGACCGTGCCACCGAGCGCAGTGGCGCCGCCGACGATGGGCGTGAGCGTGAACGGGTCGGCCTCAGTCTCGAGATCGTTGTCGAGCACGCCGCCCAGCGCAGCCTGCACATAGGTGGCGCCGCCGACCCAGGTGTAGGCGTCGTCCACCGCCAGCGGAGGCGTCGGCGCCCCGGTGATGGTGATGGTGACGACCGCGGTGTCGGTGCCGATCCCGTCGGTGATCTCGTACGTGAAGGTGTCTACACCTGCGAACCCGGGGTCGGGCTCGTACAGGAAGCTGCCATCTGCCGCGAGCGTGACCGCGCCATCGGTGGGATCGACCACCGGCGTGGTGTTCACCGTGAGGCCGTCGGCGTCGATGTCCACGTCGTTGTCGAGCAGGCCCGGCGCACCGACGCTGAGGTCCACGTCTTCGTCAGTGACGTAGGCGTCGGCATTCGCGATGGGCGCGTCGTCGACCGCGTTGACCGTGATGGTCACAGTGGCGGTGTCGGTGAGGGCGCCGTCGCTGATCTCGTAGGTGAAGCTGTCGGGCCCGTTGTAGTCAGCCGTCGGCGTGTAGGTGAAGCTGCCGTCCGAGGCGAGGGAGAGCACGCCGTTGGCCACATTCACCACCGGCGAGGTGTTGACCAGCAGCCCGTCACCGTCGATGTCGGTGTCGTTGGCCAACACGCCGCCGAGGTCGCCCACGACCAGCGAGCCGTCCTCCGCCACCACGAAGCCGGTGTCGTCCAGCGCGACCGGGGCATCATTGGTCGGGTCGACCGTGATCGACACCGTGGCGGTGTCGGTCAGGGCGCCGTCGCTGATCTCGTAGGTGAAGGAGTCGCCACCGTTGTAGTCGGGGTCCGGGAAGTAGACGAACGAGCCATCCAGGGACAGGACCACGTCGCCGTGCGTGGGCAGCACCACGGGGGTGGTGTTCAGCGTGATGGCGTCGCCGTCGATGTCAGAGTCGTTCGTGAGCACGCCGCTGGGCGCGCCGACCACCAACACCGCGTCCTCGTCCACCGCGTACCCGCTGTCGGGGTCGGCCTGGGGCGGATCGTTGATGGCGTTGACCGTGATGGTCGCGACGGCCGTATCGGTCAGCGCGCCGTCCGACACCTGGTACACGAACGAGTCGACCCCGGAGAAGTCGGGATCGGGCGTGTAGTCGAAGGATCCGTCGGCGCTGAGCACCAGCACACCATCGCTCGGCGGCGAGGTGACGGACACCGACAGGCCATCGCCGTCCACGTCCGTGTCGTTCGTGCGCACACCCGACACGATGTCGACCGACAGCGAGCTGTCTTCGTCCACTGCGTAGCCGCCGTCGTCGACGGCCACGGGCGCGTCGTTCACCGGCGTGACCGTGATGGTCACCGAGGCCTGCGACGTGCCGCCGGCGCCATCGTCGATCTCGTAGGTGAAGGTGTCGACGCCGTTGTAGTTGGGATCCGGCGTGTAGGTGAACGAGCCGTCCGACGCGAGCGACAGCGCCCCGTTGACCACGTTCACGATGGGCGAGGTGTCCACGGTGAGGGCGTCGAGATCGATGTCCGTGTCGTTGGACAACAACCCAGGGGCGCCGACCACCAGCACACCATCCTCGGCGACGACATGCACGTCGTCGTCGGCGGTGGGTGCGTCGTTCACCGGGTTCACGGTGAGGGTGACGACCGCGGTGTCGGTGAGCACGCCATCGCTGACGGTGTAGGTGAAGCTGTCCGGGCCGTTGTAGTTGGGGGCCGAATCGTACACGAACGACCCGTCGACGTTGAGCGACAGGGTGCCGTTCGTGGGCAACACCAGCGAGGTGATCGACAGCGCGTCGCCATCCACGTCGGTGTCGTTGCTCCGCACGCCAGCCACGGGGCCGACGCTCAGGACCAGGTCCTCGTCTACGTCATAGGAGTCGGCCACAGCCACTGGGGCATCGTTGACGGGGTTCACCGTGATGGTGGCCGTCGCCTGGGCCGTGTCGCCGCCTGGGTCGCTGATCTCGTAGACGAAAGAGTCCACCCCGTTGAAGTCGGGGTTTGGCGTGTAGTCGAACCCGCCATCGCTATCGAGGACCAGCACCCCGTTCGTCGGGGCCACGATCGGGCTGGTGTTCACGGTGAGCGGCTCGCCATCATCATCGCTGTCGTTGGCGAGGAGGTTCTCGAACCCGAGCGGTGAGAGGAAGCCATCCTCAGCCATCACGTACGCATCATCGGACGCCACCGGCACGTCGCCGAGCGGGTTGACGGTGATGTTCACGGTGGCGGCGGTGGTGTCGATGCCGTCGTCCGCCTCGTAGGTGAAGCTGTCCGGCCCGAAGTAGTCGGGGTCGGGGGTGTAGCGGTACGAACCATCGCCGTTCACCGACGCGCCGCCGGCCGCGAAGGTCAGCGTGCCGTGGATCGGGCCGACCAGGATGGTGGAGGTGAGCGCATCGCCGTCTACGTCGGAGTCGTTCGCGAGCACGCCAGGTGGCGACACGGCGAGCACACCGTCCTCGGTGACGGCAGCCACATCGTCCACGGCGACCGGAGCATCCTGCACGTTGCTCACGGTGATGGTCACCGTGGCCGTGTCGTTGAGCACGCCGTCCGTCACCCGGTAGGTGAAGGTGTCCACTCCGAAGAAGTCAGGGTTGGGCGTGTAGTCGAACGAGCCGTCAGAGTTCAGGTCGACGATGCCGTCGTCCGGCTCGTCGGTCACCGTCGCCGCGGTCAACGACGCGCCCACGTCCACGTCGGTGTCGTTGATCAGCACACCCGCCAGCGCCGCGACCGTGAGGACCGTGTCTTCATCCATCGGGTACGCGTCGTCCACGCCGACCGGTGCGTCGTTGATCGGGTTGACCGTGATGGTGGCCGTGCCCGTGCCCGTCAGAACGCCGTCACTCACGGTGTAGGTGAAGCTGTCCACCCCGTTGAAGTTGGCGTCGGGGGTGTAGGTGAACGACCCGTTGGCCGCGAGGGAGAGCGCGCCGTCATCGGTACTGTCGAGCACCGCGATAGTCAGGTCGCTGGTGAGCGTCTCTACGTCGGTGTCGTTCGCACGCACTCCCGCCGCTGCGAGCACGCTGAGCACACCGTCTTCGTCGATGGCGTAGCTGTCGTCCACCGCCACCGGCGCGTCGTTCTCCGCCGTGATGTCGATGGTGACCGTTGCGGTGTCGGTGAGGGCGCCATCGGACAACGAGTAGACGAAGCTGTCGATGCCGTTGGCGTTGGCGTTGGGCGTGTAGGTGAAGCTGCCGTTCGAGGCCAGCGCAAGCGCGCCCTTGGTGGGCGGGGTGTCGACCGTCGTGGTGAGCAGGTCGAGGTCTACGTCGGAGTCGTTGGCGATGAGGCCCTCGAGCGCTCCAACTACCAGCGGCGCATCTTCGGTGGCGTCGTAGGCGTCAGCCAGTGCCACCGGCGCGTCGTTCACCGCAGAGATGTTGATGCTCACCACGGCGGTGTCGGTCAGGGCGCCGTCGGACACCTGGTAGGTGAAGGTGATCAGGCCGTTGACGTTGGGCGCCGGCGTGTAGGTGAAGGACCCATCCGAGATGAGGTTCAGCACCCCACTGGCCGGCGGAGCCACCACGCTCGCAGTGAGCAAGCCGGAGTCGATGTCGGAGTCATTGGCAAGCACGCCGGCCAGCGCGCCGATGCTGAGCACCTCGTCTTCGTCCATCACGTAGGCTTCGACGGCCGCGACCGGCGCGTCGTTCACCGGGGTGACGTTGATCGACACGCTGCACAGGTCGACGCTGGTGATGATGCCGTCGCTCGGCCGGTACGTGAAGCTGTCCGGGCCGTTGTAGTGGGCGTTTGGCGTGTACAGGAAGGTGCCGTCGGGGCGGAGCGTGAGGGCGCCATTCGCAACACTGCCCACCAAGGTGGCGGTGAGGGGGTCGGCGTCGATGTCGTCGTCGTTGGCCAGCACGCTGGACACGGTGTCGAGCGGGTTGTCCTCGGACGTGACGAACGGGCCGTCGCCGACACAGGTGGGCCGATCGTTGACGGCGCCAACGGTGAGCGTCACGGTGCCAAGGGTGCCCGCCTCGCTGTCGGTAGCCCGGTAGGTGAAGGAGTCCACCCCGTCGAAGTCCGGGTCGGGCTGGTAGGTGAACGAGCCGTCGGAGCTCAGTGCGAGCAGCCCGCTCACAGTGGTGTCGACCAGCACCGCGGTGAGGGCGTCTCCCTCAACGTCGGTGTCGTTGGCCAGCACGCCCGTGAGCACATCGGCCGTGAACAGCACGTCCTCTGTGGGCACGTACAGGTCGTCGGCCGACACCGGGATGTCGTTCACGGGGTCGACCGAGAGGGTCACGGTGACCGTGGCGCCGGGGCCATCCCCATCCACCGGGCGGTAGGTGAAGGTCTCCGGCCCAGCGTCGAGGTTGTAGTTCAGGTCTGGCGTGTAGGTGAAGCTGCCGTCGGAGTTCAGGCTCACGTCGCCATTGGGCGGCCCCACGACGAGCTCGGCCGTGATGGCCTCGCCCTCGAACGGGAACGCGCCATCCACCTCTACGTCGTTGCCGAGCACGCCGGGCACGCCGACCACCAAGGGGGTGTCCTCGAGGGTGCCGTAGGCGTCCACCACGCCGCGGGGCACATCGCCCTGGGCGGTGACCGTGATGTCCACCGTGGTGGGGCCCACGACGGCGAGGCCGTCGGACAGGTTGTAGGTGAACTGATCCGGCGCAGGCGAGCTGAACCAGTCCGGGTCGGGCGTGTAGGTGAACGTGCCATCCGACGCGAGCGACAGCGTGCCGTTGCTCACGTCATCGACCAGCGCCACCGTGAGCACCAGCGAGTCCACGTCGAGGTCGTTGTCCATCACGTTGCCGCCGAGGAGGGTGTCCTCGTTGACCACGTAGGTGTCGGCCGTCGGCACCGGAACATCGTTGACAGGGTTGATGGTGAGGTTGACCGTGAGCGTGGCGCCGAGGTCGTCATCCTCTGGGGCGTAGCGGAAGAAATCCTCGCCGTTGTAGTCTGGGGCGGGCGTGTACACGAAGGTGCCGTCGGGGTCGAGCACCAGCGCGCCGTGGCTCGGCTCGGAGATGAGGGTGGCGACGAAGGCGTCTCCTTCCACATCGGTGTCGTTGCCGAGCAGACCGGGCGGGCCTGCGATGATGGGCGTGTCTTCGTCGGTGACGAAGGCGTCCGGCAGGCCGCGTGGGGCGTCGTTCACCGGGTCGATGGTGATCTCGACCAGACCGACGACCTCGAAGGTGCCGTCGCTCACCCGGTAGGTGAACGTGTCGTCGACCGTGGTGCCGTCGCCGTCGCCGTCTTCGTCGACGAACGGCGTGTACACGAACGAGCCGTTCGCGTTGAAGGTCAGCGTGCCGAGCACGGGCAGGGCGTCGATGCCGACCACCGTGAGCGACTCGCCTTCGAGGTCGAAGTCGTTCGACAGCATGCCGGCGAAGCGGTCGACATTGAGCACCGTGTCTTCGGTGACCACGTAGGCGTCATCCACCACGATCGGCGCATCATCCTCTGCGCCGACGTTGATGGTGACCGTGATGGCCGACGAGAGCAGTGCTCCGTCATCAGCCTGGTAGGTGAACGACTCCGGGCCGGCGAAGTCCGCCGCCGGCGTGTAGGTGAACGAGCCATCCAACGCCAGCGACACGCTGCCCAGCGGCGGCGGGGACAAGATCACGGCCGTCAGGGCGTCGCCGTCTACGTCGGAGTCGTTGGCGAGCACGCCGCGGATCGAGTCGACCACCAGGGGCTCATCTTCGCGGGTGTCGTAGATGTCGGCCACGCCCGTGGGCGCGTCGTTCACCGGGGCCACCGTGATGGTGACCGTGCTCGGGACGGAGTCGGGCACGAAGCCGTCGCGGGCGCGGTACTGGAAGCTGTCCGGCCCGTGGTAGTTCGGGTCGGGGTCGTACTCCCACGTGCCATCACCTGCGAGCACGAGGTCGCCGTGGAGTGGGTTGGCCACGACCACGGCCTCGATCAGGGGGTCGCCATCGACCTCCACATCATTGTCGAGCACGCTGACCGGTGAGCTGACGAACAGCACATCCTCATCGACGGTGAACGCATCGGCGACGGGGCGGGGCGCGTCGTTCACCGGGGCCACGGTGATCGTGGCGGTCGCAGTGCCGAGTCCGCCACGGCCGTCGGCGATCTGGTAGGTGAAGCTGTCTACGCCAGTGGCGTCGGCAGCAGGCGTGTAGACGAAGGAGCCGTCGGCGTCGAGCACGAGCGCGCCAGCGCTGGTCGAGGCCAGCAGGCTGACCGTCATCGGATCGCCGTCAGCGTCGGAGTCGTTCGCGAGCACGCCGAACAGCGGCGGAACATCCAGCACCGTGTCTTCCACGGCGTCGAACGCGTCGTCGGTGCCCACAGGGGCGTCGTTGCCGTCGCCCACCGTGATGGTGACCACCGCCGTGTCACCAGGGCCGGTGGGGTCGTTGACCCGGTAGGTGAAGGTATCCACGCCCGAGAAGTCGATATCCGAGGTGTAGGTGAACGAACCGTCCAAATCGAGCGCCAGGGATCCGTTGGGCGTGGTGGCGACCAGCGTGGCCGTGAGCACATCACCATCGATGTCGGTGTCGTTTGCGAGCACGCCGAGCACAGACGAGATGTCGATCTCCTCCTCTTCGGTCGCCGCGTAGGCATCAGGAGCGGCCGTCGGAGCGTCGTTCACCGGGTTCACGGTGATCCGCGCGGTGGCAACCGCCGAGTCCAGCGCGCCATCGTTGGCCGTGTAGGTGAACGAATCCTCACCGTTGAAGTTCGGGCCCGGCGTGTACGTGAACGATCCGTTGGCGTTGAGCGACAACACGCCCTCGGTGGTCGTGGCCACGAGGTCGGCGGTGAGCGGCTCGCCGTCGATGTCGAAGTCGTTGGCGAGCACCCCGGAGACGGAGGGCACGCTCAACACCGCATCTTCGTCGATGTCGTAGGCGTCGTCGGCCACCACCGGCGCATCATCGTCGTTTTCGACCGTGATGGTGACGGTGGCCTCGGCCGACAGGTCGCCGAAGTCGTCGATCTGGTACCGGAAGCTGTCGACCCCGATGAAGTCGAGGTTCGGCGTGTACACGAACGCGCCGTCGGCGCCCAGGGCGACCGAGCCGTTGGCGGGGTCGGTGACCTTGACAGCGGTGAGCGAGAGGGGGTCGGACTCCACATCGTTGTCGTTCGACAGCACACCGGAGAGTGCGTCGATGGACAGCGGGGTGTCCTCCCCCGTGACGTAGTTGTCATCGACCGTGACCGCGACATCGTTCACCGCGGTGACGGTGATGTTCACCGTGGTGGGCGCCGAGCGCTCGATGCCATCGAAGGCTTGGTAGGTGAAGCTGTCCGGGCCGTTGTAGTTGGCGTCTCCGGTGTAGGTGAACGAGCCGTCGCCCACGAGCAGCACGGTGCCGTTGGCGGGGCGCACGCCGAGCAGAGCGGACATCGCGTCGCCCTCGAGATCGGTGTCGTTGCCGAGCACACCGGGGGCGTCGACCACGAGGGGCACATCCTCGGCCACGACGTAGTCGTCATCGAGCGTGCGCGGTGCGTCGTTCTCTCCACCGACCGTGAGGGTGACGGTGGCCGGCGCGCTGGTGGCGCCGCGGCTGTCGTCGACCACGTACACGAAGCTGTCGGGACCGACGTAGTCGGCCTCGGGCATGAACTCGAAGCCGCCGTCGGCCGCGAGCACCAGCGCACCGTGGATCGGCGACACGGTGACGCGGGCGGACATCAGGTCGCCCTCGGGATCGCTGTCGTTGTCGAGCACGCCAGGCGCGTCCACCACGAGGAGGGTGTCTTCGATCACGCCGTAGGCGTCGTCTTCCACGTCGGGTGCGTCGTTGCTGTCGCCGACGTTGATGGTGACGGTTGTGTACGCGGAGCGCAGGAAGCCGTCGAACGCCTGGTAGGTGAAGGTGTCGTCGCCGATGAAGTCTTCGTCCGGCGTGTAGGTGAAGCTGCCGTCCGGGTTCATGTCGAGATCGCCGTTGCTCGGCGGGCGGCGCACCTCGGCGGTGAGCGGGTCGTCTACGCCGTGGGACGGGTCGTCGGCGTCGGTGTCGTTGGCCAGCACACCGGCCAGCGCGTCGCGCTCCAGCGTGGTGTCTTCCGACGCGAAGTACAGGTCGGCCACGCCGACCGGGGCGTCGTTGATCGGCTGCACGTCGAGGGTGACGGTGGTGATGGCGCTGTTCAGCAGGCCGTCGGTGGCGCGGTAGGTGAACGTGTCGATCCCGACGAAGTCGACGTTCGGCGTGTAGGTGAAGGTGCCGTCGGCCCGGAGTTCGAACTCCAGCGCGTTGGTAGGCGCGCCCACTCCGATCGCGGTGAGCGGATCCTCGTCCACGTCGCTGTCGTTGCGGAGCACGCCGTTGACCAGGCCGGCGACGAAGGTGGTGTCTTCGTCGAAGATGTACGGCCCGTCATCCACGCCGATCGGCGCGTCGTTCGCGGGCTCGACCGTGATGAAGACGGTGGCCGGGTCCGAGTCGAGCACGCCATCCGACGCGACGTAGGTGAAGAAGTCGTCGCCGACGAAGTCGAGGTCCGGCGTGTAGAGGAGCCCGCCATCCGAGTCCAGGCTGAGCGCGCCGGAGACCGGGGGCAGCACCACGAACGACGACAGGGCGTCGAAGTCGATGTCGCTGTCGTTGCTCAACACACCCGGTGGGTCGATGAGCAGCGCCACATCTTCGTCCGTGACGTAGGCGTCGCTCAGCGCCACGGGGCGGTCGTTGACCGGCAGTACGTTGATCGTGACCAGGGTAGGCGTGGAGAGCGCGCGCCCATCCGTGGCCACGTACTCGAAGAAGTCGACCCCGTTGAAGTTCCGATTCGGGGTGTACACGAAGGAGCCATCACCCGAGAGCAGCACGCTGCCGTTGCTCGCCGGCGTCTCGAGGTCGACCGCGAGGCCATCCATGTCCACGTCGGAGTCGTTGACCAACAAGCCCGGCGCGTCGACGACCAGCGAGGTGTCTTCGTCGACCACGTACGGGCCATCCGGCCCAGCGACCGGCGCATCGTTCTGCGGCGTGACGGTGATGGTGACCGTGGCTGGTGCGGACACGGTGCCGCTAGGGTCCTGGGCCCGGTACGTGAAGGTGTCGACGCCGTTGTAGTCGGGGTCTGGGAGATAGGTGAACGTGCCGTCGTCGTTCAGGTCGAAGGCCGCATCGTGGAGCGGCGAATCCACCAGCACCGCGATCAGCTCGAGCACGTCGTCGCGGTCGCCTGGCACGTCGGGGTCGGCGAGATCGATGTCGGTGTCGCCCGCGAGCACGCCCTCAGCGGGGTCGGTCACGTCGAGCCGGGTGTCCTCGGCCACGCTGTACGCATCAGCATCGGCGACCGGGCCGTCGTTGCGCTGCGCCACGTTGATGGCGACCGTGGCGACCCCAGAGAACTCCACTCCGTCGAACGCGAAGTAGGTGAACGAGTCGGGGCCGTTGAAGTCGGGGTCTGGGCGGTAGGTGAAGCTACCGTCGGCGAGCAGGCCCCCGACCAGCAAGCCATGGGCTGGCGGCACGTTGAGCTGGGCGGTGATGTCCACGCCAGGCACGGCGCCGGGATCGTCGGGGTCGCTGTCGTTGCCCAACACGCCGGGCGGACCGACGACCAGATCGGTGTCTTCGATGGCGTCGAGTGCATCGTCCACCGCGATGGGCGCATCGTTCTCGATGCCGACGTTCACGCTCACCACGGCGGGGAGGGAGTCGATGCGGCCGTCGTTCACCACGTAGGTGAAGGTGTCCAACCCGTTGAATCCGGGGGACGGCGTGTAGGTGAACCGGCCGTCGGGCTCGATGACCGCGACGCCGTTGCCGGCCGGCACCGTGAGGCGCGGCGCGAGGGCGTCGCCATCGATGTCGCTGTCGTTCGCCAGCAGGTTGCGCAGCGGATCGGGCACCAGGGCCACGTCCTCGCGGGTGGCGTATACGTCGGCCACGGCCACGGGGCGGTCGTTCACCGGGTTCACGACGATGGTGACCGACGCCACGGCGGAGTAGGCCGAGCCGTCGAACACCCGGTAGGTGAACCCATCCACGCCGTTGACGTTGGGTGCTGCGGAGTAGTTGAACGAGCCATCGGCGCGGAGCGTGAGCGCACCGAGCGACGCACTGGCCACAAGCTCGACGACCAGCGGGTCGCCGTCGATGTCGAAGTCGCCGGTGAGCAGGTTGTCCCGCACGCCATCGCGGGTGGCCACGGCGAGCGGGAGGTCCTCGTCGGTCTCGTACTCATCGTCCACGACGACCGGCACGTCGTTGGTGGGCACGACGGTGATGGACACCGTGGCCACATCCTCCGAGATCGCGCCTTCTTCGTCACGGACCAGGTAGGTGAACCCATCGGGGCCGTTGTAGTCGTCGTCGGGCTCGTAGCGGTAGCTGCCGTCGGCGGCCCAGCTGAGGGACCCGTGCTCGGGCTCGTCGACCACGTCGTGGACGATGATCTCGTTGAGGTCGCGGTCGGTGTCGTTGCCGAGGATGCCCGGGGCGCCGACGACCAGAACCGCGTCTTCGTCCACCTCGGCTACGTCGTCCAGCGGCTCGGGGGCATCGTTGGTGTCTGCGATGTTCAGCGTGACCGTGGCGACGCTGCTCTGCAGGCGCCCGTCCGTCACCTGGTAGGTGAAGCTGTCCACCCCGTTGAAGTTGAGGAACGGGGTGTAGGTGAAGGAGCCGTCGCCATCGAGGTCGAGCACGCCGTTGACCGGCGGCGCCACCTGCAGTGCGGTGATCACGTCGCCATCGAGGTCGGAGTCGCCGTCGATCACGCCGGGGGGCAGGACGACGAGGGGCACGTCCTCGAATCCGTCGAAGGAGTCGTCATCGGCGGTCGGGGGGTCGTTCCGCGGGTCGACCGTGATGTTGACCGCAGTGACCGCGGACCGTGCGCCGGAAGGATCCTCCGCCTGGTAGGTGAAGGTGTCGACGCCGTTGAAGTCGGGCTCTGGCGTGTAGGTGAAGCTGCCATCATCCGGGTCGACCACCACCCCACCGAAGGACGGAAGGTCGACGACCACCACGGACAGCTCGTCGAGGTCCACGTCGGAGTCATTGGCGAGCAGTCCGTCGCCGAAGCCGCGAACGAGGACCGTGTCTTCCGCGGTGCTGTAGTTGTCGCGGACAGCGACCGGGGCATCGTTCTCGGGCAACACACGGAGCGTGACCGTGGTGCGGTCGGAGACCGATGGGCCGTCAGTGGCCTGGTACGTGAAGGTGTCGACGCCGTTGAAGTTGGGGTTGGGCGTGTAAGTGAAGGTGCCGTCCTCGAACAGCGCCAGTGCGCCGTTGGAGGTGGTGGTGCCGAGGATCGCGAGCAGCGGATCGCCGTCGATCTCCGCCAGCTCGTCGTTCACCAAGACGGAGAACGCCGAGACGTAGCCCACATCGTCTTCGGACAGCTCGTACTCATCCACCACCCCGATGGGCCGGTCGTTGATGCTGTCGAGCTCGACGGTGACGGTGATGGGCTCGGAGTCTTCCACGCCATCGCTCGCCACGTAGGTGAACGACACGTCGCTCGTCTCGTTCGGGCCCGGGGTGAAGGTGAACGATCCGTCAGTGTTGAGCTCGACCGTGCCGTGGCTGGGATCGGTGAGCTTGCGGGCCGTGAGGCTGTCGAAGTCGATGTCGGTGTCGTTGCCCAACACGCCTGGCGCGCCGACCACCAACGCACGATCCTCATCAGTCTCGTAGAAGTCGTCGGTGCCGACGGGGGCGTCGTTGAGGTCGAGCACGGTGATGATGACCGTGCCCTCGGGGCTATCGAGCAGGCCGTCGCTCGCGAGGTAGGTGAAGGTGTCCTCGCCCGCGAAGTTCTCGTTCGGGGTGTAGGTCACGTCGGGGAGCGCGCTGGTGTCGAGGGTGCCGTTCAGCGGCTGCCGCCGGTCGCGGAAGGTGAGGTCGACGTCGTCGATGTCGGTGGCGGTGAGCCGCACGACGACCGGCCGCCCTTCCTGGGTCTCGGCGAGGATGGGCGCACCGGTGTTCGGCGGATCGTTGACCGGCGCGACCGTGATCGCCACTTGCTCGGGCGAGGAGGTGTCGACGCCGTCGGAGACCGTGAACGAGAAGCTGTCTTCACCGTTGAAGTCGGGGTCGGGCGTGTAGGTGACCTGGGACTGGCGTCCAGGGACCTCCGGCGAGAGGGTCCCGTGCTCCGGCCGGACGGCGATGCCGAACTCGAGCGGGTCGTTATCTGCGTCGGTCGCAGACAAATTGATGACGGAACTCGCGTCTTCGTCAGTGACGACAGCGATACCGGACGCTGGCTGCGGGGGCGAGTTCGCCTCCGAAGTGTCGACGTCTTTGTCGTTGTTGTTCGCCCGGCACGCGAAGGTCGACGCGAGGACGACCACCAGCGCGACACGAGTGAAGTTGACCACGGGCTGCATGCACACTCCGCCAAACTGACTCTGGACCCGGCACGCTAGCGCACGCCCGGACGAGTATCAACCGCCAATCCGACGACCCGCCTAACCTCGGTTTGGCCAGGGAGAACCGGCAACCTTGCTCGGGTGGACGGGACGGATACGGCGCCCTTGCGAGGGGTGGCACCGTGCGCGCGCTGGCCGCGGGGCGTGGTTCACCTGTCCCTCGCACCCGTGACAGCCTGCGGTTCAGTCGAGCGCGACCTGGTCCACCCGCACACGGGTGTGGCCGGACCGCTTCTCCACACACCACCCGTCGAAGCTGTCTTCTTGTAGCTCCAGCCGCACGCGGCGGATCAGCACCTGGAGGTTGTTCGGGTTCATGGTGCGCTGGAGGATGCCCCAGATGCCCGAGCGGAGCTCGCCGTCTGGGCACCACCCCGCGCGATCCGGCGCCACACCCGCGCGCCGGTCCGCGTCGAGCTGTCGCGCGAGCACGTACAGCAGCACCGCCCGGTTCGCAGACCCGACCACGTGCGTCGCGCCCGTGTGCAGGTGGGTGATCCGTGCGACGGGACCCGGCCCCCCCTCCAGCGAGACCGCCAGACGGTAGGGGTACTCCGAGAGCCGGAGCTCCTCCGTGCGCGTGGCGCCGTGGTCGCCGGTGGGCACAAGCCAGGTTCGCCCACCCAGCTCGAACGGCTCGCCCGGGCGGACCTCGAACGACGCATCACCGGCCTCGATCCAGATGGGGCCGTCCAGGTACAGGAGCAGCGTAGCCAGCGAGGGCGGCGCCCCGTCCACCACGACGTCGCAGTCCGGCGCCGAGCCCAGGTGCACCCGATCTGCCTGCAGGCGGTGCTTGAGGCCCGTGGACTGGTCGATCAGCACCGGTGACCAGTGCGCCACGGGCTCGGCCGTGGCGCGAACATGCAGCACCACCTGTCCGCCGAGCACCACGACTGCGCCGTCGCGCAGCGGCACCCTGCCGGTGACGGGCGCACCATCGAGCGTGGTGCCGTTGGTGCTGCGCAGGTCCGTGAGCGCGAGCTCGTCACCCTCGAGGGCGATGACGGCGTGGTGGGAGCTCACCCGCGCGTCTGCGAACGCCAGCACGTTGGTCGGAGCCCGACCGAGAGTCACCGGCTGTCCACCCACATGGTGCACATGAACGACGCTTCCTTGACGCACCACCTCGATTCGCGCCACGTCGGAACCTCCAGGACGGCCGCGCGACCCTGACTGCAGGCGGCCGCGATCGCAGGCTACAGGATAGGTGCAGGATCGTGCGATCTACCCCTCCGCAACCCGAGCCCGAGCCCTGGGCCGACCCACTCGAAGCCCCACCGGCCCCCGAGAGGAGTTCCACGCATTCATCCGCCGCTACGGCGAACGCGACACCGACCGGATCGTCCCGGATCTCCCCGCCCGCCGCCGCGGTGGACAGCGCGCGCGGATCGGATGGGCACGCCCCATCTCCACGTGAGAGCCAGGTGCCGGCGTCGCCGATCGCCCTCCCTCCCCCCGGTGGAGGCGAGCCCCGTCCGGCATCGCACGAGAACCCCGACGTGACAGCCGCTGACCAGGCCCCCGCAGATGCGGCAGGTTCGTCAGAGCCCCCGTCCGCTGCCGCCGAGCCCCCACCCCAGGCCGTCCAGCCCGCCGAGGAGCCTTCAGGTTCGGAGCCCGAAGCGGTCCCTCCGCCAGCGAAGCCCAAGCCAAAGCCGAAGCGGGCCGCGCCGGTGTACCTGTCCGCACGTCAGATGGGCGTCACATCCCGCTCGCACCGTAAGGGAGCGCCACCCAAGCGCCGCCGTCAGGCCCCGACCAATGCGCCCCTCCTCGAGCTGGACCCCCCCCGCAGGTCTCGCCGGGGCGTGATGCTCGTGGCGGTATGGGTCATCGCGCTGCTCAGCGCCATCGGGGTCGCGGCCGCCGCCATCGCGGGCCTGGGAGCTGCATCCTGGCTCACCAGGGGCTCACTCCAGGGTCCGCCACCGATCCCTGTGGAGGCGCCGGTCCAAGAGACCCCGCACGTGCCCGTCCGCGATCCGCTGGGAGAGGCCCACAACGCGCCCGATCCGTCCCCGATGGATGAGCTGGAGGCCGACGCCGCCCCCTCGGCCGGCCTGGTCGACGCCCGCCCACGGCCACGCCCAGCCCCCTCGCCCGCGCCGGGGCCCGCCCCCGAGCAAGGGAGCACCGTGGGGCAAGACAATCCATGGGATGTGCCCGCCGACACCCCGGCCCTGGACACGCCCCCCACACCGACCGACGCGGCGGCCCCCGACCCAGAGCCCGCCCGCGGGCGTCGGAAGCGCTGACCCGAAGCCCAGCTCCGGTACCGCCGAAACGATCCGGCCGCCCCAGAGACCTGATCCGATGCTCTCGCTCCACGCCGTCCTGCTCACCGCCTCGCTCGCCGCCGATCTTCGCGTCGGCGCGTTCGAAGTGGACGAACCCTGGGGCGCGGTCGAGGATCGGCACGCAGCGGCGGTCGACGTTGCGCTTCGGAGGGTGCCCATCCTCTTCCGCGCACTGGTGAGACCCCGCCTGACCAGCGCCGTGTGGAGCTGCGATGGCTGGGCCACAGAGGTGGACGCCCGACAGGTGAGCCTGCAGTGTCGCGGACGCGCCCCGCTGGTCGTGCCGACCGATGGCAGCCCGGTGGACCTGCAGCTCGAGGATGGGCGGACCGTGGAGTTCCGCGCGCTCGCCACGGCCAACACCCTCGAGCTGAACGCCGTTGGGCGCCACGGGGCCCAGCACAGCTTGTGGCGGGTGGACGGCAACGACCACCTCGTGGTGGAGCGCACCATCCAGAGCCGGTGGCTGCCTGATGATGTCACCTGGGCCGTACGATACCGCCGCGTGCCGACGGCGACGCCGTGAGCGGCGGAGACCGACACCTCTGCTCCGAGGACGTGACCCCATGAACTGGCGTGCTGCGTGGTCCCATGCCCGTGTGGCCCGGCGAGCTGGCGACCACGAGGCGGCCGCACGCGCGTTCGCGGCGGCCCTGGACGGCCTCACGGGGAACGCGGAGCCGACGGCGGTGGCCGAGCTCTCCCTCGAGTACGCAGTGCTGCTCTCGGAGCGGGCGCACCCCGATGCGCGCTCGCGACTCGAGCGCGCCATCGAGCGCGCCGAGGCGATCCTCGGACCGGAGCACGCCGCCCTCACCTCCGCTCTACTGGCGCTGGGTGTCGAACACGCAACCGACGACGACCCCGCGCAGGCCAGGGCCTTGCTCCAGCGGGCCATCGCAGTGGCCGACAACTCCGTTGCCCGACGCAGAGCGCTCGACACCTATGCGAACTTTGCCTGGCGTCAGAGCGACTTGACGGAGGCCGCAGGAGCACTGCGCCAGAGCGCGCGCATCGCGACCAGGACGGACGCGCGCGCGGCCATCGAGTCGTACCGACGCGCCGCCGTGGTGTACGTGCACGCGGGCATGCTCGGCGACGCGATCCAGGCGCTGCAGGAGGCACGTCGGAGCGCGGCCTCAGCGTCCGAGGATGCAGCCCTGCTGCTCGAGCAGGCCGAGGTGCTCGACCGCGCCGGGCGCGTGGTGGAGTCGATGCACTGCCTGCAGGAGGCGGCCGCCCGACTCGAAGCGGCCGACCAGCTCGACGAGACCCTGGCGATCACCCTGGAAGATCTCGCCGAGCGGCTGGCCAGGCTGGGCCGACACGACGAGGTGCACGGTGTGGCCACCCGGGCGCTGCAGGTGCGCCTCGCGCTGTTCCCCGACACGCCAGCACAGCTGGCCCCGACCCATCTCGCCTACGCCCGATGCCTCATGCTGCGCGGCGACACGGCGGGCTCCCAAGGCGAGCTGGCCTGGGCCATGGCCCGGATCGACGGCGACGAGTCGCCGCGCTGGCTCACCCTCGGTGATGCTGCCGAGAGCCTGGCGACCACCATCGACCCCACCAAGGCCCGGCACGCCCTGCGCACGCTCACCTGGCTGCTCGAGCGCAGCGACGACCCGGCGGGCAGGACGCAGGTGCGGGACCGGCTGCACGCGTCGCTGAACACCGCCTTGCCGGGTTGGGTCGCCGGAGGCCTGGGCGCGGTGGTGGCGGCTGGCGAGACCAGCGATCGGTGGGAGGAGGTGGCGGTCCAGCTGCTCACCCTCCTCCGCGCCGCGCGTCCATACTCCCGGTTCCTGAACACCTTCGGCTCGTCACTCCACGCCCTCCCCGTGTCCGCGCGGCAGCACGCCGCCCGCCGCCTCCCGAAGGCGTTTGCGGCGTACGACGCGCTGGATCCGTGCTGTGTTGGACTCACCACCTTGCTCACCGCGGATCCATCGAGCCTGGACCGCGCCCACGCCAGCCAACTCCGACAGATCCTCACCGACTCCATCGTCCGCCACCCCTCGCTGCCGCCCCTCCGCGACCTGCTCAGCACCGTTGACGACCCCGACGTGGTGATCCTCCATCCTTCCCTGGAGCGCGGTTTCCAGGTGCGCATGACACGCGTGCTGCATGTGCAGCAGCTGCTGGTGCTGCTCGCCGATGCGCTGTGCGGCCCGCGGGTGGCGGATCTGCCCGGCGAGCGACCACCCGACGAAGATGTGGGGCGCGCATCCGGCACCGAGCCCGTGCCACCCA
Source organism: Myxococcota bacterium (assembly GCA_047609825.1). GTDB lineage: Bacteria > Myxococcota_A > UBA796 > UBA796. The sequence continues at coordinate 49,229 of JBLFXJ010000003.1, forward strand.
GCGCGACCGTGGCGCCCGTCTGGCGGGCGTTCTCATGGTCAGCCCTCACGTTCGAGGGATTCCTCGACGAGCGGCATTCGCTGGACGCCGACACCCGAATCCACACGATGCCGAAGCTGTCCGGACGGCGAGTGATCTTGTTGCACGAAGGTGGAGCGCGTAGTTGGGTGGAGCAGCTCGCCGTGCCGCGGATCGCCGCCTCGGTGGAGCGGGTGCACGCGCTCCATGGCGAGGAGGTGTCCAGGTGGCTCTCTCGGGTACGAGATGCGCGCAAGACCCAGGACTTCGCCATCGTAGAGGGGCACAGACTCACCGCGGAGGCGCTGGGACGCGGCCAGATCGGTGACCCCGAGGGCCAGCACCAGCTGCTGGCCCAGGCCCTCAACCTGCACAAGCGGCTCGTTCACCGCCTCGACGCCACCAGCCTCCCCATCATCGAAGCGCTGGCCGAGGTGAGCCTCGAGCTCGGGGACGCGCCGGCCGCGGTGGCGCTGCGCACCCAGGCGTTCGATCTCGTCGGGCGGCTGCACGGGCCGACCAGCCCGGAGGCCGTGCGGGCACAAGTGGCTTGGGCCGACGCCGCGATCGCCACCGGCGAGGCCCAGCGCGCGCACCGGGTGTTGCAGAACACCATGCGGCTCGCGATGGCGCACCCCGGCCCTGAGCACATCGCGTTGATCGACACCCACGGCGGCTCAGCGCGGGTGTGTCGCGCGCTCGGCCGGTTCGAGGAGGGCATCACGCACCAGGAGCAGGCCGCCAGCCTCGTGGGGGCGACGGGAGATGCCGAGCGACACGGCGCAGAGATGGCGGCGCTCGCCCGGATGCAGGCGGCAGGCGGGCGCATCGTAGAGGCGGCGTCCAGCGCGCTGTTCGCGCTGGGGGCCTACCGAGGGGCGTATGGGGAGTGGCACCCGCTGGTGGCCGATGCCTACGACCTGGTGGCCGAGCGACTCGAGGCGGCTGAAGACACGGAGCAGGCGCTCGAAGCGCGCATCCGGGCGCGGAGCATCCGCAGCGCCGACGTGTATGACGCGAACGAAGCGGGCGTGCGGGCGCTGGCCGAGCGCGTCCGGCGCCTCCTGCTCACCGACCGACCCGAGGCCGCCGCCGACCTCGGCCTGCACGGCCTGCCCGCCATGGTGTCCGTGCACGGCTCGAATGGACCGCCTACCCGGGCCTTGCGCGAGCTGGTGCTGCGCGGACTGCACGCGGTCGAGCGCACCGATGACGCGGTCGCAGTTGCCAAAGAGGCCGTGCAGGCCGCCGAGGACCACGACGACCTCGCGGTGCTCGGCGAGGCGCTGTGCAACCTCGGCGACCTGCTCACGGCGGCTGGCCATCCCCAAGACGCCGTCGCGCCGTTGGTTCGCGCGGTAGAGGCGGCGGGCCAGGCGGGCGCCGATCCCATCCAAGCCGCAGCGAATCTCCGCCTGGGCACGTGCTACGCCTCCCTCGACCGGTTCGCCGAGGCCGAGGCCGTGCTGCGACACGCGCTGGACTGGCAGATGGTAAGCGGCGCCGACGAGGAGCTCACCGAGTGGACACAGGACCAGATCGACGCCGTACGGGATCAGCGGGCGCGCAGGGAGGCTTGACCTGGAGGTGCGTGCCGTTCGACGCGCTCACCACCCGTGAGCTGCACGACGTGCTGCGCCTGCGCGCGGAGGTGTTCGTGGTGGAGCAGGACTGCGCCTACCAGGACATCGACGGCCGCGATCCGGACTGCCTGCACATCCTGGGGCAGGCCGGGGAGACCCTGATCGCCCACGCCCGCGTGGTGCCACCCGCGGATCCGACCAGCTCGGTGAGCATCGGCCGCGTTGTCGTCGCCCAGGCCGGCCGCGGCACCGGGGTGGGGCGGGAGCTGATGCGCGTGGCCATCACCGAGGCCACGGCCCGCTGGCCCGGTACCATCCACGTGTCTGCGCAGGCATACCTGGTGGAATTCTACCGCTCGCTCGGGTTCGAGCAAGTTGGACCGGGGTACCTCGAGGACGGAATCCCGCACTTGGGAATGGACCGCGCGCCACCGGGGTGATCCCCGAAGCGCAGGGAGCACTACATCCAAAGTCGAGCATATCCCTGATGTGCCGACCATGACATATGCGCCAGCCCCCACCTTGCAACGCGGCAGCAACACCCGCCTTCTACCTTCAGAACAGACAGCGACGGCCGTTGTTGCGACGCGCAGACGCCGAACCATCAACCACCCGGCGACCCCACCAACCCGTGTTCGTCTTCGGCCGTTCGCTGTTTCCCCTTTTTGAATGTTTGACGGCCGGCTCCATAGGAGCCGGCCGTCTCTCGTTCAGGGCCAGGATCGGGCGTCAGCCGCAGCTGGCGCGCCCCCCGCGGACCACGCACCGCACGTCTCCGCCGGTGCTCGGCACATCCACCGCCACCTCCATCGCGACCGCGCCCTCGAGCACCAGCGTGCACGCTCCGGCGACCGCGTCGTCGAACCGGGCGACCGTGTCACCGCCCGACAGGCGGAGGCGGCTGTGGCTGCGCCCGCAGGCCAGCGCCACGCCCGCAATCGGGGTGTCGCTGTCGACCCGCACCTTGTACGCGACGCCCGGGGGAGCCACGGTAGCCAGCGCCACCCCGCACATGCCCTCGGTGAGCCGGTCGACGAAGGCCAGCTCTGCATCGTCGGCCACCTGCCGTGCAGCGCGCACGTAGGACTCGAGCGGCTCCGCACAGCCATTGCTTCCGAGTGCCCGTGCGAGCAGCACATCCGACCACGCGATGAGCGCCCGCGCCTTGTGCACGTTGCGGCTGTCGCCGTCGAGCAGCGCACCTACGCTGGTCTTCCACTTCAGGGAGTCGGGCTCACCGGTGGTCGCATCGCGCCAGGCCACATTCACCACGATCGGATCCCGCGGGTCGAGGTCGCGAGCGCGAAGGTCCTGCAGGAAGAGCTGCGAGGTGCCCGCGTAGTAGTTGATCGGCATCACGTCTTCGGGATCGGTGCTGCTCTCCTCCCCATAGAACCGCTCCATGGCCAGGGAGGAGGGAAGCTCCAGCGAGAACCGAACGTCGTGCGCGATGGTCTGCACCAAGCTCGGGAACCCAGGTCCGAACACGCGATCCACCACGGCCTCCGAGCCCAGGTAGACGTAGGCGCCCTTGCCCTTCTCAGTGAGCTTGTCGAGCATCGTGTCGTTGAACTCGCGCCCGACCCCAACCCCGGTCATCCGGATGCCGTTGGACTCGAACTGACGGCCGACCTCGGACACCAGATCCTCGTTGATGTTGCCGGTGTTCAACATCGCGTCGGTGAGGAGCATCACCCTGCGGTTTCGCCCGTGCACATCCCTGGCGTCCCGCCCGGAGTGGATCCGCCAGGCCTCGCGCAGGCCCGCGTCGAGGTTGGTGGAGCTCGTGGGCTGGATCGACGCGATGGTGTCGGCCAGAAGTGCCGGATCGTCGCGCCCGACCACGTAGTTCTCGAGCGGCGTGCACACGCCCGAGTCGAACAGCACAACGTCGATCCGATCGCCGCGCTCCAGCTGCTCCGTCATGACCTCGAGGCCCCGACGGGTGTACGACATCCGCCCCTCGGCCTCCATCGAGCACGACCGGTCGATCACCAAGGAGAGGTCGAGGGCCTGGCGCTCGGGCGTCGCACCCTTCACCGCCAGCGCCAGCGAGAAGGTGTCGTCCTCCAGCACCGCTGAGCCCTGGAGCGAGAACGTCTCGCTGGCAGGCACCTCCGCCGTGTCGAAGTTGAAGTAGTTGAGCAGCTCGTGGGGGCGGATGTCGCGCGGCGACAGCGACAGGCGGTTCTGCGCTGCGTGGATCACCCGCTGCGCGCTGGCCAGGCTCATCGAGTCGTCATTGGACAGGTACACCGTGGCCCCCCAGTCCATAGTCGGCCCTCGATGCTCGGCCATCTGATCGATCTCCTCCTCGTCCAGGTCTTCCACGCCCTTCCGCGGCAGGTTGACCGAGGCATCGGCGAGCGCATCATCATCGGGCGCGTCCGTGACGTACCCCATCGCCTCGAGGGCAGCGCCGACCTTGGTCCCGCCTGCATTGCCGAAGTCGCCGCCGACCAGCCCGCCCACCCCGCTCGAATCGCCGCTCGAGGCTGTCTCGCCGAGTGTCTTGCTGAGGTCCTTGGCCTTCTTGTCGACGCTGCGTCGGGCGGCAAGCTCCGGGGCGACCGGCGTGGGCTCGGCCTGAGGCATGGGCTCGGCCTCCGGCATCGCCACTGACTTCGACTCGGTGACCGCCGCCGGGGCGGTGGTCGCCGGGGCGCTGGCCACCGGCGAAAGAGAGGGAGACGGAGGAGGAGGAGGAGACGGGCGTGGCTTGGGGCGAGGGCTGGGGCGGGATGGCGGAGCGGCTCCGCCACCGCGAGGGCCCGCGACATTCCCCGCGGGGCTCTGGGTGCGGCTACCGACAGTGTTGCGCCCCCGGCCGCCGAAACAGTCGCGCACGATGGGCTCGCCGACCGGCAGCGCCACCCGGCGCGGCCGAGCGGGGGCGACAGGAGCCGCCGCAGTCGTGGCCGCCGGCGTCGTCTCGACCGACACCACCGGCGCATCGAGAGCAGCGTCCAAAGGCTCGCAAGCCAGCAGGGAGAGGAGCAACAGCATGGGACCTCCGTTCGTCTCGCCGGCCGAACGGAAGACGGTGCCCCTGTCTTACACCGTCCTCGCACAGAAAAGTCGAAGGCTGCCGGACGTCCGCGTCTCGGGGCCCGACAACCCGGCAGCGGACCGCTCGCCGAGGACGCCCCAGCAACCTGTTAGACAGGGGCGATGGCGACGATCCTGATCATCGACGACGACCGCAGCGTCCGCGACATGCTCGCCATGGCGCTGGAAGACGCAGGGCATGATGCGCTCACCGCGCCCGACGGGATCGTGGGGGAGCGGCGGGTCGCCGCGCTCGAGCCCGACCTCGTAGTCAGCGACGTGAACATGCCCGGGCTCGACGGGTTCTCGCTGTGCAGGCGGATCCGCGACAGCGGCAACGCCGTGCCGATCATCCTGCTCACCGCGCGGGATGGTGAGATCGACGAGGCCCTCGGCCTCGAGCTCGGCGCCGACGACTACGTGACCAAGCCGTTCAGCACGCGGGTGCTGCTCGCACGGATCACCGCCCTGCTCCGCCGTGAACAGGCCCGGGCGAGCCAGGATGCACGGGCGATCGAGGTGGGCATGCTCCGCCTCGACAGCGAGCGGATGGAGGCCAGCTGGCGCGGCACCACCTTCCGCACCACCGTGACCGAGTTCCGCTTGCTCCAGGTCCTCGCCGGCCGCCCTGGCGTGGTGTACAGCCGTGAGCTGCTCCTCGAGCGCATCCGCGGCGACGATTCCGTCGTGGCCGAGCGACTGATCGACACCTACATCCGGCGTCTTCGGCGATCCATCGAGCGGATCGACGACACCTTCGCCGGGATCGAGACCGTGATCGGCGCCGGGTACCGTTGGCACGGCTGAAGACACTCCGCCCACGCTCGCTGCGGTTCAGAGCACTCGCAGTGGTCGTCGCGGTGATCGTGCTGCCCGTGGTCTGGGTGTGGTCCGCCGGGTTCGACGAGGCCAGCCAGGTCGACCGGCAGGCCCTCGAGCTGGCCGCCCTCGCCCTGGCGGTTGCTGACGCGCCCGACACCCTCGACCTCGTGGCCAGTACCCACCGCGCAAGGGTGCGCCTGCTCGACGGTTCACAGGTCATGCAGGACGCGGATGGGGAGCCGGACGACCCGTGGCATGCCCCGGTATCAAACCCGTTCTACGGGCCAGAGGGCCGCCCCGATCCCCGCCGGGTCGACGCCACCCTCCCCACCCTGCACACCCGCCCGGAGGTGGTCAGGGCCCGCGCTGACGGCGTCGCCCAGCGCTGCAGCGTGAGCGATGCGGGCTGGATGCTCGTCTGCGCCGCCGCCGCCTCCCTGCCCGACGGTCGGGTCGTTCACGTGCAGCGCACCTCGGCCCGCCTGATCAAGTCCCTGTACGAGGACCGCTACCCGCTCACCGCGGTGATGCTCGTGGTCCTCGGCGTGGGCGTGCTGCTCAGCCTGTGGCTCGGCTGGCGCATGGTGGGACCCATCGAGCACCTCCGCGACCAGGTGGTGGAGCGCACCCGCGGGCGGGTGTCGACAAAGCCGGTGGTGCTCGACCGCGCCGACGAGCTGGGCGACCTGGCGCGCGCGTTCAACCAGCTGCTCGCCGCCCTCGACGCGCGGAACCGGGCAAACGAATCGTTCGCCGCGGACCTCGCGCACGAGCTGAAGAACCCCGTGGCGGCCGTGCGCGCGGCTGCCGAAGCGATGGCTGCGGACCGTCCGCTGGAGGGTCGCCGACGCGAGCGGCTCACGCGGGTGCTGGCAGACAGCTCACATCGGATGCAGGTGGTGATCGACCGATTCCTCGACCTGGCGCGCGCCGAGGCCGGCCTGATCGCCACCGAGCGGGAGTCGGTGGATCTCGCGGCGCTCGTGCGCGCGATCGTGGAGCCCCTCACCGCTGATCCACGCTTCGGCGGGCTGTCCTTCGACGTGCAGCTGCCTGACGGAGCGTGGGTCTGGGCTGCGCCCGAGCGCCTGGAGACCGCGCTCCGCAACCTCATCGGAAATGCCGCCAGCTTCGCCGAGAGCCGCGTGATCATCACCGGCTCCATCGCAGAGCGCCGGGCGGTGGTGTGTGTCGCGGACGACGGGCCTGGCATCCCCCAGGCGGACCTCGACCAGATCTTCGTCCGGTACTTCACGACGCGCGACACAGGTACCGGCCTTGGTCTCGCGCTGGTGCGCGCGATCGTGGAAGCGCACGGTGGGATGATCGAGGCGCACAGCGAGCCGGGCGAGGGCGCGCAGTTCACGATCCGGCTGCCGAGGGACAGCGCAATTGAAGAGCGACACCGGTCGCGCGGTCTCTGAGATCGACGTTTCCGGTCGAGCCCGTTCGCGGGTCCAACCCCACACGCTGTACCTTGCTCTTGGAGGAGCTCATGAATCCGACCCATCGGATCGCGGCCGTCGCCCTCGGCATCGCAGCGCTCACCGCCTGCGCATCACCCGAGCACGTCACCACGGGAGAGGCTCTGGAGGCCATCGGTGAGCTGAATCGGAGCGGTGTAGGCGAAGAAGCGACCACCGGGGTGATCGAGATCTCCACCGATGTCACCATCGGGGATCGGCTGGAGAGTGCCGCTGAGGCCCTCGCCGACTTCTGGCGCAGCCAGGCGGACTGCACCACGGTCACGGTCGCGGGTCCGCTGGTCACCATCGACTACGGCACGCTGGCAGATGCCTGCGTGTGGAACGGTCACACCTACGCCGGCGTGAACACCATCGGCATCGTCGACACCACCGCGGGCGCCCTGGAGGTGGAGCACACCTGGACCGGGTTCACCGACGGCGATGTGCAGGTGGATGGCGATGCACAGGTCACCTGGAGCGGCAGCGATCAGACCCGGCGCGTGGTCACCTCCCACACCTGGACCGACCTCGCCACCGACGAGACGATGGACGTGGACGGCGATCACATCTGGGGTGTGCTCGAGACGGACGCAGGATGGCTGGGCGGCTTCACCCTCGACGGCAACCGCGGCTGGACCAGCGAGTCCGGCGTGTGGGACCTGGAGATGAGCGATGTGGAGGTGCGGCTGCAGGACCCCTGCCCGCAGGCCGGCAGCTTCCTAGTCACCCTGCCGCGCGACAAGGAGCTGGAGCTGGTCTACACCCGCCTCGATGATGCCACCATCGAGGCCCGGGTCACCGGCACCCGGGAAGACATCGTGTTCCACATCAACCGGCTCGGCATCCCCGAGCAGGTCGACGGGTCATCTCCGTAACCGAAGCCGACCGGGATTCGGGTATGCTCTCGCCCTGCCCACTCTGGATCGTCGCCCGTGCACTCCCGAGACCTCGCCCGCATCGGCAGCACGTTGTTCGCCCTCGTCGTCATCGCCGGTGCCGTGCTGATGGTCACTGCCCTGGTGTTCGACTTCGAGGTGCTCCAGGCGGTGTTCTTCGGTCAGGCCATCGACGGCGGCCTCGGGATCGTGTGGGAGCGCGGCCCGATGACCGCCGGATGGTACACGTCCATCGTCGGGATCTTCGGCCTCGTGGTCTGCGGCGGCTCCTGGGTGCTGCTCACCAGCCTCGAAGGCGCCGACGACATCTACTGGTGGGGCCGGCAGCAGGACGCCATCAAGGTGCTGGATGAGCAAGGCGTAGAGGAGCCCACGGAGCTCGAGATCGCGCGGGTGGTGCTGGGCCTCGAAGAAGCCGACGAGGGCTGGCATCCGGCGACGATGCTCCGGTTCTTGACCAAGCTCGAGGCGGCGTCCAGCGATCACGGCGACCGCGTGCTGGTTCAGCGCCTGAAGGCCGACGTTCGCGGACACCAGGGTTTGATCGACCGCTCGATACGGGCCGAGGCCGGGGGCGTGGACGCCACGGTCAAGCTGTCGGGCCGGGAGTATGCAGCCATCGACCTGGCCGGCACCCTCGACGAGGTGCTGCGCGAGATCCGCCGGGTGGAGGGGTACGCGGGAGCAAACCCCAGCGCCACGCCGGCGCCCGTCCGTCGCCGGTGACCTACTCCGCGTCTTCGAACGCCGCGTCGACCATCCCCGCCCCCCACGCGGGTGACCACAGGCCGCCGTACCGCTTGAGCTGACCGCGCAGCCGCTTCCACAGGGCGGAGCGGCGCTTCGCGAACGCGGGATCCCGCAGGAGATTACTTGTCTCTCCCGGGTCGGCCTGGAGATCGTAGAACTCCGGCACCTCCCACACCCCGTGGTAGCTGATCAGCTTCGCCTCGCGGGTGCGCACGCCGAGCACGGTGGGGCACTGGGGGAAGGCCCGCTCGAAGAAGTACTCGTACAGGAACACGTCACGCCACTCGGGATCGCCATCGCCGAGCAGCGGCATCAGTGACGCTCCGTGCATCGACTCAAGCGCGCCAAACCCTGCCACATCGAGGATCGTAGGCGCCAGATCGATGTTCAGCGCCATGCCCTCCGGGCGCGCGCCAGGGCTCACCAGACCCGGCGCCCAGGCGAGCAGGGGCACCCGGATCGACTCTTCATAGAAGCAGCGCTTGTCGAGCACGCCGCGCTCACCGGTCATGAACCCGTTGTCGCTGGTGTACAGGATGAGGGTCTCGCCCGCGAGGCCGGTCTCTTCCAGGGTGGCGAGAAGTCGCCCCACACTCTCGTCCACCGAGAGCAGGGTGCGGTGGTAGTCGCGGTACCAGTCGGCGAACTCCTTCCACCGACCATTGTACAGGGTCTCGGCGCCGAACAGGCTCTCCCGCATGCGGCGGAGCCAGTTGGGGCGTCCCTTGTAGGCAGCATCGGTGTCGGGGAGCGGCGCAGGCACAGGGGCGTCGGCGAACGCGTCCGCGTGCCGTGGGGCGGGCTCGAACGGCGCATGGCATGCCTTGTGCCCGATCACCATGGCGAAGCGTTCGCCCTTGGCCTGCGACTTCAGCCAGTCCACGGCGTGGTCGGTGACGAGGTCCGTCACGTAGCCCTCGACCGGCACCAGCTCGCCGTTGATGTTGAACTGCCGCTCTTCCGGACTACCCTTGTCACCCGGATAGTTGTACCGACCCTGCCCCGGGAACGACACCCAGTGGTCCCAGCCCGGCCGCGGCGCCGATGACGGCCCGCCCATGTGCCACTTGCCCACGTAGGCCGTCTTCACGCCGGCCTGCTGCAGGAGCTTGTTCCAGGTGGGAATCGCGTCGGCGAGCTCGGCCTTGTTGTTCACGACGCCATGGCTGTGGGCGTACAGCCCCGAGAGCATCGAGGCGCGGCTCGGGCAGCACAGGGAGGTGGTGACGAAGGCTTCGCGGAACCAGGCCCCCTCGGTGCCGAGGCGGTCGAGGTTCGGGGTCTGGAGGAACGGATGGCCACCGAGGCCGAAGCCGTCCGCGCGCTGATCGTCGACCATGATCAAGATCACGTTGCGGCGCGACCCACCATGCGGGGCGACGGCCGGGGCGGGCGGCGGAGGCGGAGCGGGCTCCGGAGTGGGAGGCGGGGTGGAGGCCGGGGGGAGCTCGCCAGGGGCGCAGCCCGCCAATGCGGTCAGGCCCGCGGTCCACAACACGTCGCGACGACTGGGTCCCGCCACGATCTCACTCCTGTGCCAACGAGGGAAAGGGCCCGAGGGTGCCGACCTCGCTGGGTCGGTCGCCGTCGGTCTGGTGGGTGATCGTCAGGTAGCCGTGCCCGCCCAGGTCCGGCACCCAGGCGATGCCTGTCACCTCGGCCTTGGGCGGTGCCGCATGAACCGGGGTGAGGGTCTTGGCCAGGGTGTCGAAGTGCCACAGCAAAGCGCGGTCGTGGCCCCGGGTGTCTTCGGCGATCATCAGCGCCCGGTGGCCGGGCAGGTAGGCGAGGTTGTCGGGGTTCGCGATGCCGTCTGGGCTGCACATCTTCCCGGCCAGCCGTCCCACCACCACCGCCTCGACCCCGGTAGCGACGAAGGCGCTGTCGATCACCTGGCCTGCGGCGTCTTGCGCGCCTGGAGACAGATCGAGCGCATACACCCCGCCGCAGCGGTTCTCGGGCAGGATGATGTGGTCGGTCTGGGTGGGCTCACCCGCTCCCGTGGCCGACGCCACGATGGCCGACAGCGCCAGGTAGACCCGGCCGGCGTCCACATCGAGCGCCATGCCCTCGGCCTTGACGAACTCCGTCGTAGCGCCGAGGGTTGCGGCATACCTCCGCGTCTCGAGCCGGGAGGCGGCCTCGGACTTGCCGTCGCGCAGCACCAGGCACTCCGCTTCGGAGTGGGACGCGGTGACCACCCGGGTGGAGCCGGCCGTGCAGGTGTCCCCATCTGTCGGGAGCACGTCGAACAGCTGGTTGAACCTGGGGTCCTCGCCGAGCATTGCGGCGATGGCCTGATCGGTGGAGTGGCCGAGGTCGATCCAGGCCAGGGTCGCCTTGCCTCCCAGCTCGATGGAGGTCTGGTGCCACCGGGCAGCGTACAGGTGGCCAGCCGAGAGATCGTCTGATTCGTCGGCCACGAACATGAACAAGCCGCCGTGGGTCGGGGCGTCGTCGGACAGGTACACCGTGCGCCGGTCGGGCATCACCACGCCGATCTCGTGGCTGAACCGCCCCATGGCGTAGTGCTTGGCCACCGCGACCGATCCATCGTCGGCCACGGTGAGCTCGGGCATCCAGCCGTAGTGGTACGGGCGGGCCTTGGTGGGATCACCCTTGTAGTACTGATGGATGCGGCCCCAGTACTTGTCGATGTGCGCACCCGGCTCGAACCCTCGCGCGTCGGGCTCGTATTCCTCAGTGGCGAGGTGGGTGCCCCACGGGGTGACCGCTCCGGCGCAATTCACCCACGTGCCGTTCACGCTGGCGAACGAGACGGGCGCCGTGCGTACGGCGGTGAGGCCTCCGTCGGGAGCATGCTCCACCCGGGTCAGGGCGATCCCTCCGGGCTGGCATTCGAACTGCGACAGCCACCACGCCCCGCCGGCGCGCGGGAGCACGCCGTTGAAGTCTGGCGCGGCGCACAGCCCGGCCGGGCCCGGTAGGGGTTCGCCGGTGACATCGAGCAGCTGGCCGAACCGGGCGCCGCCGATCACTTGCCCCACCTTCATGAGCCGCGAGAAGCCGATGCGAACGGGCTGCCCGCCCACCCAGGCCATCGACGTGGTGCGCGGCTCGAGCGCGGCACTGTCCAGCTCCAGCGGCGCGAACGCCAGCCTCGGATGAGAGGGAGCCGTCACAGGAGGCGGAGCCTGCACGGGCAACACCTCCGCGCGGATCTCAGGCTCCGAGCCCGCTCCGAAATCACATCCGCCAACGTGCACGACGCACGCCACAACGGTTACCGCCCACGACCTCTGCATCGGCCCCCCGGGCGGCGGAGTGTACCTCCTCGAAGGCCATGCGGGAGGCGCTCCCTCCCACATGACAGGAGCTCGGATGACCTACCGCGTGACACTCATCGAGGGGGACGGCATCGGTCCGGAGGTCACTGGCGCCACGTGCACCATCCTCGAAGCCGCCGGAGCGCCCGTCGAATGGGAGGCCGTGCCCGCCGGACTCGCCGCCTATGAGGCGCATGGCCACCCGATGCCCGAGGCCGTGTTCGCGTCGCTCCGACGCAACCGCGTGGGCCTGAAGGGGCCGCTCGCCACGCCAAAGGGCAAGGGCTACCGCAGCGCCAATGTGCAGCTGCGGCAGGGCATGGACCTGTACACGGGCTGGCGCCCGGTGCGGTCCCTCCCCGGCGTGCGCAGCCGATACAGCGGCGTCGACGTGGTGGTGCTGCGCGAGAACACCCAGGGGCTGTACGCCGGCATCGAGCACGAGGTCACCCCAGGCACCATCGTCAGCCTCAAGCTGTCGTCCCGGGATGCGGGCCTGCGCATCGCAAAGAGGGCGTTCGAGCACGCGAAGAATGCTGGTCGCCGCAAAATCACCGTCTGCCACAAGAAGGGCGTGCTGCCCCTGACCGATGGCGCCTTCGTCGACGCCTTCTGGAAGGTGGGCGAGGACTACCCGTTCATCGGGCAGGAGGAGGCCGCCCTCGACGACGTGTGCATGCGGCTCGCGCAGGATCCCACGGGCTTCGATGTGCTGCTGCTCGAGAACCTGTACGGCGACATCATCAGCGACATCTGCGCCGGACTGGTGGGCGGGCTGGGCGTTGTGCCCGGCGCCAACGTAGGCGACACCTGCGCGGTGTTCGAGGCGGTGCACGGAACCGCCCCCGACATCGCAGGTCGGGGCGTCGCCAACCCCCTCGCGGTGCTCCTCTCGGGCTGCCTGATGATGGAGTACATGGGCGAGCGCAAGGTGGCTGACCGCGTGCGCGATGCGGTGGCCGAGGTGCTCGAGTCTGGCGCACACGTCACGCGCGATCTGGGCGGCACCGCCGACACCGCCGAATTCACCCAGGCCATCATCGACGCACTGTAGGAGTGGACGTGAACCACGAAGTCACCCTGGTGCCGGGCGATCGGCCCGAGCTCATGCCCTTGGTGCGGCAACTGATCGACCGCGCGGGCGTGTCGATCACGTGGGATGAGCCCACCCCCTCCTCCACCCACACCAGCCTGCTGGAGTCGGTGCGTCGCACAAAGTGCGCGCTGATGGGATTCCAGCGCGGCAAGCGCGACGAGGGCGAGCTGCCGCCCTCGGTCGTGCTCCGGCGCGACCTCGGGTTGTTCGCCCAGCTTCGGCCCGCTCGGCCGCTCAAGGGCCTGCCCTGCCGGTTCGACGACGCCGACCTGCTCGTCGTGCGCGAGACCACCGAGGATGTGTACGCCCACCTCGAGCACGAGTCGATCCCCGGCGTGTACGAGAGCCTGAAGGTCACCACTCGCGCCGCCTGCGCACGCATCGCCCGCTATGCCTTCGAGCTGGCCGTGCTCCAGGGCCGCAAGCGCGTGACCATCGTGCACAAGGCGAACATCATGAAGCTGTCCGATGGACTGTTCCTTCGGACCGCGCGTGAGATCGCCGAGGGCTACCCCCAGATCGAGACGGACGACGTGATCGTCGACGCGCTGTGCATGCGGGTCGTGCTCGACCCCAGCAAGTTCGACGTGCTGCTGTGCGGCAACCTGTTCGGCGACATCGTGGGCGACCTCGTCGCCGGCCTGGTCGGCGGCCGGAGCAACGCTCCAGCGATCAACATCGGCGACGACGGCACGGTCCTGTGCACCGCCGGGCATGGCTCGCCCGACACCGCGGGGCACGCGGATCTGCTCACCGTGCTCCTTCCGGCGCTGCACATGCTGCACCACCTGGACGAGCCCGCGGCCGCCGATCGTCTACGCACCGCCGTGGAGACGGTGCTCGCCAGCGGCCTGCAGCCACGCGACGGAACCCCCGAGGCGTTCGCCGAGGCCGTCGCAGCCCAGCTGTAGGCGAGCCAGCCCCGCTGCAGGCGAACGCCTACAGCCGGAACGTCTCGATGTGGTGGATCTCCGCCCGAGGCTCTGGCGCGCCGGGCGAGTGCACGTGGCCGTAGCGCACGTGGAGCGCGGCCGGAAACCGCTCGAGCAGCCCGTTCAAGTGCCCGGGCTCGTTCTCGAACGTCGCCACCACCTCGCCGCTCAGGGCCGCGATGGTGTCGTGCGCTCCCCGCTTGAACCGGGCGTCGTCGAGGTGCCGGCTGGGCTTGAGGTGCAGCACGGTGCGACCGTCGAAGTATGGGAAGCCCAGTCGGGAGAGCGACGTGACCGTGCCGAGGCCCATGTCCGGGAGCTGGCGCGCCGTGAGGTAGTAGGCGAGCCCACCCCGATCCACCACCGCGCGCACGAAGCTGACGGCGCCGGGGGCGGCCGTGTCGTGCTCGAGGAAGTCGCCGTGGAAGAACCGCTCGCCCCAGTACCGGTGCAGCGCGCTGTGCAGCGCCGGATCGTCGATCCCCCGCTCTCGCAGCGGGCCGCCTACGGCCCAGTGGAAGTCGGCGGGGGTCAGCCCATCCACCACCGTGGCCACCGCCGGGTCATGCGACCACACATCATCGACGAATCCACGGAGGATCGCGAGGTGTCGAGGCGCGGTCTCGATCAGAGTGGAGTCGAGGTCGAACACCACCACTGCCAGCCGACCCGATGTGCGGGCGCGGTCGACCCGGTCGAGTACCTGGTGGAGGATCCCCATCAGCCCTCGTCGTCGAGCATGTCGTACTTGTTCTTCGAACCGCCCATCATGCGCATGCCGACGAATCCCGCACCGCCGACCAGCACGACCAGCAGCCCCGCGGGCCCGAGCACCAACGGCGAGAACGGCCGGTAGCTCACGTAGTACCCCACCTGATCGCCAATGGAGGCCGGGTGCGGCCCGGACCAGGACGAGTCGGTGAGCACCTCGCGCACAGCCGCCTCGAGGCTGGGGTCGTCCGCATCGCCGAGGGCCCAGGTGCGGGCCACGCCCCGATCATACGGAACCACGCCGACCACGAGACCCGGGCGAGGCTTGTACAGGAAGCCGACCCGATCCTCCAGCTCGACCAGCTCGCCGGCGGGCACCGGCGCGGCGCCGAACATCTTCTGCCGGACCACGGCGTCGACACCTTCGAAGCTGTACTCGTCCACCACGCCGAGCAGCAGCCCACCCTGGCAGGTGACGAGCGCTTCGGGTTCTGGATTGGCTGGCTTCGCGCGGATGGCCACCCAACAAGGCTCGAGGTTCTCCAGGCCGAGCAGGCCCACCTGCTTCATCGCCGCGCCGAGCTCCTCCTTCTGGGGCTCGCGCCACCCGGCTGGGATGGGGCTCTCGATGCCCTCGGCCTCGAGCACCAGATCGGGCGGGGTGATCACCGCCGGGCTCCGGATCTCGAGCCGCTTCACGAGATCCAACCGCGCGGCCTCCGCCCGCTCCGAGTGCTTCGGGATCGCCGCGGCCGCGATGTGCATGTTCTTGCCACCGATCTCGATGGTGGCGCCGAACATGTCCAGGTCGAGCTTCGACTTGCCCACCTTCCACTTAAAGTCGAGCAGTGCTGCGTCCATGCCCTTGATGCTGTGGATCTCGGCCTTCTCGAGGGACACGTCGAAGCCCTTCTCGGCCTCGATCATGGCGTCGTATACGGGCTGCCAAGCGGCAGCGTCCTCGCCCACCTCGGTCTGCAGCTCGGTCGCCCAGGCCCACATGAGGATCGGGCCGTCGTCGTCCTGCGCCTTGAGGTCCCAGTCCGACCAGCGGGTCATGCGCCAGTGCTCCGGGAGGTCGACCCTCACCCCGAGGTCGCCGAGCAGGAACTCCTCGGCCTCCTCTTCTTCGTCCTGGGCGAAGGCGGGGGCGGCGAGGAACACGGCGGAGAGGACACACGCGATGAGGGTATTCATCCGCGCTGTGTAACGAACCTCACCCCGCACGGAACCACGCCCCTCGCAAGGGCACCGTCAAGAACGCTTGCGCCGGAGCAGCACCAGCAGGCCCACGGCCCACCCCAGCCCGAGGTACCGGCTTGGGGCCGTGGAGCAGCCCTCACCCGGAGCGTTGCCCGGAGTGCCCGAGGGAGGTGGCGCAGAGGTGGGATCGCTGCTGCCGCAGCTGCAGCCGGTCTCCTCATCGGGCAGCGAGCCGACCTCGCGGGCATTGGTGGCGCCTGGCGTGGGCACCGCAACCACCCAGTCGTCCGGGAAGTCAGCATCCGCGCCGTCGACCTCCCGCGCCAGCGAGCGGTCTTCCTCCGGCAGCGGCGAGGGATCGGCCACGCGATCGCTGTCGTCCAGCATGCCGTCTTCGTTGTCGTCGCCGTACACCGCCGTGTCGACCGTGGCCCCCTCGCAGTCGTACAGGCGAACGCCGTCGCCACCCGTGCCGTTGCCGATGGCGAACACCGCCTCGACGTCGGCCTCCTCGACGAACTCGCCCCCGATCACGTAGAACCCGCCCGGCGGCACCACGGCTCCACCTGGCAGCTCGACGTCGATGTCGAGGTAGTCATCGGTCTGGGTGGCCAACGCGATCTGCCAGCCGGCCACCGACACTGGAGCGGTGCCTCGGTTGTACAGCTCGATGAACTCGAGGCCAGCGTCCGTGCTCGCCGGGTTGGGCAGGAACTCGTTGAGCACCACGTCGCCGGTGGACGGCTCACACACGACCGGCTCGACCATCGGGTTCGGCGCGCCCGGGGAGGGCTCGACCTGCACCACGATGTCATCGCCAGGGCGATCGGTGTCGTATCCATCCTGAATCCGCGCGAGAGACGCTCCTTCCTGTGGTTTCGGGGCCAGGCTGTCGAGCAGGTCGCCGGATTCATCCCACCACCCATCGTCGTTCGGTGCGCCGTAGACGAACACGTCGGCCGGCACTCCGGCACAGTCCTCGAGCACGAGGCCGTCGCTGTTCGACGAGGCGTTGCCCAGCGAGGAGGCCAGGATCACATCAGCCTCGCTGACCAGCTCGCCGCCGAGCAGCAGGAACTCGCCCGGACCCAGCGAGAGACCCTCGAGCACGATCAGGCTGCCGCCGGGCTGCGTGCCGCCGGTGATCTCCCAGCCGTCGAGATCTTCGGCAACATCTCCGGCGTTGAACAGCTCGATCCACTCCAGCCCCTCGTCGCTGCCCTCTGGGTTGGCCTGGATCTCGTTGATCACGACGCCGGTAGCGCGCGCCCCGCAGTCTTCGACCTCGGCGTCGTTCGGTGCGCCTGGGGTGGGCAACGGCGAGATCGTGAAGTCGACGCCCGACTCATCGGTGTCGGTGGCGTCCGGCAGGCGCGCGATGGAGGCGTCGTCGGGGGGACTGGGGGCCAGGGATGACGCCTCAGCGACGTCGTCTTCCAGTCGATCTTCATTGTTCGGGCCGTACACCACCGTGTCGCGCACGGCACCCGAGGCATCCAGCAGCCGAACGCCATCGCCGTTGCTCGTCGCGTTGCCCATGTCCAGGTCGTCGGCCACCAGGTCGGCCGACGGGACGAGCGCGCCACCCACCACCAGGTACTCGCCCGGGGCGAGCAGGGTGGGCGGGAAGGTGTACGCCACGCCCCACGAGCTCTTCGCCTGCTCGATCGTCCACCCGGCGAGGTCGATGATCATCGCGTCGACGTTGACGATCTCGATCCACTCACCCCCCTCGTCGGCGCCTCCGACCGAAGGAAGCACCTCGTTGATCAGCACGCGCCCGGTCGGCTCCGTTCCGTCGAGCCGGACGACATCGCCGGTGTCGACCGGATCGTCGGCCTGAGCGACGGTGAGAAGAGCGAGGAGCAGGACCATGGACGCCTCCTGACGCCGTGCAGTCTAGCCGGGAGCGGCGCAGGTCGCGTGAACGGTCGCTGACGAGGCCCTCGGAATGCGCCCGCTACCCGCCCGCTCGCCCGGGCTGCAGGGTTCGAACCACAGCGGGCCGAGCGGGGTGCCCGCTCGGCCCAACTGAGGGTCAGCCCCGTGGATCAGTCCTCGATCCGACGGCGACGCGAGAGCGCGCCAGCCGCCAGCGCCAGACCCATCCAGCCGCCGACGCCGCCGGTGGAGCTGCAGCCGCAGTCCGAGTCCTTGCCGCCCGCGGAGTCGCCGCCGGTGTCGGTCGTGCCGCCGGTGGCCGTGCCGCCGGTCGCGGTGCCAGTGGCGCCGCCCGTGCCGCCCGTGCCGCCCGTGCCGCCCGTGCCGCCCGTGCCGCCCGTGCCGCCAGTGCCGCCAGTGCCGCCAGTGCCGCCAGTGCCGCCAGTGCCGCCAGTGCCGCCAGTGCCGCCAGTGCCGCCGGTACCACCCGTGCCGCCAGTGCCGCCGCCGAAGCCGCTGTCCACGGTGACGGTGGACCCAGAGTCGCCCGGCACTGTGGTGCTGGCGCCGCTGTCAGGACCACCGGTGCCCGTGGTGCCGCCGCTGTCTTCGAAGTCGAAGCGGGTGCCGCTGTCGCCAGCAGCAAAAGCAGCCGGAGCGACAAAGAGCGCTGCCGCGGCAACGAGAGTCATGAAACGCATGGGTCCTCCACAGAACACCGCCACCCTATATGCGATCGATGCATCAGGGCGTGTCGGTTTGGAACGTGCTCGCCGCAGCGGCACCGTTCGAACGAACACGGGCCGAGCGGTATTCCGCTCGGCCCGTCATCCCATCAGTGATGGGACCGTTCCTCAGTCCTCGATCCGACGACGACGCGAGAGCGCGCCAGCCGCCAGGACCAGGCCCATCCAGCCACCGACGCCGCCGGTGGAGCTGCAGCCGCAGTCCGAGTCCTTGCCGCCGGCGGAGTCGCCGGTGTCGGTGCCCGTGGTGCCGCCGGTGGCCGTGCCGGTCGCGGTGCCAGTGGCGCCGCCCGTGCCGCCCGTGCCGCCCGTGCCGCCGCCAGTGCCGCCGCCAGTGCCGCCGCCCGTGCCGCCCGTGCCGCCGCCCGTGCCGCCGGTGCCGCCGCCCGTGCCGCCGGTGCCGCCGCCGAAGCCGCTGTCGAACGTGATGCTCGAG
>JBLFXJ010000004.1:0-68034 GCA_047609825.1 Myxococcota bacterium
GGCGCAGGATCGGCTGTCTGTCGCGAAGCGCGTTGTGAGCGACTTCATCGAGGGTCGGCCCAACGATCGCATCGGGGTGGTGGTCTTTGGTGAGGAGGCGTTCACCTTTGTGCCGCTCACGACGGACCATGCGTCGCTCCTCGAGGTGCTTCGGGGCGTGGAGATCGGAGTGGCCGGTGCCCAGGGGACCGCGATCGGCTCGGCGATCGCGGTCGGGGCCAAGCGTCTCAAGGACCTCGACGCGCCCTCGAAGATCCTGATTCTGCTCACCGACGGCCGGAACAACGCCGGCCGCGTTCAGCCGATGGAGGCAGCCCAGGCTGCGGCGGCGCTCGACATCAAGGTGTACACAATCGGTGTGGGCGCACAGGCGACCGGCATGAAGGGCCTGTTCTTCGGTAACGACGGGCTGGACGAGAAGGGTCTGCGGGCAATCGCCGAGGCGACCGACGGGCGGTTCTTCCGTGCCACGAGCTCGCGCTCGCTGGAGCAGATCTACGCCACCATCGACGAGCTAGAGCCCTCTCCGGCCGAGGTGCGGGAGCTGGTGCACCACGAAGAGATGTTCCGGCTGTTCGCGGCGCCGGGCCTCTTGCTGCTCATGGCGCAGTTGTTGCTCGGTCACACGCTGCTGCGGAGGGGACCATGAGCCTCGCGCAGCCCTTCTGGCTCCTGGCCTTGGTGAGCGTCGCTCTGCTCGCAGGTGTCGTGGTGGGGGCCGGTACCTGGCACCGCCAAGCGCTGGGTCAGGTGTTCGGCGCGACCATGCTGGCTCGGGTGCTGCCGCGGTCGGTCCGGGTTCGCCGCACCACGCGCGACGTGCTGGCGCTGGTCGGGTTGGCGGCCATCGTCGTCGCCCTGGTCGAGCCCCGCTTTGGCAAGCAGCTCCAGCGCGTGGAATCGCGGGGCACCAACATCGTGGTGGCGCTCGACCTGTCCCGCTCCATGGATGCCACTGACGTGGATCCGAGCCGGCTGGTTCGGGCCAAGCGCGAGCTGCACGACCTCGTCCGGGTGCTGGAAGGGGATCGGTTGGGGCTGGTATTGTACGCGGGAGGGGCCTATCCACGGCTCCCGTTGACGGCCGACCACGCCGCCGTCCTCACGGTCGTGGACGACGTCAGCACGCGGAGCTTCCAGGCGCAGGGCAGCTCGCTCGGCGCAGCGCTGCGATCCGCCCGCGGCCTGCTCGACAACGCCGATGACAGTGCCGGCCAGGCGATCCTCGTGCTGTCCGACGGCGAGGCGCACGACGCGGAGGACGCCATGCTCGCTGCCGAGGAGTGTGCGGCGCTCGGCATCGTGGTGTACGGCGTGGGTATCGGAGAGTCGGCCGCACCGATTCCCCTTCCGGATGGTCGGTTCCTCGAGGAGAATGGAGAGACGGTGATGTCCGAGCCCCGATTCGATACGCTCAAGGAGGTCGCCCGCATCACGGGCGGGGCGTTCGTACAGTCCGTGCCGTCGTCGGATGACGTGGTAGGGCTGTACAGAGGTGAGATGCGCCGGACTCTCCAGGCCGTGGTGCGGCGATCCGAACAGCGCGAGGTGTGGCGCACGGCGTACCAGTGGCCGCTGGCGTTCGGGGTGCTGTGCTGGCTGGTCGGCGCATGGATCGGTGATGGGCGCGGCCGGCGCTGGGGCGCGGCGGCTGTCATCCTGGTGCTCCTCGGCGGGGTCCACACGCCCGTGGCCCATGCTGCGGATCCGCTGGTCGAGGCGGATCGGTTGTACCGCAATGGCGACTATGTGGCGGCGGCCCGACGACTCACAGAGCTGGCGCTGCATCAGCCAGGTGACGCCAGCCTGCTCGACCGGATCGGTGCGGCCCGGTACCGCGCCTCGGACTTCGAGGGGGCAGCGCGGGCGTTCGACGAGGCCTCCCGCATCCGCGGCGGCAGCGACGTAGAGACGCTGTACAATTCGGCGAACGCCCATTATCAGGCGGGTCGGCTGGAAGACGCCGCGTCCCGATATGAGAGAATTCTCGAGCGCGCCCCGGAGTTCTCGCCGGCCAAGACCAACCACGATCTGGTGGTGCAGGAGATCGAAGCGCGGCGCGCGGCGAAGCCTCCTCCACCCCCGCCGCCCGAGCCCTCTGAACAGCCCGGCGACCAAGGCGGGGGCGAGGGCGAGGAGGCCCCTCCCGAGGGAGGCGGTGAGGGCGGCGAGTCCGAGGGACCGAGCGATGGCGAGGGCAGCTCGGAGGCCGACGATCCGGGGGCCGGTGATCCGGGCGAGCCAGGAGAGACCCCAGAGGGCGAGATCAACGAAGGGGACGTCTCGCAGTCCGAACCCACGGATGGTGAGCCGGGTGATGCGGAGGGCGGGGGTGCCGGTGGTGCCGCTACCGAGACCTCGGGTTCGATCACCGAGGGTGAGGCTCATCGTCTGCTCGACGGGATCGAGGAGGGCTCCCACAAGATGGTGATCCGCGGTCAGGGAGACTCGCACCCATGGTGAGGGCCGCGGTGGCGGTCGTGGCGATGCTCACCAGCGCCGAATCCCTTGCGGCGACTCGTGCGCAGCTATCGGTGAACGCGGACACTATCGCAGTCGGACAGGCAGTGGCGGCCCAGGTCGTGCTGGTGGGGAGCGCCGCCAGGAGGCCGCCGGTCCTGCCGCCAGCCGCGGGTGTGGAGGTGTCCTACCAAGGGAAGAGCGAGCGGATGACGCTGCGCGGGCGACGCGCCGAGACCATCTATGTCTACCAGTACGCCGTTCGCGCCATGAGCGAGGGCACGTTGACCCTGGGGCCGGTCACCGTCGAGACCGTGGATGGCGAGACCGTTCGCACGGAGTCGGTTCGGTTCACCGTGACGCCGCGCTCCGCGCCCGATGCTGAGGCCGCGCCCATCACGGTGCGCGGCGGATTCGATGTCGCGGAGGCATGGGAGGGGCAGGTCGTCCTGTACACCTACGACGCCCGCGCGCGGGGCAGGGTGGTGGATGTCAGGTGGGCATTCCCTGACTTCGAAGGCCTGCGGGAGCCGCAGCAGGGCGGTCGCTCCGACGAGCAGTACACCATCATGGATCCCGACGGTGCGATCACCGTAAGTCGGGGTGTGTTGCCCTTGATCGCCACCTCGACAGGAGTGCGGGAGCATCCATCCTCGGTGGCTCGGGTCGAGCTCAGGTCCGGCCGTCCAGGCGTGTTCAGCATGTTCGACACCCGGTCGGAGCGGATGGCCACCCAGCCGGCAACGCTCCACGTCGCGCCGTTGCCGCCGGCGCCAGAGGGATTCACCGGTCTCGTCGGGGAGTTCGTGTTCGAGACCGCTCTCGACAAGGAGCGGGCCTCTGTGGGCCAGTCCGTCACCTGGAGCCTCCAGGTCGCCGGAGACGGCACGCTCGAAGGGTTCGCCTGGAGCCCACCGCCGATCGACGGCGCCACTGTGTATGCAGGGGAGACACAGCGGGTCGCCCGTGTGGAGGACGGGGCCTACCTGGGCTTCGCCATGGCCGACAACGTGCTTGTCCCGACCACTCCGGGGCGACTCGATGTGCCACCGCTGGAGCTGATCACGTTCAGCACGGTGAAGGGCGAGTACATCACCCACCAGGTCGAGGTTCCGTCGCTGATGGTCACTGGGGCGTCGGATGCGGGGGCCGACGTCGAGTCGTTCGCCGTAGAGCCGGACGCCATCGTCGAGGGGGACGGGATCGACTTTCGCGACATCTACAGGTACGGCCTGTCCTCGACGCCCTTCCTCGGGCCGGTGGTGCCGCTGATCGCCGGCGTGGCCGCGCTGCCCGGTGCCGGGGTGTTCGGCATCCTGTGCATGTCTGCGATCGCACGCCGCAGGCGCCGGGCCACAGTCGCCGAGGTGGCGCCGACGGCGGCCTCGCTCTTGCGCTCGCTGCCTCCCGAGCCCGCCCACGTGCGGTGGGCCATCCTGGACGGCGCGCTGCGCCTGGCGCTCGCCGAGCGATCGGAGGTCGCCGTCGAAGACCTGGACCGCACCGCAGCCGTCGACGCCCTGCCAGCGCCGCTGGGCGATCAGGTAGGCGAGCTGTTCGCGATCCTCGACCGGGCGCGATTTGCGGGCATCCCGCCGGGGACGGATCCCGAGGCTGTTGTGCGTGCTGCGGTGGCCGCCGTGGAGGCCGCGTGATCGCGCTGGTGTTCTGGCTCGGGCTGGCGACGGCGGGCACCCTCGGAGACGGGGCCGCTGCGTTCGATGCCGGCGACCTGGATGGGGCCCTGGAGGCGTGGGATGATGGCAGCGCGCCACCCGCGGGAAAGCGGCTGTATGACCTGGGTAATGTCTGGTATCGGAAGGGTGACGCGCCCCGTGCCGTGGCGCAATATCGCGCGGCTCGACGTCTGAGGCCCCGCGACGGCAACGTCCAGCACAACCTGGCGTTGGCCCGCGCAGAACTCGACGGAGTGCCCGAGCCTGCGCTGGCTCCGTATGCGTGGCTGGAGCTGCTCACGGTGGGAGAGCTCGGCCTTGTGGGCGGAGCGGTGACCGCCGCAGGGTCGCTTGGCCTGATCGTGTGGTATCGACGGCGCAAATACTACGGCCTCGCGGGGGTCGTGGCCCCCACCGTACTGTGGGTGCTCGGCCTGGCCATGGCCGGAACCGCCACGCTTGGCGCCCGGCAAGTGCTCATGCACCCGATCGGCGTCGTCGTCGATCGCGATGTCGTCTTTCGCGACCTACCCCGGGCGGATGGCGAGGGACTTGCCGCCTGGAAGCCCGGTACTGAGGTGCGGGTGGTGGAGCGGGGTGACACGTGGGTGTTGGCCGAAGACGGAAGGGGCCGGCGTGGATGGGTGTCGGACACAGCGATGCTGATCGTGTGGCCGTGACCCGGCTGGCAGGTCAGCGCGCAAGGCGGTTACGGCCGCTCACCGATCAGGAGACGACATGAGCAGGTGGCGTTCGACTTCGGCAGTGCTGCTCGGCTTGCTGGTGCTCGGGGGTGGAAGCAAGCTGGATCGGCTCACGCCGGTGGAGCGGGACCACTTCGACGGGCTGCGGGTCTGGATGGATCAGAAGCAGCAGAAGAGTTTCCTGAAGAACAAGACCGAAGAGGAGCGCAACCAGTGGCTCAAGGACGAGGGCCTGTGGGACCGCTGGTACAAGTTCGACGAGGCGATGCGTGAAGCCATCCTCGGGGGAGAGGTGGCGAAGAACTGGCCCTACGACGCCGTATACATGGCATGGGGCAAGCCCCACGAGCGGAAGAAGCTCGTCGGGCGGTCGGCGAATCGGTCCGAGCTGCTCACCTATCGATTCGAGGTGATGGCCGATGGGGCCGTGCTCGTGTGGGTGCCCGGCAGCAAGTCGACCTACAAGGCCGTCGACAAGTACTCGATGTATGTGTTCATCGACGACGACAAGGTCGGTGAGCTGGAGCGGCGCGACGGCTGGTAGTCCGGGGTGGGTGAATGCGGTGGGACCACCTGGATGGGCTGCGGATCGAGTCGGCCCGTGTACGCGACGCCCTGCCGGTGCTCGGCCTGCACCGCGACATCTTGGCCGAGCGTGAGTGGTTCATCACCCTGCCCGACGAGTTCGCCGCCGGCCTCGATGCGGTGGGCAGCCGCATCGGCCTGTACGACGCGAGCGACAACTCTTTGTTCCTGGTCGCCCGATTACCGGGTGTGCAGGTGGCGGGGTTCCTGGTCGTGCACGGCGGTCATCTGTCCCGCATGCGCCACACCGGCAAGCTCGAGGTGATGGTGGCGCGCGCCCACCGGGGCCGCGGCGTCGGGCGCGCGTTGCTCGCGGCCTGTCTGGAGTGGGCCCGCGCGAGCCCAGTGCTCGAGAAGCTCGGTCTGTCGGTGTTCGCGTCCAATGTGCGGGCGCTCGCGCTGTACCAGGAACACGGGTTCGTCGAGGAGGGGCGGAGGCCACGCGAGTATCGGATGACCGACGGCACCTACAGAGACGATGTGCTGATGTACACGCTCGTGTGAGCGTGGCGATCGCTCAGCCCTCCTCCTCCTGTGCCCACTCGGCCTCGCGGCGGTAGATCGTGCGGGCCGTGATGCCCATCAACGAGGCGGCGAGCGACTTGTCGCCGTTGCAGTACCGCAGCGTCTCCTCGATCATCTGCCGCTCGACATTCTTCAACGGCGTGCCGACCTCGAACATGATCCGCCGCCGACCGGCTGAGCCGCCCCGAATCGCCGGGGGCAGGTCGTCCACGTCGAGTCGATCGCCACGGCACAGCACCACGCCCCGCTCGACGGCGTTCTCGAGCTCTCGCACATTGCCCGGCCACCGCCAGCTCGACAGAGCGTCCAGCGCAGCTGGAGTGAAGCCGTTGAGCTGCTTCTGGTTCTTGGCGCTGTACACGACGAGGAAATGCTGGGCCAGCAGAGGCACGTCGTCGGGTCGCTCCCGGAGTGACGGCACGCTCATCCGGATCACGTTCAGTCGGTAGAACAGATCCTGGCGGAACCGGCCGGCCTCGACCTCCTGCTCGATGTCTCGGTTGGTTGCGGCGATGACGCGAACGTCGGCCTGGAGGGTCTCGGTGCCACCGACGCGTTCATACTCGCCCTCCTGGAGCACCCGCAGCAGGCGCACCTGGATCGCGGGGCGCATCTCGGTGATCTCGTCGAGGAACAGGGTGCCACCCCGCGCCAGGTCGAACCGCCCCTCCTTGCGCGTCGTGGCCCCGGTGAACGCTCCGCGCTCGTAGCCGAACAGCTCGGATTCGAGCAGGGATTCGGGGATCGCGGCGCAGTTCACGGTGATCAGGCGGCGGGCCCGTCGGCGGGACATACGATGGAGTAGCCGAGCCAAACGCCCCTTTCCAGTGCCGGACTCGCCGGTGAGCAAGATGGTGGCGTCGGAGGGGGCCACCTGCTCCACCTCGTCGAGCACCGTGCGCATGATCTGCGACCGGCCGATGATCTCGCCCTCTCCGATCACCTCCAGCCGTTCTCGAAGGTGGCGATTCTCGACCTGGAGCGAGCGCTTCTCGAGCGCCTTTCGCAGGGTGCGAACGAGGTCGAGGCGCTTGAGCGGCTTGGACACGAAGTCGTAGGCGCCTTCCTTCATCGCCTCCACGGCGGTCTCTACGGTGCCGTAGGCAGTCATCACGACCACCTCGACATCCGGGTCGATCTTCTTCGCCGCTCGCAGCAGGTCGATACCGCTCATCCCTGGCATCTTCAGGTCGGTGAGGACGGTGTCGACGGTCACGCTGCGCAGGCAGTCCATGGCCGCGCGGCCGCTGGGTGCTTGCACGACCTGGTAGCCCTCTCGGGTGAGGATGCGCTCCAGGGTGACCCGGTTTGCCTGCTCATCGTCGACGACGAGGATGGTCTGGCTCATGTGTCCTCGGGTGCGTCGCGGCGTGGAAGGACCAACGCCACAGTGGTGCCCTGGCCGGGCTGGGATTGAATCTCGACAGCGCCGCCATGATCCTCGAGAATCTGGCGGGTGATCGCCAAGCCCAGACCCGTGCCCGTAGCCTTTGTCGAGAAGAAGGGATCGGTGGCGCGCTCCATCTGCTCGGTGGTCATGCCAGGGCCGTCGTCTGCGAGCGCCACCCGCACGCGCCGGTCCGTGGCCTCCACCGTGAGCACCAACTCGAGGCCCCCTGCATCCACCGCGTTCCGCACCACGTTGAGCAACGCCTGCCGGAGCTGGTTGCCGTCGAGGCGCTGTCGTGGGAGCTCGGCGATGGTCAGCGTGAGGGAGACACCGCGGCTGTGGAGCTCGGCCGTTAGCAGCCGTGCAACGTCCCGCACGAGGCCGCCCGGCGATTCGGGCTCGAGGCGGGCGGGTGGACGACGGGCGAGCTGCAGATAGTGCGCGGTGACCTCGGTCAACCGGTCGATCTCTCCCGAGACTGTGCCCAGCAGATCCCACGCCTCGGTGTGGCGCTCTGGATCGAGAGCGCCCAGCTCGTCGGCCAGCATCTCGGCGTTCAGCGACAGCGCATTCAGTGGGTTGCGGACCTCGTGGGTGATCTGGGCGAGCATCTGGCCGACCAGCGCCAGGCGCTCGCTGTGGGCGAGCCGCTCCTTGGCCTCGACCGCGTCGGTGATGTCTGCGAGGACTGCGATCTGGCCGCGGTCACCGAACGGCGTGACCCGGGCTTGGAAGGTGCGTCCGTCCGGGCCCTGGACCTCGCTGGCTCCGGGGGATGCGAGCAGGTGGGCCAGGGGTGGAAGTGGGGCACTGCCCTGCGCGACGGACCAATCGCTCCGGGCTGCGGGGTTGGCCAGCGTCACCACGCCGTCTTCGATGACCACCAAGCCGTCCCGGAGGGTGTCGAGCACCGAGCCGAGGTAGCGCGACAGCCGGTTGAGCTGCTCAGCGCGCTCAACCAGCGTGCGATCGCGCTGCTGCACCGCCTCGACCATGCCGTTGAACTCCCGGGCCAGATACGCGATCTCGTCCGCCCCGCGCACATCGACCCGTCCCGAGTAGTCACCTGTCGCCAGTCGCTGTACTTCCGCGGTCAGGCGAGCGATGGGTCGAAGCGCCAGGAGCACGGCTGCGAGCAGCACCGCGGAGATGGCGGCGGCCGCCAGCGCTGCGAGTCCGGCCGTACCGGTCGCCCGGATCCGCATGGCGTCGGTCTCGGTCGACAAGCTCGCGATCCGGGACGCGATCAGGTTGTCGAGGGTGGTGATCTCGTTGCCCAGATCGGTGCGGGTGCGGGACAGCTGGCCGGTGAGCACGTCATCGCGCTCGCCGTGCTCCACCAGCGCCTGGAATCGGGCGGCTTCGGCCTCATACTGCTGGAACAGGGTGTCGATCCGGTCGAGCTGTGCGGCGATCTTGTTGATCCGCGCACGCTCTTCGCCCCGCGTGGCGAGTCGGGAGGCGCCGCGGGCGTGGATGCGTGCCTCCTCGAGGGCTTCGGCCAGCGCCGCCGTGTACAGCTGTGCTGCGGCCTCGGCGCCGGTGGCAGGCCGACGATCGCCGCGCAGCAGGCGGTCGAGGTCGGTGTCGACCCGCTGTTGGAACACGGCCAAGCCGCCGACTGCGGTCGCGAGCGGCAGGTAGCCCT
Organism: Myxococcota bacterium; assembly: GCA_047609825.1. Lineage (GTDB taxonomy): Bacteria > Myxococcota_A > UBA796 > UBA796. Next base: position 8,989 of record JBLFXJ010000004.1, read on the forward strand.
CGGTGATCAGGGCCTGGCTACGCGACACCTCCTGGTACCTCGCGACGAGGAATCCCAGCGCACCGAGCAAGGCGAACATCGCGACGAGGAATGCTCCCACGATGCGGAACCGGATCGACCGTAGCGCGCCCGGCCCGCCCGGTGGACGCGTCATCCGCCCGTCGCTGCCGAGAACGTGCCCTCACCACTGATCTCGGGCGCGCGACCCTCGGTGAGCTGCAACACGACGACCTCCGGGCCGGCCACGTGGAGGATGCCGCGGGCCCAGATCACGGTGCCGTCGAGGTTGTTCAGGATGCAGGGGTGCTCGCCGGGCGGCAGGTCGACGCGGACTGCGGCTCCGGGGCCAACGCGGATCCGCTTGCCCGCCACGCGCACTCCGATGCCCTCCAGCCCGGTCGCGCGGAACTCGACGGGGGTGAACTCGACGACCTCGGGCGTGTCGGCGAATACGTCGCCCGACAGTCCGTTGCGTCCCACCAGGACCCGGGCCACGGCACCTTCGGGCACCTGCACCTGAAGTCGGCGTTGGACCCCGTTGGTGGTGATGAACACCTCGTGGCTGCCCACGTCGATCGGCACCTCGAGTTGGCCCGCGGTGTACAGCTGGGCAAGCCGGACGCCGTCGACCACGATGTCGGCCGGCACGTGCGAATCGACCCGGAGTGTGCCCATGGGGCCCGGGTCTGTGGCGCCGGCGATCAGCGCAGAGAGAACGAGGAGGATCGGCATGAGTCCGGCTAACCCGCGCCCGGTTCGATGCGCGCGCGGAGCCATGCAGCCAGGGCTGGACCCTGGTCGGGGTCGGCGAGCGCATGGGTGATCACGGTGCGGAGGTACCCGCCTGGCTCGCCCGTGTCGTGGTGGGTGCTCGCCACCACGTGCGCCACGAGCCGCCCCTGTGCCGCCAGCGCCTCCAGTGCGTGCACGTGGTAGTACTCGCCCGTAGTGTGCAGCGCGAGGCCTTCTTCGAGCAGGTCGAACATCTGCGGCGTGTACACGAACCGGCCAAGGCTCACCAGCTTGGAGGGCTCGGTTCCAGGAGCCGGCTTCTCGACGAATCCGGACACGCCCATCGCACCATCCTCGCGGTCATGCACCGCCACCACGCCGTACCGCGACACGTCGGCCTCGCCGAGGTCTCGAACGGCCAGCACGCAGGCGCCGGTCTGCGCGTGGGTGGCGATCAGCTGTGCTGTGACATTCGGGGGCCCGAACAGGTCGTCGGGGTAGCAGACCACCACTGGGTCGGGCCCCGCGAAGGTGCGTGCGAGCAGGAGCGCATGACCGGTGCCGAGCATCTGCGCCTGCCGCACGAACTGCGTGCGGATCAGCGGTGTGGCCAGGTGCCGAAGCTTCGACTCGTTGCCAGCGAACGTCGTCTCCAGCTCCGGCGTGCGGTCGAACCAGTCCTCGAGCACCTTCTTCCGACGTGAGGTGATCACGAGCAGATCGGTGATCCCGGCCTGTACAAGCTCGTCGACCACCAGGTCGAGGGCCGGGCGCGTGCCGACCGGGAGCATCTCCTTGGGCACGGTTCGGGTGATGGGCAGGAACCGGCTGCCGTAGCCAGCGGCGAGGATCACGGCTTTGGTGATCACGCGAACTCCGGGGTGTCCGGCTGACTACCGCGCCACGCGGCGAGGATCGACCGGTACGGCTCCGTGCGGTCGATGGAGCCGTCCAGCACGGATTCGACGGTCGGCCTGAGGTACTCCGCGGCCGCGCCTCGCCCGGCCCACATCCAGCCATATGCGGGACCCGAGAAGATGCCGGCCAGCCAGCGCTCGGTGCGCCGGACCGCCGCTGGACCGCCGGCTTCCCGGGCGATGAGCAGGTCGACCGCGTAGCCGCGTCGCTCCCAATAGGCGCGCTTGGTCCTCATGAACGGGGCGGGGGCAACCAGGTAGGTCGCGTAGAACGAGATCCCATGCTCGGCCATGTCCAGCATGTGTACCAGCTCGTGGGCCAGCGTGATCGCCAGTCGGTCCCGCGGGGTTGGGGCGGCGCCGTCCGGCAGGTAGATCGTGCGGCCGATCACGGTGGTGTACTCGGTGGCGAAGGTGGGGTTGATCGGCCGGAGTGCGACAGCCAGTGCCCGCATCCATGGCACATCGCGCTTGTGCACGAGGCGCAGGCCGGGCACCCGGTCGTGGGCCAGCGCGAGCATACGGTCGAGGCGGTCCATGGGGCCAGCATGCTACGGGGGGCCATGTTCGGCACGAATCCGGTGCGAGGCGCGGTGCGCGACGGCGGCGCTGCGCTGTGGGTGCAGGAGGTCTTCCCCACCCTGCAGGGCGAGGGCCCCCTGGTCGGTCAGCCCGCGGTCTTCGTCCGACTGGCCGGGTGCAACCTCAGATGCTTCTGGTGCGACACCGAGTTCGAGTCCTCGGACTGGCGACCCTCCGTCGAGGCGCTGGTCGAGCGCATCGAGGCGGTGCGGGGCCCCGGGTGTGATCTCGTGGTGCTCACCGGGGGCGAGCCGCTCCGGCAGGACGTCGGCACGTTCATCTCGACCCTGCTCGAGGCAGGGTGGCGAGTCCAGATCGAGACCGCCGGCACGCTGTGGGTCGAGCTGCCCGACGATCGGCGACTCACCGTGGTGTGCAGCCCCAAGACCCCTGGACTTAACCCTCGCCTCGAGGCGCGGATCGATGCCTACAAGTACGTGATCGGTGCCGATGAGGTGTGCCCGGATGACGGCCTGCCCGTGCTGTCCACCCAACGGCCTGGGGTCGCGTCCAGGGTGGCCCGGCCGCGTGCCGGCGTGCCCGTCTACGTGATGCCGCGGGACGACGGTGACCCGGCGCGCAACACCGCGAACCTGCAGACCGCGGTGCAGGTCGCGCTCTCCCACGGTCACCGCCTGGGGATTCAGATGCACAAGCTGATCGACGTGCCATGAATGGGGCGCTAGTGCGCACCGCATGTGGTGGACGATCGCCGGTGTCGTGGGTGCGTTGGGTGTGGCTCTCGGTGCGTTCGGAGCCCACGGTCTGAAGGGCGTGGTCACCGACCCGCACCTGCTCGAGGTGTGGGAGACGGCGGCGCGCTACCACCTGATCCATGCCGTAGCGCTCCTCGGGGTGGCGGCTCATCCCGCGCGCCCGGCGCTCGCCGGGTGGTTGATGGTCGCCGGCATCGTCGTGTTCAGCGGCTCTCTGTACACGATGACACTCACCGGCCAGCGCTGGCTTGGCGCGATCACCCCGATCGGTGGGCTGTGCTTCATCGCCGGCTGGCTCGCGCTGGGCTTCGCGCGCTCCACCTGACCGCGGGTGTCGTAGCGACTACGATGAGGGCATGCTCGGCCTGTACCTCGCGTCTCTCGGCTTCGGCTCAAGCCTGATCTTCGTGTCGCTCTTCTTCGGGGGGGGCGACAAGGACTTCGACAAGGATCTCGAGCTCGATCTGGATGGGGACGTGGACCACGACATCGATGTGGACCACGACATCGACGTGGACCACGACATCGACGTGGACCACGATCTGGACGCCGACGCCGACGTCGAGGTTCACGGCGAGCTCGAGCAAGCCGGCATGGGCGCATCCGACGCCAACGCCCCGTGGCTTCCGCTCCTCTCCATGCGATTCTGGACGTTCGCCATGGCCACGTTCGGCCTCACGGGAACACTCCTCACGCTGCTGTCGCTTCCGGCCTTGCTCTCCGCGATCGTGTCGGTGCTCGTAGGCATCGGCATCGGCATCGGCGCGGCCCGGTTCTTTCGCGCGTTGAACCGCGACTCCGTCACCGCCGACGTGTCGCTCAGGCGGTTGTCCGGCGAGGAGGCCCGGGTGCTGCTTCCGGTGCGTCCGGGTGGGGTCGGCAAGATCGTCGTCCAGACCGGCACGGGCCGCGTCGAGCTGCCCGCGGTCACCCAGGATGCGTCCGCTCTGCCCATCGGTTCGCGCGTGATCATCGCCTCGGTTCGCGCCGGCGTGGCCAACGTGAGTAACATTCGCTCGCGGAACCAACGCAATGCTCGGGCCTCACGCGCCGTAGTACACGAGGAACGCGCTTGACCCAGCGGTCCGCGCCGACCGACCATGACCCCGTCTCCTCGGGCGACCCCGCGCGTCGGGCTCGCTCGCCTCGTCACCTCTCCCTTGGAGGACTCGGTGGAAATCTTTGCAGGCTGTCTAGGCGTCGCCCTCGGCCTGGTGTTCGTCAGCTTCGTGTTCGTCGCGAAGCAGTTCCTGTTCGTCGGGAGGCCGAGCGAGCTGCTGATCTTCAGCGGTCGACGCCGCACTCTGTCGGACGGGACCGTGAGCGGGTACCGCGTGCTCCACGGTGGCTACGGCTGGCGCATCCCGATGCTCGAGAAGGTCGACCGGATGCCCCTCACCACCCTGTGCATCGACCTGCGCGTGAACAACGCCTACTCCAAGGGCGGCATCCCCCTGCAGGTGCACGGCATCGCCAACGTGAAGGTGAGCTCCGACCCCAGGATCTACAACAACGCCATCGAGCGCTTCCTCGGCCGTGACACCGAGGAGATCCGCCAGGTGGCCAAGGAGACCCTCGAGGGACACCTGCGCGGGATCATCGCGCGCATGACGCCCGAGGAGGTCAACGAGGACCGCCTGAAGTTTGCCCAGGAGCTGGTGGACGAAGCCGGTGAAGACTTCGAGCGGCTGGGCCTCACCCTCGACACCCTGAAAGTGCAGAGCGTGAGCGATGATGTGTCCTACCTGGACAGCATCGGACGCGAGCGGCTGGCGAACGTGCTCGCCGAGGCCGAGATCGCGGAGTCCACGGCGAAGGCAGATGCGGAGGAAGCTCAGGCGAATGCCAATCGCGAGGGCCGGGTGGCCGATGAGCGCGCCGAGACTGTGATCAAGCAGCGAGAGAATGAGCTGCGACGCGCCGTTGCCGATCTCGAGGCGAAGGCGAAGTCGGAGGAGGAGCGGGCCGAGCAGCAGGCGCTCACCGCGCGCGCCATCGCGGAGCAGCGGCTCCAGGAGATCCGTGGGCGGCTCGAGAAGATTCGGCTTCAGTCCGACGTGGTGCTGCCCGCCCAGGCCGAACGCAAGGCCGCAGAGATGCGCGCCCGCTCGGAGGCCGCCCACATCGCCACCGACGGTGAGGCGATGGCCACGGTGCTCCAGATGATGACGGATGTGTGGATCGACGCTGGGCCCGACGCGAAGGACATCTTCCTGATCCAGCAGCTCGAGAAGGTACTTGCCACCGTGACCGACAAGGTCAAGGGCATGCAGCTGGGCGAGGTCACCCTGCTCGATGGCGGCGACGGTCGAGCGCTTCCCAGCCACATCGCCTCGCTGCCCGCCATGGTCGGTGCAGTGCTTCGCGAGTTCCGTGACACCACGGGGGTCGATGTGACCGGCATCCTGGGGCGTACAGACGCGCTGCGACTGACAGAAAAGGCCGAGGAGGTGATCTGATGGGCGCCGAACTGTTGCTGGCCCTCATCGGGGTCATCGTGGTCGTGCTGGTGTCGGCGGTGGGCGCTGCCGTCGGGCTGGCGGGCAACCTGCTGTACATCTGTGAGCCGAATGAGGTGCTGATCTTCAGTGGCAAGCACCGGCAGACGCCGGAGGGCCCTCGGGGCTATCGGATCATCAAGGGCGGTCGAGGCTGGCGCACGCCGCTGATCGAGGCGGTCGATCGGCTCGACCTCACCAACATGATCATCGACATCACCGTGCAGGGTGCCTACTCGAAGGGCGGTATTCCCCTGAATATCCAAGGGGTCGCCAATATCAAGATCGCCAGCCACGAGCCCTACCTCGGCTATGCGGTCGAGCGGCTGATGGGCAAGTCCCGCGACGAGATCATCCAGATGGCGAAGGACGTGCTCGAGGGCAACCTCCGCGGTGTGCTGTCGCGGCTCACGCCGGAGGAGGTCAACGAAGACAAGATCGCGTTCGCCGAGAAGCTGCTGGAGGAGGCCGAGCACGACCTGGGCCGGATCGGCGTGGCGCTCGACACCTGTAAGATCCAGAACGTGCACGATGACCGGGGCTACCTCGACTCCATCGGCCGCAAGTCGAGCGCCGAGATCATCAAGTCCTCCCGCATCGCCGAGGCTCGCGCCAAGGCGAGTGCCATCATCCGCGAGGCCCAGAACCGTCAGCGCGCCCGGCTCCAACAGATCGAGGCCGACGAGCAGATCGCGTCGGCACAGGCCGAGCGGCGTGTGGTTGACGCCCTGACTCAGGCCAAGGCCATGGTGGCCGAGCAGGAAGGGCAGGTGGTCGCGGCGATCGCCCGGGCCGAGGCCGCGCTCGAGGCCGAGGCCGCGCGGGCTGAGCAGGTGCGGATCCAGCTCGAGGCGGACGTGCTCGAGCCGGCGCGGGCCAACATGGAGGCCGGTATCGCACAAGCGAGGGGGCATTCGGCCCGAATCCTCGAGGAAGGGCGTGCCACAGTGCAGGTGCTGGAGGAGATGATCCGGGTCTGGCGAGCGGCTGGGACGGATGCCCGCGACATCTTCCTGATGCAGAAGCTGCAGGTGGTGATGGACAGCATGGTCGAGACCATCGGCGACGTACAGGTCGACCGGGTGGTCATGCTCCCGCCGGTGCCACAGGGCGGAGGCGAGGGCACCGCGCGCACGATGGTGCGGCTGGTGGAGGAGTTGAAGGGGGCGCTCGGCGTCGATCTTCCGGCCCTCATCGAGTCTGCGACCCGAGGCCCGGCGGCGGAGTGACACATGGGCCTGCCCAGCGGTAGGCTGGGAGCAGCCGCCGCCGAGGAGGACTGACTGGACACCCTGTACGGGAACACCGAAGGACTCAAGCCAGCACAGGCCCGCGCCCTGCGGGCCCTGTACAACCGAAGCGCCAGCCGCGCCGACTTCGTCTCACCGCCGCTCGCGCGGGCGCTCACCGAGCTCTCGGGGGGCATCGGGCGACGCGTCGGCCTGTTGGTGGACCGCGCTGGCCGCATCGACAAGGTGGTCGTCGGTGAGGCTCACCGCGTGTTCCTGCCGGACCTCGGTCGCGACCGAGCGGGAGCGGCTCGGTTCCGTGGGCTGCGCTTGGTTGTGTCGAACCTCTCCCCGCGCGGGCTGAGCGAAGACGACCTCACCGACCTCGTGCTGCTGCGGCTCGACGCTGTGATCAGCGTGCGGGTCGGGCCGGACGGGCTGCCCGGCGAGGTGGAGTGGGCTCACCTGCTCCCGCCTGAGGTCGGAGATGTGTGGCGGCTCGAGCGGCGCCCGTCGGTGCATGGCTGGACCGACGACTGGACCACCTTCATCACCGACCTCGAGGGGCAGTTCTCGGCGACCGCGCGGCTCGAGCAGGTGGAAGGCCGTCAAGCGGCGATCCTGGTCGGCATCAGCCTTGACGACCCCAGGCGCGCGCGGCGGTCCCTGGCTGAGCTCGAGCGCCTGGCCCACACCGCAGGCCTGAATGTGATGGACACCGTGCTCCAGTCCCGACGCAAGCTGGACGGCCGCACCTGCATCGGCAAGGGCAAGCTCCAGGAAGTCTTGGTGCGTTCGATGCACTTGGGCGCCGAGGTCTTGGTGTTCGACCGCGAGCTGTCGCCGTCCCAGCTCCGCAACATCGCCACGCTGACCGAGCTCAACGTGCTGGATCGCACCCAGCTGATCCTCGACATCTTCGCCCAGCACGCCAGCACGCGGGAGGGGCGGCTCCAGGTCGAGCTGGCACAGCTGCGGTACCGGATGCCGCGGCTGGCCCTGATGCCGACCGCCATGTCGCGCCTGACCGGCGGGATCGGTGGACGCGGGCCCGGAGAGACCAAGCTCGAGATCAACCGGAGGCGGGCACAGGAGCGACTCACCCGGCTGGAGCGTCAGCTCACCGACCTGGCGCGAAATCGCGCAACGCGACGGAAGCTACGTAAGAAAGCCGGTTTTCCGATTGTCTCCATCGTGGGCTACACCAACGCGGGCAAGTCCACGCTGCTCAACCGGCTGACCCACAGTCAGGTGCTGGTGGAGAACAAGCTGTTCGCTACGTTGGACCCCACCACCCGTCGACTGCGGTTCCCCGAGGAGCGCGAGATCATCGTCACTGACACCGTGGGCTTCATCGAGGATCTGCCGCAGACGCTGGTGGCGGCGTTCGAGTCGACCCTCGAAGAGCTGGAGGAAGCCGACCTGCTGGTGCATGTGCTCGATGCCGCCGATCCCCACCATGCCGAGCACGAGGCGGCCGTGATCCGTGTGCTCGATGGGCTCGGGCTGGGGCAGCGGCCGATCCTCAAGGCGTGGAACAAGGCCGATCAGGTGCCGCCCGCGGCGCTCCAGGATCTGCTCCGCGGCCAAGGTGGGCTCGCCGTCAGCGCCCTGACCGGAGAGGGGTGTGAGCACCTGCTCGACCGGATCGAGCGCGCGCTGTTCCACGCGGAGCGGCGCGCATTGAGCGAGGTGGCGAAGTGAGGGCGCTCTGGCCGCTGCTGCTCGGAGGATGCCTGTTCTCACCGGCGGGCAAGCCGGTGGAGGTGGGCACGCTCGGCGAGCCGACGATCACCGAGTTTCGCCTTTGGTGCGATCACGACCGCGCAACCTGGGAGGTGCGCATCGTGGCGGACGCGTGGACCGGCGGGGCCACGGCACAGCTGACGGAGGACGGGCTGTATGTCGAGAAGAAGAACGTCGACAGCGTCGCCATCGCCGAGGATGGGACCCGCGACGAGCTCGAGGCGACGCTCCCGGTCGCTGATGACTGGCGCGACGTTGGGGGACGAACCACGGCGTTCCGCTGCTCGGACGACCCGAGCATCCTAGTGGTGCTCGCGGCTGTAGACGGAACGCCCGTCGACTGTCGGGTGCTCGGCCCCACACCCGAGGTGTTCGCCGAGCTCGGCCTCGGCGGCTGCCCCGTGACCGCCGAGCGAGAGGACCGGATCAGCCCGTGAGCTGGAGCGCGAGATCCATCGCGCCGCCCATGCTCGTGGCGTCGGCGCGTCCGGTCCACGCGATGTCGTAGGCCGTTCCGTGGTCTACGCTGGTGCGGACGATCGGAAGCCCGAGCGTCCAGTTGACGCTCCGGCCGAAGTCCAGCGCCTTGAGCGGTGCAAGGCCTTGGTCGTGGTACATCGCGACCACCATGTCGGTGTCGCCCGATACCGCCAGCCGGAAGGCCGTCTCGGCCGAGACCGGGCCTTGTGCCTGGATGCCCTCCGAGCGTGCCTGCGCTGCAGCCGGACCGATCACCTCGATCTCCTCCCGTCCCAGCAGTCCGTCATCCCCCGCGTGTGGGTTCAGCCCACACACCGTCAGGCGGGGAGTGGGGATGCCGAGCTGGTCTCGGAGCGCGGCGTTGGCGATGCGCACCGTGTGCAGCACGCGCTCCGCAGTGATCGCCACGGGCACGGCCGACAAAGGCAGGTGAACCGTGACCAGCACGACCCGGACCGAGCCTCCGACGAAGGCCATGACCGGGTCGGACACCCCGCACAGCTCGCCGAGGAAGTCGGTGTGTCCGGGGTGTGCGAAGCCGCGCGCTGCGAGCTTCGCCTTGTGGATCGGCCCGGTGACCAGCGCTGCGGCCCGTCCGTCCAGGCACGCTCGCGTACCGGCGCGGATGGCGGCCACCTCGACCGGCTCGGCTGAATCGGCGGGATCGACTAGCCATACCCCAGGGGAATCGGGCCACGACGCGGTCTGGCGCACGGTCAGCCCGGCCGCATGTGCGGCTTTCTGGAACGCGGGCCCGTCGCCGATGATGACAGCGTCCAGCCCGGGCCGTTGGACGAGCGCCCGTGCGGTGACCTCGGGACCCACGCCAGCGGGGTCGCCGGGGGTGAGCACGAGTCGGCTCACTTGCTCCCCAGCACCACCGTTACTGCCGATTCGCGGCGTGCGCGCTGGTACCACTCTTCCTCGATGGCGATCAGCTTCTTCTGGAACAGTTGGCCGCGAAGCTGCTCGCGCACATCGGCCAGGTCCTGGACCTCGGCGGCGGTGGATTCCCGCGTGAGCACCTTGACGACGAACAGCACGTTGCCGGAGAGTACGGGGGCGTTGACGACACCGACCTCGGCCGAGAATGCGAGCGTGTCGATCGCCTCCTGCAGCTGCCCCTTGGTGTAGGTGCGGCCAGCGACGACCTTCGACAGTCCGGCCGAGTCGTAGTCGGCGACGGCCTGCGCCCACTCCAGCTCGCCTGCGTTGAGGCGCCGGACCACGTCTTCTGCAGCGGTCAGCCGAGCGGCGCGGCCGGTCTCGTTCGCGTCGGCCGGGATGAGCACGCCCAGCGCGTCCAGGGTGACTGTGGCGGATCCGGGATCCACCCGACGCTTGGTGCGGGTGTACAGGTCGTGGATCTCATCGTCGGTGACCACGACCCGAGGCACGAGCACCGCGCCCCGGAAGCGGTCCGTGCGGATGCTGTCCATCAGCTGGTCGCGGTAGCTCTCCCAGCGGGCGCCGGTGGACTCCACGTACTTGCGGAGGTCTTCGCGATCGGCGAACCCGTTCTCGCGGATGACGTTGTCGATCGCCTGGTCCACGTCGTCGCCGGTGACCCGCATCTCGAGGGCGTCCAGCTCCTGTCGCACCAGCGCGAACTTGATCAAGGTGTCGAGGACCTCGAGCTCTCCTTCGCGGATGCACGCATCGAACGCCACTCCGGGCTGACACCGCGACGTGATGTAGTCGCGGCCCATGTCGTACACCTCGGACAGGGCGATCGGGTGTTCCGTCACCACCGCCGCGATGCGGTCTACGACCAGCGCATCCTGGGCGAGCGCTGCCAAGGCCAAGGTGAGAGTCAGCATCACTCCAGCCCCTCGATGATCTCGTGGTCCTCGCTACCATCGCCCTGCTCATCGGCAGGATTCGTGGGCATGCGGTTCAGGTCGATCGCGGCGACGGCCGCTTCATCGATGGCCACCGTCACGTCGGTGAGGATCTCACCGACGTAGGTGTCGGTCAGCTGCTTGAACCGCGTGTTCTTCAGCTTGCGCACAACGCTGCCCTTCATCTGTGAGAACGGGCGATCGATGCGCTCGCGGCGGTTGACCAGGAGCAGCACATTTGCACCCCCGCCAGCGACGAATGGCTCGGTCAGCTGCCCGACCTCGAGGTCGAAGGCGCGGGCGACCACCTCAGCCGGGATGCCGGGCTTGCCCTCACGGGCGACGTAGCCGAGATCGCCGCCTCGGCGACGATAGGGGTCTTCGCTGTGTTCCTGAGCCAGGTCGCGGAACCGGTCGGGTCGGGCCTTGATCTGGCGGTGAAGGTCCGTGGCGAGCTTGAGCGCATCCGCCTCGCTGCGGCGGTCGTCGATGGCGAGGAAGATCCGCTTCACCTGGATCTTCTCGGGCACCATGAACTCTTCGGGGTGCTCGTCGAAGTAGGCGCGCAGGTCTTCTTCGCTGAAGTCGGACCCCTTGACCTGGCTGTACACCTGCTCGCGGAGAAGCAGGTTCACCATGATCTTCCTGACCTTCGGGTCGCGGTACAGCCCGCGGCGCGTGGCCTCTTGCCATAGGGCTTCTTCGGTGACCAGCGCATCGAGCACCTGCTTGCGCTCGTCCGTCGACAAGGCAACGCCATCCACCGGGATTCGGCGGGCCGCAGCGCTGACGAACTCACGGGAGCCGACCACGCCATCCCCGACCTTGGCGAGCACGGTGCCCACGTCACCGCGGGGTGCGACGAGCATGGCATCGAGGCCGCGCTCCTCCGCGCCAGGCTTGGCCTCGCCTGCGTCGTTCGTGCCGGACTCGCCGCACGCGCCAAGCAGGGCCAGCAGCACCAGGAACCGCATGCACTCCCTCCGTGTCTTCCGATTCGTCGCCTATCCCGGCCCGCCTGCCGATGCCGGTTCCGCCGGGTGCCGTCGCCCACATGCAAGCCGTTGCGCGGCGCTCCATCGGATCGTCCACCGGTCGGTGTGGGTTCGGCTAGAGTGTTGGGCAATGGGTGAGGAGACCGGATGCGAAGCGTGGCAATTGCGATGGTGCCGCTGATCCTGATCGGGTGCAGCACGGCTGACAAGGGTGATTCGCTCGACACTGGGCTGACCACGGATGGCAGCGGAACCGCAAGCGGCAGCGGCACCGGCGGAACCGGTGGCACTGGCGAAGGGGGCACCGGCGGCACGGGTGGCGGCGGCACTGGCGGCGGCGGCACTGGCGGTGGCACTGGCGGCGGTGGCGGCACCGGCGGCGGCGGCACTGGCGGCGGCGGCACGGGTGGTACCGGCGGTACCGGCAGCGGCACGGGTACGGGCGGCATCGACGCCTTGGACTGCAGCGCCGACTACACGCTGAACACTCCGGCGCCTGATGAGTGCGTGACCGATCAGGTGTTCTGCGGCGACGTGCTGTACCACACGAACGAGGGCGGCAGCGACGTATTCACCGCCGACAACCAGTTCGAGTGGTGTGCGGGGTCGGCCTTCGGCAGTGACTTCGACGGCCCGGAGCGGGTGTACGAGTTCCGGGCGCCACCCGAGGTGGTGTCGATGACCGTCACGCTCGACTCCTGCGAAGACACCTGGGGCCTGTGGTACCAGGACTACGACAGCTGCCAGAACGAGCGCCTGCTCTCCTGCTCGAGCTTCCCCTATGGCGATCTCCGCAGCCAGTCGGCCGCTGTGCTGATCGGGGGCACACGCGTCGTGTGGGTCGTGGTCGAGGGCTACCAGAACTCCGGAGGCAACTTCCGCCTGCAAGTCGAGTGCTTCGAATGAGCGCGGTGGTTCGCGGACTGGTCCTGTTGAGCGCGGTGGCGCTCGTGGGCTGCGGCGGCTCGGGTAAGGGCGGCGGTGGCGACACCTCTGGGACCACCGCCGGCAGCGGCGGCGGCGGCGGCGGCGGCGCCAGCGGTGGCAGCGGTGGCAGCGGCGGCGGGACCACCGGAGAGGGGCGCCCCACGGGGCTCCAGTGCGACGATCCGTTTCCCACGCCCGATCCCGGCGGAGTGGGCGAGGGAGCGTGTGTGACGGAGGTGCTGACCTGCGGTGATGTGGTCGAGGCCACGAACACCGGCGGCAGCACGCACTACGGCACCAGCTTCGGCGAACAGTTCGAGCAGTGCTCGGGCTCTGCCTTCGGTGATGACTTCGATGGGCCCGAGCGGGTGTTCAAGGTCGAGGTCCCGGCCGGGATCATCGCGATCCGGCCCCGACTCGAGAGCTGCGAGCGCAGCTGGCTGATGTATTTCCGCGACGGTGCGGGCTGCCGAAACGACCTGATCGACGCGTGCGGCTACGCCGTGGACGGCACCTTCTTCAACCAGTACGGAGACATCCTCCTCGGGAACGCCAGAACGGTGTGGTTGGTAGTGGAGGGAGACAATAACGACGGCGGAAACTTCAGGCTGTCGATCGAGTGCCTCGACTGACGGCTGCACCCACGGGTTCTCGACGTTGAATTCCCTCCAGGTTGGCGACACCATCGACCGCTACACCGTCGAGCGCGTGCTCGGTTCGGGTGGCACGGCCATGGTGTACCTGGCGCAGCACAATGCGCTGGGACCGCGCCATGCCTTGAAGATCCTCACGGTGAGCAGCCACTCCATCCGTGAGCGCCTGCTCCAAGAAGGGCGGGTGCAGGCGCGCCTGCGGCATCCGAACATCGTGGCGGTCACCGATGTGTTGGAGGTGGACGGTGCTCCCTGCCTGTTGCTCGAGTTCATCGAGGGTCCGTCGCTCGAGACCGTGCTCCGGGAGTATCGGTTCACCATGGGCGACGGGGAGCGGCTGTTCCAGGGCATCGTTGCGGGAGTGAACGCCGCACACGAGGCCGGGATCGCGCATCGTGACCTCAAGCCGGCCAACGTGCTCCTCGCACCGACCGAGCAGGGCTTCGTACCCAAGGTGACGGACTTCGGACTGGCCAAGGTGCTCGATCGTCCTGACATCAACAGCGGCAACACGCGCGCCGGCGTGGCCATGGGCACGCCGTCCTACATGGCGCCCGAGCAGATCCGCGATGCCGGCAAGGTGGACGCCCGCGCCGATCTGTTCAGCCTCGGCTGCATCCTGTACGAGCTTGTCACTCGGCGGCGGGCATTCCCGGGCGACGAGACGCTGCAGATCTACAACGCCGTCACCCGAGGGGAGTTCATCCCGGCACGGCACTTCATGCCCGACCTTCCGCCGCGAATCCACGAGGCGATCAAAGGCTGTCTCCAGGTCGATGCGTCCAGGCGCATCCCGGACTGCGAGACCCTCCTCGCCGTGTTGGCGGGCGAGCGCTCGTTCCGCACGGGCGTCACCTTGTCGGCGGATGACGAGACCGAGGAGATCATCATCCCCGACGCGCCGGTGCTCGCGTCCAATGCGCCCGCGTTGACCCTCGCGCCGACCGACCTCACAGCACTCCTCGACGATCTGCCGCCGCCGATGCCCCTGACGCCAGCGCCGGCTCCGATGGCGCCGGCCCGCGCCGCCGAGCGCTCGTTGTGGCAGCTCGGAGTCACCGCGCTGGTGGTGTTCCTCCTGTTCAGCGTGCTGGGCGTCGGCGCGGTGTTCGCCATCGGCAGCGTGGTCCTCGCCGACCGCAGTCCCGTTCCAGAACCCACGGCCGTCCTGCCGGTGCCCACGCCGCCGCCGCCAGCGGTTGTGGCGCCTCGTCCGGCGCCTGCGGCCGCTCCACCGGTCGAGCCCGCCCCTGCAGCCGCACCCCCTCCCCGTGCAGCGCCGTCCCCCGTGCCGACCGCCCGACCGGTGCCTCCGAGGCCGAGGCGGACGCCCGCACCTGCGCCCGCGCCCGCGGTCGCGCCCGCTCCACCCGCCGTGCCCGCGGCGCCAGCGCAGGTCACGGTGAAGCTCCTCTCGGTGCCGCGCACCGCCTCCCTGGTGATCGATGGACGGTCCGTCGGTCGCACGCCAGCAAAGCTGGACCTTGCGCCGGGAGCGCACGCGGTGCGCATCACCAGCGGTGATGATGAGCACGCCTTCGCCATCGAGGTACTCCCGGCTCCGGCGGAGCAGCGGTGGTGCTACCAGTTCGCTGAAGCGGCCGTCCTCCCCGGGTCCTGCGACTGAACTGCGCATTCGTACGTCGGGGCCGTTAAGGCGTCCGGCGGAGGTCGGATGTTCGCAGCTTGGCTCCTGCTGTCCGGGGCAGCGCACTCGGCCGAGTGCCCAGATGTCCGGGAGAAGATCTCCAAGGCCTGGGCCCTGTTCGACGACGCAGAGGTCGCTGTCGCGAAGCGCCTTCTGGCTGAGGCGAACTCAGAGCTCGCGTGTCAGACGCGGCTGGTGCCCGCAGATGACCTGCTGGAGCTCTACCGGCTCGACGGGCTCGTCTCCCTAGCGTTGGATGACCGGAAAGGTGCTGTTTACGCAACGATTCGCGCTGTTGCGGCAAACCATGACGGCGCCGCTCCCCCGTCAGAGTATGGGCCGGATCTCGCCGAGCTGTACGACACGTGGTCTTCCCGCCTCTCGGAGAGCACCATCCGGCTCACGATCGAGGGCGGCGGGGTCGTCTACGTGGATGGCCGGCGCGCGGATGCCGGCTCTCCGCTCGATGTGGTGCAGGGCGAGCACGTCCTGCAGTTCGAGGACGACATGGGCACGGTGCGGTCCATGGTGGCCGAGCTCGAAGCCGACCAGGTCATCCGCACCGGGTCCGCCAGGGAGGGGGGCGGCATCACGATGCAGCCCGTCGAGCCCGTCGAGCCCGTCGAGCCCGTCGAGCCCGTGGAGTCGGTGGCCGAGGTCGACCGCTCTCGGAAGCGGCCCGCGGCGCTGGCTACGGTCGGTGGAGTCGCCTTGGCCGCCGGCGGTGCGGGAGTGCTGCTCGGAGTGTTGGGAGAGCGTAGCTTCGAGGCGGATCCCTACACCGATCCCTACCTGGATTGCGAGCCGAAGATGCCGTGCTTTGCGCAGGCAAGGGCCAATGCGATCCGGGGCGATGCCACCCGGGTGCGCGCGTTCTACGGGTCTGGCTACGGGCTGTCCGCGCTGGGAGTTGGCCTGCTGTCGGCATGGGCCATCGGCCTGCCTGTGCACACCGACGGCCGAACGCTCGGATTCCGCGGCCGATTCTGAACTCTCTCAGGGCCCGAGCGGCGCGGACGGCCGGGAGGCCGTCGCCGCCGGTCTGCTCTGCTAAGGTGCGCACCCATGGCCAGCCTCACGTTTCGTTCGCTGAACAAGAGCTACGGGTCCACCCGCGTGCTCAAGGGCGTCAACGCCACGGTCGCGGACGGCGAGTACCTGGTCCTCGTCGGGCCGTCTGGGTGCGGAAAATCCACCCTGTTGCGCTGCATCGCGGGCCTCGAGGAGATCACCGAGGGTGAGCTCCGCATCGGCGACCGCTTGGTGAACGACCTTGCGCCCCGTGAGCGGGACGTGGCCATGGTGTTCCAGAGCTACGCTCTGTACCCCCACATGACGGTGCGGGAGAACATGGCGTTCGCCCTGCGGGTGGCGCGACGCCCACGAACGGAGATCGATGCCGCGGTCGGGAAGGCAGCGGAGATGCTCGATCTCGAGCCCCTGTTGGACCGCCTGCCGGCGCAGCTCTCCGGCGGGCAGCGACAGCGGGTGGCCATGGGCCGCGCCATCGTGCGTCGCCCCTCGGTGTTCCTGTTCGACGAGCCCTTGTCGAACCTCGATGCTTCGCTGCGACACCACATGCGGGTCGAGCTGAAGCGGCTCCACAAGCGGCTCGACGCCACGATCGTGCACGTCACCCACGACCAGGTCGAGGCGCTCACCCTGGCCGATCGCATCCTCGTACTGAATGAGGGGGTGGTGCAACAGGTCGGCACGCCCCGTGAGCTGTTCGACCGGCCAGCCAACACGTTCGTAGCCACGTTCATCGGCTCACCGTCGATGGCGCTGCTTCCGGCCGTGGGCGATGGCCACTCCGCGGCGGTAGACGGCGTGGACGGGCGGTTCGAGGTCGAGGCGGACGGACCGTTCACCTTCGGGGTGCGCCCCACCGACCTGAGGGTCACCGAGCCAGGCGCTGGGTTGGTCGCGACCATCGACGTGGTCGAGTCGCTCGGAGCCGAGGCGCTCCTGCATGCTGAGCTGGGCGCGCACCGGCTGATCGCGCAGGTTCGGGAGCCCACCCCGTGGGGGCCTGGCGACCGGATCGGCCTTGTGCCGGAGGTGAGCCACCGGTTCCACCGTGAGACCGGCGAGCGCCTCGTATGATCTGGTTGCTCGGAGCACTGGCCGGGAGCGCAGACGCGCGGGAGCTGGAGGTCTGGCACGCCTACCGGGGGGCCGAGCGCGACGCCGTGGAGGCGGTGGCGGCGAGCTGGGGCCAGGCCAACGACGTGACCGTGAACTGCGTGGCCTTGCCGTTCGGCGCCTTCGACAGCAAGCTCGAGACGGCCGTGCCACGCGGCAACGGCCCCGACCTGTTCATCGCCGCACATGGGGGCTTGGGCAAGTGGGTGGCCATGGACGTGGTGGCCCCGCTCGACTCCGCCGATCTGGAGCCGTACCGCCCGGTCACGCGCGACGCGATGCAATGGAAGGGCCTCACCTACGGACTGCCGCTCGCGTTCAAGTCCATCCTGCTGCTGTACGATCCCGAGCGGGTCACGACGGTGCCTCGCACCACCGACGAGCTCATCGCCGCCGCGCGGAAGCTGACGGGTGACGGGGGGTATGGGCTCGCCTATCAGGCCTCTGAGCCCTACTTCCACGGTGCATTCATGCACGCCTTCGGGGCGTGGTCCATCGACCCCGAGGGGGAGGTGCACCTCGACACCGAGGCGCATGCCGCGGCCTACGCGTTCACCCGCCGGCTGTCGATCGACGAGGGCATCGCACCCACTCAGCCCACCGGCGAGCTGATGGGTCGGCTGTATCGCGAGGGCAAGGCCGCGTTCGTGATCAGCGGACCGTGGTTCATCGCTGACATGGACAAGCCCGTCGCAGCGGCCATCCTGCCCGTGGTGTCGGAGACCGGAGAGCCGGCCCGCCCGTATCTGACCGTGGATGGCGTGTTCCTCGCTGCGCAGGCGAGCAACCCCCGAGACGCATCGCTGTTCGCCGAGCACCTCGCCGGCCGCGCCGGGGCTGAGCTGAGGCAGGAGGTGGGACGGCAGGCCGTTGCCCACGCTGGCGTGACCAGTGACGATCCACTCCTCGCCACCTTGGCCGAGCAGGCCGCCCACGCGGTTCCGTTGCCCGCCACGCCGGACATCGCCAGCGTGTTTGAGGCGCAGGCCCGCTCGCTGCGAGCGGTCTCGCGCGGGGCGACCACACCCGAGGCCGCTGCCGATGCGGCGCAGACCTACTACAACATCCTCTCCCGGCCGCCGCCTCCTGCGGTATCGCCCTGGCCCTACATCGCGCTCGTGGCGTCGGTGTTCCTGGCGGTCATCGGTTGGCTCGCGTGGCCGCTGACCGATCCCCTGGAACGACGGCGGATCTGGCGACATCGATGGGACTACACCTGGGTGCTGCCGGCCGGCGTCGCGATGTCCGCGCTGGTGATCGTGCCGTTCCTCACCGGCGCCAGCGTGGCGTTCTTCGCCCACCACCAGGGGGAGTGGACCTTCGTCGGGCTGACCAACTTCGCCGACATCCTGCTGTCGCGAGACTGGCCGCTCACCTCATCGCTGTCGTTCTGGTACACGCTCGTGGTCACGGTGGTGTGGACGATCACCAACCTGATCCTGCATGTGGGACTGGGGGTGGCGCTGGCGCTGGTGCTACGCGAGCCGTGGATCCGCCTGCGTACGGTGTGGCGGGCGTTGTTGATCATCCCGTGGGCGGTGCCCAACTACATCACGGCGCTGATCTGGAAGGGCATGTTCCATGCGCAGTATGGTGCTGTGAACGCGCTGTTGGGCATTGTGACCTTGAGCGATGGCCCCATCGAGCTGGACTGGTTCGGGTCGTTCGCGACGGCGTTCTGCGCGAACCTCGCCACGAACACCTGGCTCGGATTCCCGTTCATGATGGTGGTGACCCTGGGTGCGCTGCAGTCCATCCCCCGCGAGCTGGAGGAGGCCGCCGAGGTGGACGGCGCCGGGTGGGCGTTCAGGTTCCGCCACGTAGTGTGGCCGCTGCTGCAGCCCGCGCTGCTTCCGGCGGTGATCCTGGGGTCCGTGTGGACATTCAACATGTTCAACGTGATCTACTTGGTGAGCGCGGGTGAGCCGAACAGCAGCACCGAGATTCTGATCAGCGAGGCCTACCGCTGGGCATTCTCACGCGGCAACCGGTATGGGTATGCGTCCGCGTATGCCGTGCTGATCTTCGGCGTACTTCTGCTGTATTCACAGGGTGCGAACCGCATCGTCGGCCGGAAGGTGCTGTAGATGCGACGACCATCCACCCTCCAGCTCATGCTGGTCCACGCAGCGCTGCTCGTGTTCACCCTGGCCACGCTCTACCCGGTGCTCTGGGTGGTGAAGATGGCGCTCACGCCGAGCCAGGCGTTCTCCATGGGCGCATCCCCCATCCCTACCGAGGTCACGCTGCAGAACTTCGCCGACGTGATCGGCACGTCGGACGCGAAAGGGTGGCTGTTCGGACGTCAGCTGCTGAACTCGGTGGTGATCAGCTTCGCGACCGCCGGGGTCGGCCTGGTGTTGTCCACCACTGCGGCCTATGCCCTGTCCCGCTGGGGTTTTCCGGGTCGCGAGCGCGGGATGAACGCGTTCTTGGTCACGCAGATGTTCCCCGGCGTAGTGATGGCGATCCCGTTGTACATCCTGTTGGATCTGTTCGGTCTGCTCGACTCGATGACCGGGCTCGTGCTGGTGTACGCCACCACCTCAGTGCCGTTCAGTGTGTGGACCCTGAAGGGCTACTTCGACACCATCCCCATCGAGCTGGAAGAGGCGGCGCTGCTCGACGGTGCCTCGCGCTGGATGACGTTCACGCACATCATCCTGCCACTCGCTCGGCCCGCGCTGGCCGTCACCGGGCTGTTCTCGTTCATGACCGCGTGGAACGAGTTCATCCTCGCCGCCACCTTCATGGGCGACCCCCGCTCATTCACGTTGCCGGTCGTGCTCCAGCGCTACGTGTCTGACTACGGCACCGAGTGGGGGCACTTCGCCGCCGGCGCTATCCTGGTGAGTCTGCCCGTGATGGGGCTCTTCTTTGCCTTGCAGCGTCACTTCGTCGAGGGCCTCACCGCCGGGGGGGTGAAGGGATGACCTGGCTCTATGTACTGTTGCTCGGCGGATGCCTTCAACCGCCCGACTTTCCGCTGCTCGACGAGATCCCGATCGTGCCCTACGCCGAGACCTGTGCGCCGGCCCGGGATGCGTTGGTCGTGTGCACCATCGACGGCGACACCTTCGACCTCACGGTGTGCAGCAGCGACCTGGGCGAGCGGGTGCGGATGCTCGGCATTGACGCACCCGAGACCGCCAAGGGTGACACGCCCGCGGACTGCTACGCAGACGATGCCACCGCCGAGCTCCGTGACCTGCTGGATGGCCAGCGTGTGCTCCTCACGTTCGATGCCGAATGCACTGGCGCGTTCGATCGGACCCTCGCCTATGTGTGGCTGATGGACCGGGCGCTGGAGGATGCCTGGCGCGGTCGCGACCTCTCGGCAGTGACTGACCGCTTGCAGGCGGAGGACCCCGAAGACTCGGCTGTGATGCTCAACGAGTGGATGCTCTACGCGGGATTCGCGAGGCTGTACCCGGAGGAGATCGCGGGCACCCTGATCTATCAGGCGCGGCTGAACGCGGCCGAGGCGTCTGCGCGGTCGCGGGGCGAGGGCCTGTGGAGCTTTTGTGACGAGGGCGGCGGGTAGCCGAAGCTGAGTTCCTGGTAGAGTGCGCGACGGAGGTTGGTGCCCCCGACCCGACCTTGCGGAGATTCGATGCGGCCTGGTGCCCTGACAACGATCGGCGACGCGCTCGCGACCATCGTCTCCTGGGAGGGCGACGAGCGGGCGCGGCACCTGGCGAGGGCGAGTGACCTCGACGATCAGATCGCCCGCCTCCATGAGCAGGTGATCCGACTCACGGAGCAGCTCGCCGGCCTGCGCAACATGCGCGAAGAGATGCACCGGGCTGCGGACGACGCTGCTACCGGCGTGTCGGGCCGGGGCCACGGGCTGATGTTCGAGGTGCTCGAGCGGCAGGCGAGCGTGATCGCGCTTCGCGCCCGTGAGGTGCTGCACGCGCGTGCCGAGCGGTACGCATCGCTGGAGTACTCCCTTCGGAACTCCGATGCGGCGCCGCTGGTGCATGAGTACGAGCAGTTCATCAACACGGTTGCGCCCACCCTGGAGCGCCTGCCCGAGAGCTATCGGTCCGTGATGCTGGCGCACCACCTCGGGGTGTCAGAGCGCCTGCGCAACTGGGTCGGCGACTGGTTGGCGGGCCACAGTGAGGTCAGCGACGATCCCATCCCGGCCGACATCTGCTACGCCCATGATGCCCCCGAGGGTGAGCCAGCGGTGCTGGTCGTGCTGCTGCCGGTGGATGGGCGCGCCGTGCACGAGTGGCAAGAGCGGGAGGAGGACATCCAGCTGGCGCTCGCGGCTCGGGTGGTCCAGGCCCTGTACGAGTCGCTGGCGGAGACCGGACTCGTTGGCGCGGACGTGGTCTCCGGGAGCCATGCCGGCCTCTTGGTGCTCGAGGTCGACGTGACCGGCGCCGACCCGCGGCTCCCGGAGGTGTTCGAGGAGCGCTTCGCGCAGGTGTCCGCCGAGTGCCGTGATTGGCACGCAGCCGGCCTCCGCCCTGCCGTTCATCGGGTGCCGGTGGACTACGTCTTCCCGCCGGTCGCCCCGGCCGACGAAGAAGAGGCATTCGCTCCCGTCGCCGTATTCGTGGCGGTCGGAGGTGCGCATGCTGGCTGATGACCTCCAGCCGCTGAACCTGTCCCAGGTGGCGCGCGATGCGGGCGTCGATCCGTTCACCGCCGTGCGCCTGTTGGTCGCCACGCGCAGCATGCCGGAGGAAGCCCTCCAATTCACCCGCGACGCTGTGGGCCGGCTGCGTGAGTTCGGCCAGGTCGAAGACCCATGGTGGGATGACACCGAGCTCAGCTACGGTCTGGCTGGGCAGGTCGAGGTGTTGCTTCAGATCCTGTTGGAGCGGGGCTACGTGGGCGAACGATCCACGCCGTTGCACAACGCCCTTCGCGGATTGCCCTCGGAGCGGTCGCTCGGAGTTCGCGATGCCATCGACTTGTTGGTCGACGACAGTGTCCTGCTCTTGACGCCGAGCCCCATCGGTGCGTTGCTGTCGGTGCACGCTGCACGGTTGGCGCTCGCCCGCCGCGTGGCCAATGGCGAGACACAGCTCGACTCTCTCAACGAGCTATTCGGGGAGTACGGTGGCGCGTAGGCGACGAACCTTGTTGGGTCGGAAGGTCCGCAAGAGCATCCACACTCCCGTGAGCCCGGATCGATCGGTCGATGGACGCTCATCGGGACTGACCGAAGAGTTCGTTCCGCCGCCGCCGGACGAGTGGGATGAGTCCGATCCTGGCGCGTCCGACAGCTTCGATGCATCCGACAGCTTCGACGAGGCCGGGGCCCCTGCCGCCCAGGGCCACGTGCCATTCGCGATGTCCCCGTCCCTCGGCCCGCCCGGAGCGGCGGCGGACGTGGAAGATCGCACGGAAGAGGTGCTGCTGGACGACCTGGTCGCCGTGCCGCCACCCGTCGAGCGCAAGCGACCCACGAACACGTGGATTGACGATGGCACGCCTCTGCCGCCACGCCCAGCGCTGCCTCCCCCCGCCGTCAGCCGGCTCGAGGTTTCGTCGAGCGAAGATGGCTGGTCCGTGTACGAAGAGGACGACCCATCCGAGCTTCCGCCGCTGGACCGGGACTCCGGTGCCATCCCGGTGGTCCCGTCCGCCGGCGGTTTCTCGATGGACGAGCCAACAGACAGCGACAGCAGCGAGTTCGCGGAGCCCGGCCAGGGCGACTTCCTGGACGAGCTGTACAACAGCTTCGACTTCGATTCGGCTCCGCCCACCGATGAGGTGACAGCTGCGGTGTACGAAGACGTGTCGCAGCACACGCCCGGCAGCATGGACCTGCCAGAGTCGGCGGATCTCGCGAAGCTGATCCAGAACGCCACGCCGGCACCGGTGATGCGTCGCATATCGCCGGACGCGCCTGCGGCGGATGCAGCGGGCGGACCCCCGCCCAAGCCGGCGCCGAACCGGTTTCTCGAGACAGCCACGCCGATTCCGGATCGGGGCCACACCGGTCGGCCCGATCCAAGCAACATCCCTGACAGGGATCGCGATCCCTGGGCGCTGGACGACGAGTTCGCCGAAGGCGCAGCCACTCCGGCCCCGGTGGTCGAGCAGCGCAGCCCGTTCGGGAGGTTGATCATCGCGTCGGCCGTGGGCTTGATCGTCGCGATCGGTCTGATCGCCTTGGCGGTGCTCCCAACTCTTGACCTGCAGGCCATGCTCCCAGAGCCCTCGGAGCCCGGCGCCCCGCTCGAGCCCACCATGTCGGCGGCGCCAGCCCGGCAGGACGGCTCCATCAAGGGCGTCGAAGTGCGGAACAGTCTGCATGGGAAGCCGGCGGTGTTCGGCCTCGACAACGCCGACAACTCGGCAGCACCCCCTCCTGCGCCCCGCGAGGTGAGGGCGTTGGAGCTGGCCCGGCCGGCGCCAGCGCCGAGGGCGGTCCCCGAAGGGGACGTGATCGCCGAGGGCGGCGCTGACGCTGTGATTCCAGAGGGTGCTGCAGAACCCGCACCCACCGCGGCACCCGGGCCTGCCCCGTCCCGCGCAGCGGCGCCGAGTCCGCGCCCCCGTCCTGCACCCGCACCGGCGGCTGCACCTGCGGCGACTGCCGGAAGGCTGAAGATCCGCTCGAACCGTCGGGTGGTCGTCTACGTCAACGACACCGCTATCGGGTACACCCCTGCCGATCACCCGGTGCCGCTGGGCGCCTACGCTGTCCGGGCGATGGTGCCGGGCATGCCAGACACCCAGCAGACGCAGCAGGCCTCGGTCGAGTCCGAGGGGCAGGCCGTCGCGGTGAGCTTCACCTTCTGAGCCATCAGGGTTCTCGGGGGCCGAAGATCGCCGTGCCGACCCTCACCCAGGTGGCGCCGTGGCGGATCGCGACCGGGTAGTCGCGACTCATGCCCATGGACAGCTCGGTGAGGGGAAGGCCGGCGGCGCGCCCTCGCTGCGCCATGTCGGCCAGCTCTGCGAAGTACGGCGCGGTGCTCTCAGGGTCGTCTCCCGGCGGCGGCAGGGCGGTCAACCCCACGAGCTCGATGCCGGCCACGGTAGACAGATCCCGCGCGCGGTCGAGGGCGTGGGAGGGCAAGACACCTGACTTGGAGGCCTCTCCTCCGATGTTCACCATCATCAGGCACCGAAGCGGTCCAGCGGCGCGGCGGGCTAGGGCTTCGGCCTGACGGACCGATTCGAGCGCGTGGACCCTGGCAGCCTGAGCGATGAACCGCGCTTTGTTGGTCTGGATCCGTCCCACGAAATGCCAGATGAGGTCAGGCCGGGCTTCCGCCTTCGACCGCAGTTCCTGCGCATACGACTCACCGAAGTGTACCTGGCCGGCGGCTGCCACTGGCGCGATGGCCTCCAGGGAGACGGTCTTGGACACGGCGATCAGGTGCACGGATGCGGGATCGCGGCCGGCTGCGCGACAGGCGGCGTCGATCCGGGCCCGCACAGTGGCCAAGCGCTCGGCCGCGCTCACCGGGCCACGCTCAGGGCGCGCAGGCGAGGCAGCACCTCCTCGGTCGGCAGTCCGACCACATTGGTCCACGAACCGCGCACCTCCGCGACGAACACCGCGGCGCGGCCCTGGATGCCATACGCGCCGGCCTTGTCGTCGGCGTCTCCGGTGGCGAGGTATGCGTCGATCTCGTAGTCCTGGAGTGCCCGAAATCGCACCCGCGTCGTGACTGTGAACGTGTCGACAGCGTCGCCCAGGCGGACGCACACGCCGGTGGTCACCTCGTGCCAGCCGCCCGAGAGGGCAAGCAGGTGCTGACGCGCCTCCAGCCGGCCCCTGGGCTTGTCGAAGATTCGGTCATCGCGGTGTACCACCGTGTCGGCTGCGAGCACGATGCGATCCGCTGGGGTGTCGCGTGCCTTGAGCGCTGCGAGGCGGGCGGCATGCGCCACGGGGGCGTCGGCCGGATCGCGGCTCTCGTCCACGTCAGCGGGGTGCACGTCGACGGCGTGGCCGGCCCACTCGAGCAGCTGACGCCTGCGGGGCGACGCCGACGCTAGCCAGATCATCCGCGGCCCCGGGCCCGCAGGGCGTCGCGGAGCGTGAGGCGCTGCTCGCGTCGCATGGCGGCGTTGGCGTGTCTCCTCCGGTCGGTGTCGGTGCGCGGGAGCAGCTCGGGCACAGGCTGGGGTCGCCCTTCGGCGTCCACCTGAACGAACGTGAGATAGGCCCGGGAGGTCGTGCGCCGGGAGCCGGTCGCGGTGTCCTCCACCTCGACCTTGACTCCGGCCTCCATCGACGTTCGCCCTGCCCAGTTCACCTGGGCCTGCAACATCACTACATCGCCCTGGGACACCGGCGCCTCGAACACGAGGCTGTCCATGGATGCCGTTACCACAGTTCCCTGGCAGAATCGCTGGGCCGAGATCGCAGCACACACATCGATCCAGGCCATGATCTGCCCACCGAACGCCGTGCCGAGCGCGTTGCAATGGCCAGGCATCACGATCCACGTCATCTCGGTGCGGGTGTGCTCGGGATGTACGACGCGGCCCATATCTCAGCCCTCCAGCGGCAGATCATCGTTCCGGCATGCGGCTGATCGCAGATGCGACCCGCTCCTCCATCACGAGCAGCGTGGCGACGCTCGGCCGGCCCCCCTCGAGGAGCTCGTCCACCTGCTTGCGCACGTCATGCAGGGCGCCCTGGACCAGGAACGGCTCCAGGGTGTCCACCGTCTCGGCTTTGGTCTGGAACGAGGTGCGGGCCACCAGATTGCGCAGGAGCTGATGGTATCGGCTGTGGAGGATGCGCAGGGCGATGGGGTCCCACCGGCCCGAGGCGGGACGCGTGCCGAGGTCGTCGATCGCGTCCTGCAGGCGGCTCGCTCGGGCCACCGCGAGGTGTCGGATGACCATGGTCTTGAACGGCTGGTCCGACCGGCGTGCCTCGGACCAGATCATCAGCGCCACGTTCAAGTACTGGGCCTTCAGCACGCGCTGCACCGCAGCTTCGGGGATGTCTTCCGCCATCAGCTGGTCGGCGAGCGTGCGATTGCGTGCGAGCACGGCCTTCGCCTGCAGGCCGTACACCTGGTCTGCCGCGGTGGTCATCTCGTCGAGCTCGGCGTCGGTGGGGATGCGCCCTCGGGCCGACAGCCAGTACCCGACCAGCTCCCGGCATCCGGCGTCGACCATCACCCAAGCCCGGTACAGGGCCTCCAGGGACACGCTGGTGCGGAGCTCCTCGAGCACCCGTCGCACGTCCGCTGCGCCCGCGAGGCGCTGCGCCTTGAGGTAGGCCGTGAAGATGTCCAGAGTGCTCGCACCCGTCGTCTCCTGCGCCATGGGGATGAACGCGGCACCCGCATCGGCCACGACCT
Organism: Myxococcota bacterium; assembly: GCA_047609825.1. GTDB lineage: Bacteria > Myxococcota_A > UBA796 > UBA796. Next base: position 35,400 of record JBLFXJ010000004.1, read on the forward strand.
GCGTGGTGGCCACGGTCACCGCGATCTCATTCGCGAGCATGTGGTTGCGGATGTGCTCGGGGTAGCGCTCCTGGATCTCCTTCGGGAAGTACCCCATGAGCAGCGCGTCGAAGTCGGGCAGACCGCGCGCACCGTCGTCTACCAGCGCCTGCTGAACGTACAGCTTCACCCAGGAGGACAGCATTGCGAGCTCGGGCCGGGTGAGCCCCTCGCCTCGCTCCGCCCGGCGGGAGAGCTCATCATTCGTGGGCAGCTGGAGCGACGACCGATCGCGCCCGAACTGTCGCTCGATGAACGCAATCGCCCGGCCGAACTGGAAGATGTCTTCGCGGGAGCGGATCTGATCCCGGCTGAGCTGCCGACCATGGGCGTCGTTGTTCGCCAACACCAGGTCTGCGACCTCGTCGGTCATCCGCGCGAGCAGCGCGTTCCGGTCGTCTCGGCTCAGCTCGCCGGCATCCTCGACCCCGCGGAGCAGGATCTTGAGGTTGACCTCGTGGTCTGACAGGTCGACGCCGCCAGAGTTGTCAATGAAGTCGGTGTTCAGGCTCGTTTGCCCGCCGGCCTCGATGCGGCCACGCTGGGTGAAGCCGAGGTTGCCGCCCTCGCCGACCACGCGCGCCTTGAGCTGCGCGCCGTCGATACGGATCGCGTTGTTCGAGCGATCGTCGGCGTCGGCGTTGGTCTCCGACGAGTGCTTCACGTAGGTGCCGATGCCGCCATTCCACAGCAGGTCGACGTGCAGCAAGAGCATCGCGTGGATCACGGCCTCGGGCGCGAACTCGTCGCCCTCAAGGCTCAGCAGCTCCTTGGCTTCAGCCGACAACTCGATGGACTTTGCCTGACGGTCGTAGATCCCGCCGCCGGCGGAGAGCAGCGACGTGTCGTAGGCGTCCCATCCCCCATGGGTGTCGAACAGCCGCTTGCGCTCGGCGTAGCTGGTCGCGGGATCCGGGTTGGGGTCGATGAACAGGTGCAGGTGGTTGAACGCAGCTACGAGCTTGGCATGCGGTGACTCGATGAGCCCGTTGCCGAACACGTCGCCGCCCATGTCGCCGATGCCCACCACGGTGAACGGCTCGGAGTAGGGATCCTTGCCGAGCTCTGCGAAGTGCCGGCGTACCAGCACCCAGGCACCGCGCGCCGTGATGCCGACTTCCTTGTGATCGTACCCGTTGCTGCCGCCGGAGGCGAAGGCATCGCCGAGCCAGAAGCCGTACTCTTCGGAGATCTTGTTCGCCGTGTCGGACAGGTGGGCGGTGCCCTTGTCGGCGGCGACCACGAGGTAGGGGTCGTCTTCGTCGTGGCGGACCACCCGGCTGGGCGGCATGATCTGACCGCCCACGGCGTTGTCGGTCACGTCGAGCAGGCCGCGGATGAAGGTCTGGTAGTGCAGGTCGGCCTGCTGGCGCCGGGCCTGGTAGTCTCGCTTCGGGTTCTTGAGCAAGAAGCCGCCCTTCGAGCCAGTGGGCACGATGACGACGTTCTTCACGCGCTGGGTGGTGGCGAGGCCGAGCACTTCGGTCCTGAAGTCATTCCGGTCAGACCAGCGCAGTCCGCCGCGGGCCACCTTGCCGTACCTGAGGTGCACGCCCTCGACGTCGAGGTTGTGCACGTAGATCTCGAACATCGGCCGCTGGGACCCCATCATCGGGACCTTGCTGCAGTCGAGCTTGAACGAGACGTAGTGCCCCTTGCGGTCGGTGCGGTACGCGTTGGTGCGCACGGTGGCCCGCATCAGACCGCGGATGGTGCTCACCACCAGATCGTCGTCATGCGACATGATCACGCGGAGCTCGTCGGACACGGCCTCGTCGGCGGCTGCGATGGCGAGGTCGCGGTCTCCCGTCAGATCGGGGTCGAATCGGGCGCGGAACAGCGCCACGAGTGCGGTGCAGGCCTGCGGATTGCCGAGCAGCACCTCGTAGACGCGACTCGTGCCGAGCTTGAACCCGAGCTGGCGGCAATACTGGGCGTAGCCGCGCAGCACGTCGACCTCGACCCAGTTGACGCCCGAGCGCAGGATCAGGCCGTTCAGGGCATCGTTCGACACCAGCCCGTCGAACACGGCGCCGATGGCGGCCTCGAACAGATCGGCGCGGTCGCGCAGCCGATCGGTGCCTCCAGAGGCGAGGTCATCGAGGACGAAGGTGTCGATGTGGAGCTTGCCGCCGCGAGCGTGAACCGGGGTGTGGTACGAGCTCTGGACCACCAAGCCGAGGTTGTCGAGCACGGGCAGGATGGCCGTGAGGAACTGGTTGTCCGATTGGTACAGCCGGAGGATCGTTCCGCCGTCCTGCTCGAAGGTGTCGGCGAGCACATTGCCCTCGCCGCTGAGCCGGTCGAGCATGAGCAAGTCGCGCATGGCGCGCTCGGGCGGCGTGTCGCGGCCCCAGGCCTCGGGGAATGCGCGGCCGTAGGTGTCGGTGAGGCGGTCGGCGAGGGACTCTCCGACCTGGCTCGACAGGATGGACCACAGGCGCCCGAGCCATGGCGTGGCGAGCATCCGGATTCGTTCGGTGAGCTCGGAGGCCTGGAGCGCGTCCGGGAAATCGACACCGGTCATGTAGTAGTACAGGAGCACCGTGTCGTACCGACCCATGAACAGGCCGTGGTCAGTGTAGGTCGCTCGCATCTCGCGGCCGATCTCGTCTTCCAGGGCGCGGCGCAGGTCGTCGCCGAACTGGCTGCGGGGCATGGCGACCAGGCAGAAGGCGCTCTGCTCGCCCGTGCGCAGGATGGTGACCCCGACCTCGAGCTGCTGCTCCGACTCGAACACCAGGTCGACCATCGCGGCGATGGCTTCCTGGGTGGCGGTGAACAGGAACTCGGTGGGCAGGGAATCGAAGACGTTGGCGATACCCTTGTACCGGAATGAGCCGGGGGCACCGGCCTGATCGGACAGGATGGTGCTCAGCACCCGTCGGAGGATCGGCACGTGTCGCGACGGCGTGGTGATCGCCCGGTAGGTGAACATTCCGCGGAGGAAGATCCGGGTCTCCTCGTCGATGACGACCTCGATCTCATCTACGCGGCCGGCCCGGTGGACCGGGGACTCCAGCCCGGACTTGCGCACCCGCACCGTGCCCGGACGGTGGACCTCGCCCCAGTCGCCATCCGGGGTGCCGTAGTATCGGCCCTGGATCCGTTGGATGCCGAGCGGCTCGGCGCCAACATCGGCGCCCATGAACACGAAGTTCTCGCGGAGGATCCACTTGAGGAACTCGGCGGTCTCCGACATCGCTTCGCGTTGATCGGGATGGCGATCGGCGAGAACCTCGCACCGCTCGACCAGGCGCTCCACGGCGCGGGTCATCGGACGGAAGTCCTGCACCATCGCGCTGGCGAGGGTGAGGTTCTCCCGGAGCTGGTTCGCCGCGATCGTGAAGTCCTTGCGCTTGGCGGCGTCGGCCTCCAGCATGACCAGTGACTCGGGCCGGCCGCCCTCGCCCACGCCCACCATGCGACCTTCATCGTCGCGGATGGCGTCGAACACGACGTTGAACCCGCCCCAGTACTGCGCGTCGGCGTAGGTGAGGAACAGCCGGATCGTGTCGACGATGAACGGCTGATCGGGCATCGATGTGAACACGGCGATGCCCTTGGACGGCCGCGTGACGATCTTGACGTGCGGGATGTCCTCCGGTGGCACCACCCGGGCGAATGCGAACGCCTCCTCGAGGTAGGCGAGCACCTTCCGCGGTGGGTTGTGCGCGAGGAATGGGCCTCGCAGGCGGTTGACGGTGACGGTGACAAAGTCGGCGAAGAGTGGGCGGTCTTCGGCGGCAATGGAGCCTTTCCACGTACGCAGGCTGTCGAGGATGGGCTGCTTGGTCGATGCGGTCGCGGGCATAGTCCGTCCAGGAGCCAAGAAGGCGCGGCAGTGTATCGTCGCGTCGCCCGCCGGGCTGCCCCCGTACCGGCCGCCGGCGGGGGGTTCGTGACGGACGTGGAGGAACGATGCGCCTGCTGCTCGTGCTCGTGGTGTGTGGCTGTGGAGGCGGGAAGTCGATCGACACGGCGCCGGTGGCCGACCCGACGGGGCCTCCGCCGAGCGCCTGCGGTGAGGTGACCGACGGGTACGCCGTTCGGATCGAGGGGGCCGTGGAGCTGCAGGGAGAGCGGGTCTCCGGCGCTGATGTGGTGCTGGTCGAGAAGCTGTGGAGTGCGGGCCAGGTGCACGGCACCGCCACCACGGCGGCTGACGGCACGTTCGTGCTCGAGGCCACCGACCTGGTCAGCGTCGAAGACTGCTGGGGCACGGCCCTCGACTACAAGGCTGAGGTGGTCTGGGATGTCTGGTCGCGGAGTCGCGACATGAACGCCGCATTATATGCCGCAATCGTCGGCGATGGCGTAGCCGACCTCCTGGGCGATCCCATCGAGCTGGACGCCGGGTGGATCCCGCCACTCGACACGGGCCCCTGACCCAGATCACGGCAGGAGCATTGCCAACAGGATGGCGTCGCCGACCGCGCCTCTGGTGAGGAAGTGGGTCGCTGTCGGACTCCTCGCTGGGTTCCCACGTCGCGCGAACGCCCCGCTGAGCGGTCGCCGCCCGACCTCGAGCGGTCGTTCACACGCGCTGGTCATGCGGTTTGCGCACCGTTGACGAACCGGCGGCGCCGGATGCGGTCGGAACCAGTGCGGGTGAGAGCCCGTCCAGAGTGGAAGGCGCCTTTCGGTGTCCCTCCGACGAATACCCACTTGCCCCCCGAGGAGGAGGCCATGGCGACCTACGCCTACACCCACCCGACCACCGCGCTCGAGCGTGTGTTCCCCATCGCCCGTCCCGAGCCCGATGCGCCTTGGCTCGAGGTGCGCCAGTACTGGGGCGACGTCTGCCTCGACACCGCACACTTCCGGCCTGGAAAGCCCGTGACCATCGGTGATGGCATCGGTCACCGGTGGTCCTTCCTGGGCGTGGACCTCGGCTGGGTGTCGCCCGGCGCCGCCAAGGTGCTGCCGTGGCTTCCGCCCGTGTGGTCCGAGGTGACGCCGATGATGCGGGCGGACCTCCACACGCCGAGCACCGATGATGGCGAGCTCGCCACCTGGGATGGCGAGCGGTGGATCCTGCGGGCCCCGGGCACCGTGCGGGCTGTCGTGGACGGCGTGCTGCACGGCGAAGAGACGCTCCGGTCCGAAGGCATCGCCGAGCAGGACGGGCAGGAGATCGTGTTGCCGGTGGACCCGGGCGCGGTGATCGAGGTCCGGCTCGGCGAGCTGGACATGCTCGTCCGCGTCGTGCCACGGGCAGAGGCGCTCGAGCGCGGCGCAGTGGAGGTCGACGGTCCCTTCGGCGCCCTGCTGTCGACCTTCTCGGCAGCCGCGGTGCTGCTCGGGATGCTCGTCTGGCTGGCACCGGCGCCTGCGACGACGGCGCTCCTCGAGATCGACCCGCACGTCGTGCACCTGGCGCTCGCCGTGCCTCCGAAGAAGACGGTGGAGCCGACGCCCGAGAAGACCGCCAACCCGGATGCGAAGGACAAGGCGGCCGAGGCGGAGCCGACCGAAGGCAAGACCGGGAAGGGGCCGAAGGACCGCAAGGCCGATCGGAAGATGGCGAAACGGATGCGGGACAAGGAGATCGTCGAGAACGCAGGACTGATTGGGGCGATGCGTGATGTGGGCCTGGAGGCCCTGCTGGGCAGCGGGTCGCTCGGTGACGAACTCGTCGGCGCCGCAGCGGGGCTGGTGATGGCCAAGGGCGGGGGAGGTCCCGGCGGGTTCGGGCTCGGCGAGCGCGGGCTCGGTCGCGGCGGGAGCATCGAGGGCATCGGGGATGTGTGGGGAGCGGGCGGTGGCCCGGGCGGGCGCGAGGGCTACGGTCCGAGCGGCAAGAAGGGGGATGGACCGCAGATCGCATCCACCGCGGACACGATGGTGCTCGGCTCCCTCGACCGCGCCGTGGTGGACGAGGTGGTGAAGCGCCACCTGGCGGCCATCCGCTACTGCTACCAGCGTGAGCTGCAGCGGGAGCCGGAGCTGAGCGGCAAGCTCGTCGTGAAGTTCGTGATCGCCGGCGACGGGTCGGTGAGCTCGTCCAAGCTCGGCAGCTCCACCATGGGCCACGCGGGTGTCGAGCGGTGCGTCACCGGCCGGTTCCTGAAGATGCAGTTCCCCGAGCCCAACGGGAACGGGATCGTGATTGTCAGCTACCCGTTCCTGTTGAGCCCCGGCTGAGTCACTCCCGCAGGAGCAACTCCATCCGGAAGACTTCCTGGTCGCCGGCCCGCGAGACGAAGCGGACCGGCGGCCCTGGTAGCTCAGGGGCGAACCAGAAGGTGTCGGTGACCTGGGCCCCGCTGCGCTCCCGGGTGACCACGTACCGCAGAGCACGCCAGCTCCCGGCGGGCACCTCCACGTCGTCTTCGTCGATCAGCGTTGCGGATGCCGGAAACAGGGCGTGATCGCGGAGCGTGGTCCAGGTGTCCCGCTGCTCGGTGGGGCCCTTGAGCACGGCACCGGAGGCGTCCTCGATGGTGTAGCGGATGTCGACGCCGTCACGGTCGGCGGCGGTGACGAACCAGTCCGCCACGGTCACGCCATCGGGAGCTGTGTTCCGGATTCGCAGGTGCGTTCCCACCGGCATGGCGTCACGGATCTCATCCGACGAGAATGGCGCGGGCGCGTTGACCTGCAGCGCATCATCCACGTGTGCGTCCGGCGAGCCGGCTGGCTGGACCGGAGCGCGAGCACATGCGGCCAACAACGGCAGCACAGCCACGGCCCAGCGTGGACGGAGCGAGAACACGCGCACGGAACCTCCGGTGTGTGGGCAGGTTAGTTCACGGTGCCGATTCGTACAGGGGCACAAGATGGAACAGCAGTCGAACCCGGTCGCCACTGTCGCGCTGGCCGCTGGAATCACCGTGTGGGTCGTGCAGGTACTGCTGTGGTGCGTCGGGCTCATCCCCGTCGTCAACATGATCACCCTGGTGCTCGGCCCGCTCGCGATGGTGCTGTTCCTCGTCGGCGACCTCGTGGCCATCGGGGCAGGCGTCGTTGGGCGCCAGCGCGCGCAGACCGCCGAGGTCGGGGGCGGCGCCGCCATCGCCGGGCTCGTGCTCGGCGTGCTGCACGTGCTGTTCTACGTCGCGATGATCGGGTTCATGGTGCTGCTCGGTGGCGGGTTCATGTTCCTCGGCCTGCTGGGCGCAGCGACCGGGAACGGCTGACCCGGCTCACAGCCCCTCGAGCTCCGCCAGCAGCGCGGCGGTGACCTCGTCGTCGCTCATCGCCGCCACCTCCGCCTCGGAATGGGCGGCGGCTGCCGGCGTGGAGGGCGCGGCCGGCTCGGAGAGGTCGATGACGTCGTCGAGCAGATAGCGGCTCAGGTCCTCGATGGTCGGGTAGTCGAACAAGACAGTGCCCGGCACTGGTGCGCCGAGTAGGCGGCCCACGGACTCGACCATCTCCACCGCGGTGACCGAATCCAGGCCGAGCTCACTCAGCGGGCGGTCCTCCTCCACGTCATCGGCGTCGAGGCCGAGGAGGGTGGCGGCGAGCCCCTGGATCGTCTCGACGAGCCGGCGGGTCCGGCGCCGGGGGGTGAGCTCGCGCAGCTCGGCGCGGAGGCGGTGGGCGTTCGGCGCTGGCGAGGCGACAGCACCGCTGCTGGGCCGGTCCCAGCGGTGCACTGCGTCGAGCTCTCCCGACTCGAACTGGGTGCGGGCGCGGCCGCGCTGGATCTTCCCCGAGGAGGTCTTCGGCAGGGCGCGCGGGGCGATCAGCACGATGGACCGGGCGGTGAGTGCGTGGTTCTCGGCCAGCTTGGACCGAAGCGCGCCGAACACCGCCTCGGGATCGGTCACGCGGTCGGGGTAGATCTCGCTGACCAGCACCAGCTCCTCGAGGCCGGAGGGGCCTCGGATCGAGAACGCGGCGGCACAGTTCGGGCGCAGCGACGGGTGAGCCGACTGGACCGACCACTCGATGTCCTGGGGGTAGTGGTTCTGACCCCGGATGATGATCAGCTCCTTGAGCCGGCCCGTGAGGTAGATCTCGCCGTCGTGGATGAAGGCGAGGTCTCCGGTGCGCAGGAACGGGCCTCGCCCGTTGGTCAGCCGAGCCCGGAACGAGGCCTCCGTTGCTTCGGGGTTGTTCCAGTACCCCTGGGCGACCGTGGACCCCGAGACCCACAACTCGCCCACGCGGTCTTCGCCCAGGTCTGCGCGCGTGGCTGGATCCGCGATCACGCAGACCGTGTCCATGTGCGTGGTGCCGTTGCTCGCCACCTCGAAGGCGGCGTCGTCGCCCAGCGGTCGGACGACCACTTCATTGCGCTCGTAGGCTTTGGCGTCGACCGCAAGGAACCGGGCAGGGTGCCGTTCGATGGGTTCGGTCATCACCTTGGCGGTGGCCTCGGACATGCCCATGGCGTGGGTGACCGCGGACCTGCGCAGCCCGGCTGGGGTGTACTTGGCGATGAACCGCTCCTCCGAGGAGCGCCGGATGGCCTCGGCCCCGTTGAGCAGCACCTTGACCCGCGACAGATCCAGCGCGGCCACGTCGGCATCGTCGACCTTGCTGGCGGCGACCTCGAACCCGAAGTTGGGGGAGGGGCTGTGGCTGCCGCCCCACACATGCATCGCTCGCATCCAGGCCAGCGGGCGGCGCATGAACGCCCCCGGGGGCATGAACACGCACCGGATGCCCACGAACGCCGGCATCATCCGCCCGTACACCAGCCCGAGGTCGTGGGTGGCGGGGAGCCAGCTCACGATCACGCTGTCAGCGTCGTGGGCGTAGCCAAGGTCGAAGTCGGTGAGCTGGTGGATCAGGTTGTGGTGGCTCACCATCACACCCTTCGGCGTGGAGGTGGAGCCGCTGGTGTACTGCAGATACGCAAGGTCGTTCGGCCCGACACCAGGGTCGACCCAGTTCGCGGCCATGGCGTCGTCGATCTCGTCGACGGCCACCCACTCGGCGCCCGAGAGTGTAGGTGAATCGACCAGGTTGCCCTTGGCGCCGTCGAGTAGGCGCCGCGACGTGAGCACATACCTGATGCCGGCATCCCGCGCGATCTCCTGCAGCCGGGGCAGCGTGCGCTGGAGCCGGTTGGGGTCGGGCGGGTGGGAGGGGCAGGCGAGCGCTGCGGCGTAGATGCATCCGTACAGCGCCGCCAGGTAGTCCAGGCCCTCCTCGAACATCAGCATCGCGCGCTCGCCCCGCGCGTTGCGCGCCTGGAGCCAGGCGGCGACGGCGCGAGCCCGGCGGTCCACATCGGACCACGTCCAGGTGGTCTCCGCGTCGAAACCGTCGGCCAGGAAGGTGTAGGCCGGCGCGTCGGGCTGGTGCTGTGCCCGCCATCGGAGCAGGGCCACGAGAGTGGTGACGGCCGGGATGCGGGGGTCGGGCATGCTCACTCCGGCGCGCGGTCGGGCGCGGGGTTTCGGCGAACCTTATGGGCTGCCCCTGGCCGTGGCCACCCTCCACCCGCTCGCCATTGGAGGCGTCAACACGCGTGTTGACTCGTCAACGATCGACTTGTGAATATAGATGAGATAAGCTGCGCATGATCATGGAGACACCATGCGTATGTTCGCCGTCACCGGCCTCGCCCTGGTCCTGACCACTGGCTGCGCCTACCGTCCCTCCGACTACGGCGATGGGGAGGGCAGCGCGGTCTGCATCACCACCGACCGGCTCGCGAATCGGATCCAGGGCGACTGGACCGGCGTCATCGAGCCCGTGGAGGAGGTGTTCGAACTCGATGAGAAGGTCTGGGTGAACGTCGTGTTCCACCACGCGGTGGGCAAGGACTGTGACCGGATCGTCGCGTCGGACTGTAGCCTCGGCTTCAACGGCACCGAGGTGGACATCACGGCGTCCGCCCAATGGGAGTACGCCCGGAACCGTGAGCGCTGCGATGGCCCCATCGAGCCGCTGGTCGCCTCGTGCCAGACCGTCGGCCTCGACGAAGAGACGTGGACCTTCGTGTACGGCGACATGGACCTGGTGATCGATGTGCCGTCGACCGTCGAGACCCCCTGCTTGGACCTCGACACGACAGGCGGGTGCAGCACGGCACCCGCTGCAGGCGGCGGATTCGGCGTGCTGCTCACGCTCCTCGCGTTGCGCCGCCGCCGGGCGTGACACTCCCGGAGGTCCCCGGGGTCGATGCTGGCACTGTGCTACATCACGTGACGACGGGTACGTAACGGCACGCGTCCAATCTGAGTCTCTACGCCGTCCGGCGCAGCACACTTAGCGAGGCAGTGATGAAGCGATTGGCATGGGTGATGGCGATGCTGACGGTGGGCGGGATGGCCCTCGCGCAGGACGATCCGGAGCCCGCAGCGGACGGCGCTGCCACTGAAGGCGAGGCCGAGGCCGAGGCCGAGACCGAGCCGGCGGCGCCGGAGCCCGCGCCGACCGTGACCTACACGCTCGATCCTGGGCGGTCTTTCCTCGCCGTCACGGTGTTCAAGGATCCGAACACCATCGGCGCAGGATTGGCGCACGACCACGCCATCGTCGCCAGCAACTTCGACGGCAAGGTCACGTGGAACGTGGATGATGCCTCGGTGTGCGACGTGTCGATCTCGTTCCCGGTCACCGCGCTCAGGGTCGATCCGGGCAACGCCAGGAGCCGGGTGGGGATCGACCCCGACGACACGGTCGGCGACGGCGGCAAGGGCACGATCACGAGCAACTTCCTCGGCAAGAGCCAGCTCGACGCGTCGTCCTTCCCGACGATTGCGTTCAAGAGCACCTCGTGCTCGGGCACGACGGGCAAGGTGAAGGTCACCGGTGATATGTCGATTCGCGGAGTGGCGAAGACCGTCACGGTCACCATGGACGTGAGCGCCGTCGGCACCTCGTTCACGGCGAAGGGCTCGTTCGCCACCACCCATGGTGACTTCGGGTTCAAGCCGTTCAGCGCTGGCTTCGGCGCGCTGAAGAACCAGGACAAGCTGGCCTTCGTGATCGACGTGGCCGGGAGCGGGGGCTGACGCTCGTGCTCAGCTCTGCCCGCCCATCAGGTCGCGGCTGGCCTTCGTGATCGACGTGGCCGGGAGCGCGGGCTGGCGCTCGCGTTCAGCTCTGCCCACCCATCAGGTCGCCGCTGAGCAGCGGCACCCAGTAGTGGCCTCCCGGGACGCGGATCGGGTCGCGGGACAGTCGGACCCGGTCGCCCCGGTGGAGCTGGCACTGGACCTCGGCCCGTGCGTCGAACCGGTTGTGCTCATCGGGGTAGTCGGCGCGCACATTGCGCCCGTGTGGCATTTGCAGCACCTCGCCCGAGCGCCCTGGGGTGGCCTCGCCTGCGTGCCAGTAGCCGACGATGGCCCCCGGCTCAGCCCCGACGCATCGCTCGGGGCCGGCGGTTCCGCTGCGACTGGTCGGGGCGGTAGCGGGCTTGGACGACCGTGATTCGACCACGTCGGGCCGCGCTGCAGCCTCGGGTGGGCTGCCCTCTACGGCCGGCGCTGCGGCGAGGTCTGCGCTGCCTGCGAGGGGCGCCGGCTGGGAGGGGGTGGGTTGAGGGGCTGGTGCGGTGGCCGCCAGGGCTGGCGCTGGCGCCATGTCTGGGGCTGTCGTGGAATCGATCAGCGTTAGCCCTCCGACGGCGAGCACGGCGACCGCGGCGACGGCCACAGCCCCGATGCCGGCGGCGCCGACGCCTGCGACCAGCGCTGTCGGCCACTTCCGCGGGCCCAGGAGTTCCGCCACGGCGGCTTGCAGGTTGGCGTCGTCAGGGAGCACGGCGGCTGCACGGCGCACGGCGCTCGGCATGTTGGGGCCCCCCAACAGGGCCTCCCAGGCAGCCGGATCCGGTGCCGTGGTGCTGGGCCGGCTGCGCAGCTCGGGCGTCAGTCGCTTGGCGAAGAACCGGGCCAGCTCGAGGCGCTCGGAGTCGGTCATCTGCATGGCTGGGCCTCCCGGGATGGACGCGTCAATATCATACTTGTTGTAATGGATGAATTCAATGCCGGCACGTCCGCGATCACGGCGCTCGATCGCGCGTCGTCGCGGATCTCCGCCCTCGGGTGCGATAGCAGGCCGCAGAACGGGTTCCACCCAGGGCGTCTCCCGCGGTCTGCGAGAGCGCAGCCCGGCATGGCTGGCGACTCGGGCGTAGCTGGAGGAGCTGAGATGAAGCCTGCCATCGTGACCGCCGCGCTGACCGGTGTGCTCACCGACCCTGCGCGGTTCCCGGTGCCCGTCACCCCCGAGGAGATGGCGGCCGAGTCGCGGCGAGCGATGGACGCCGGCGCGTCGGTGGTGCATCTGCACTTTCGCGATCAGCGCCCAGGGCTCGGTCGGCTTCCGACGTGGGATGCTGATGTGGCGGCTGAGATCGTCGATGCCATCCGCGACCGCTGCCCGGGCCTGTTGATCAACTGCAGCACCGGCGTGTTCGGCAGCGACCTCTCCGGGCCCATCGGGGTGCTCGAGCGGGTGGCGCCTGAGGTCGCGGCGCTCAACGCGGGCTCGTTGAACTACCTCCGGGCGCGAAAGAGTGGGGAGTGGGCATGGCCCCCGATGCTGTTCGACAACCCGGTCCCCAAGGTCCAGCAGTTCGCCGAAGCGATGCAGCGGCTCGGCATCGTGCCGGAGTGCGAGTGTTTCGACACCGGTATCGTGCGCTCTGTCGGTCTGTACCGGCAAGTCGGCCTGCTCGCCGATCCGGTGCGGGTCTCGTTCGTCATGGGGGTCGCATCCGGCATGCCGGCGCGTGCGGAGTGGCTGCCGCTACTGATCGACGAGCTGCCAGCCGGCGCCCACTGGCAGGCGATCGTGATTGGCCGCGCCGAGGTGTGGCCCGTGCACCAGGCGGTCGCCCGGCTCGGGGGGGATGTGCGCACCGGCCTCGAGGACACCTTCTACCTACCGGACGGGAGCAAGGCGTCGTCCAACGGAGCGCTGGTGGAGGCGCTGGTGGGTGTGCTCACCGACGCCGGGCGTCGGCCCGCCACCCCGGCCGAGGCTCGAGCGGCGTACGGCATCGCTTGAGGCTCATTGTTTTGGGCCAGTCCCTCAGCCCGCTCGGGCGATCTGGGCGTCGAGCCGCTGGAGCATCACGCCGAGCTTGGATTCGCGCGCCTGGCCTGCGGAGTCTGCCAGCTTGCGGGCCTCGCCGAGGCACTCCCTGGCGTGCTCGAGTCGCCCTGCCTCGAGCGCGAGCATGCCCTTCCGCACGATGAGCTTGGCGAGCTCTCCGGGCTCGCGCCCGCGCCGAAGCATGCCCTCGGCCGCGGTGATGTTGCGCAGTGCCGCCTCTGAGTGTCCACGCGCGAACTCGATCATCGCCAGTGACCCGCGGAACGCGCCCTCCACTGCCGGCTGCTTGATCGACCGTGCGACCCGGACGGCATCCGCCAGGTGCACCTCGGCCTGGTCCATCCGCCCGTCGGACAGGTAGGAGTCGCCCAGGTTTCCGAGGGCGATGGCCTCGAACCGCCGGTCGCCCACCCGGCGGAAGGTGGCCAGCGCCTGGGTGAGCAGACGACGGGCCTCGTCGCCGTCTTCCGCCAGGAGGTTGCCCAGGTTCACCTTGGAGATCGCCTCCGAACGCCGGTTGCCCAGCTCCCGGTGGGTCTGGATCGCGTCCGTGTATGCCCGACGGGCCTCCGCGAGGCGGCCGAGGCGGGCGAACAGGTTCGCGAGGTTCGACTGCACCACCGCGGCGGCGTTGCGGTTGCCCACCTCGAGGTGGATCGCAAGAGCGGCCTCGAATCCCGAGGTGTCGGTGCTGCGTCCGGTGTCCTGGTCGAGGAGGGCGAGGTCGCCGAGCACCAGCCCCTCGAACTCCCTCCCGCCGGCCTCGCGGGACAGGCGCAGCGCCTGCCCGTAGTACTTCCGAGCGACCCCAACCCGGCCGAGCAGGTGGTTCAGGCGGCCGAGGTTCGACAACACCTGCATCTCCAGGTGCCGGTCTTCGACCTTGCGGGCGATGCGGAGGGAGGCCTCGAGGTGGCGCCGGGCCGTCTTCAGGTCGCCCTGGACGCGGGAGAGGTTGCCGAGCAGGCGCAGCGCTCGCGCCTCCGGCAGCGGTGTGTCGGCTTCACGGGCCTCCACGAGCGCCTCCTCGGCGTCCACCCGAGCGCCGTCCACCCGCCCGCGTGCGCCGCGCAGCTCAGCGCGGTCTACCAGCAGGGTGGCTCGGTCCTTCGACGGGATGGCGTCGAGCCTGAGCACGGCGGCGATCAGGCGCTCCGCGGTGCGGCTCGGGGCGCCGCGGCGGGCCGCGAACACCACCGCCCGACACAGCGGCACGGCGTGGCGCGGCCAGTCATGGTCCACCGCGCGACGGGTGGCGCCGGTGAGGTTCTCGTGCTCTAGTGACAGGCGGCGTTGTCGCTCGATCCCTCCCTCAAGGAACAGGGAGCGGAGGTAGCGGGCGTCGCCAAAGCGAGCGTAGTACCGCGCATGACGCAGGCTCGTGGCATCTTCGAGGACCCGCGCATCGCCCGCCGGTCCGGCGGATGGCTCCATGCGGGAGAGGCACAGCGACGCGAACCGGTGCACCACATCGAACATGCCCACGCGGGAGCCATCGAGGCTGGAACCGTCGGAGGTGGTGGAGCGCAAGAGCGACTTGTGCAGCAGCGCCTCGAGCACTGCCAGCGCCATCGGTGCGTCGGGCCACGGCGACAGGTCGAGCACGGCCACGGCGGCGTCGACGGTGAACCCGCCGCGGAACACGGACAGCTGGGCCAGCGCGCTCCGCTCCCACTCATTGAGAAGCTCCCAGCTCCACTCCACGGTTGCCCGCATCGTGGCGTGACGCTGGGGTCCGGGGTTGGAGGTACGGAAGATGGCCAGCCGGTCGGTGATCTGATCGCGGAGCCACCGGGTGGTGGTGCCACGTGCACGTGCCGCCGCCAGCTCGATGGCCAGCGGGATCCGGTCCACCGCCTCCACCAAGTCGCGCACGTCTTGGTCGGGCACGTCGAACTCGGGGTCGTGGGCCTTCGCGCGGTCCACGAACAGGGCCACCGACGCCTCTGCGGTGAGGGGCTCGAGGAGGACGATCACCTCGTCAGCCAGCCGGGTGCGCTCCCGGGTGGTGAGGAGGAACCTGGCGTCTCTCGCGGACGTGGCCCATGCGGCGACGATGTCGGAACACGGTACGACCCGATCGATGTTGTCGAGCACCAGCATCACCCGGGCCCGGGACTCGAGGGAGGCGGTGATCGCCGCATGCAGCCCGCCGGTGTCTTCCTGTTCCGGGATCTCGACGCCCATCGCATCGGCAACCGAGCGCAGGAGGTCGTCGCGAGAGGTGGCATCGGAGCAGTCTACGAACCACACGCCTCCGTCGAAGCTGTCCATCACGGACCATCCGAACTGGATGGCGATGCGGGTCTTGCCGATGCCGCCGGGCCCGGTCAGCGTGACGATGTGCTTCCGACCGATGGTTGAGGCCAGCGCGCGCAAGGTGTCATTGCGGCCGTGGAACGGGTCGCCCGGCGTGGGCAGGTTGGTGCGGGGGGCGGCCGACCCCCGGGAGCTGGTGGTGGGAGCGCGGCGGCGGGTGTTGGTTGTGAGCGCCTGGCTCACCAGATCGGTCAGGGACGGCTGCCCGGTCGCGCGCTTCACGCTCGCCAGTGCCGCGGCCAGCTCTGCCGCGGTCGTGTACCGGTCTGCAGGTTCCGGCGCGAGGCAGCGCTCGACTATCGGGCGCAGGCCGGGCGCTGCCGCGTCGATGGCTGCACCGATGCCCGTCGTGCGCAGCGAGGCGGACGGGTCGCGGATAGCAGCCTCATAGGCTGCGAACGGGCGTGTTGGGAACGGCCGGCGGCCGGCGACCATCTCGGCGAGCAACACGCCCAGGCTGAACAGGTCGGCACGTCGGTCGGGCCGCTCCACCCGGATGGACTCAGGGGAGACGTAGCCCGGAGTGCCCGCGCCAATGGTGGTGTCTTCGGTGAACCCGCGCGCCCAGGCCACCCCGAAGTCGACGAGTCGCACCCGGCCGCTGCGGTCCACCAACACGTTGGCAGGCTTCACGTCACGGTGGACCATCTCCACATGTTGGTCGCGGATGTGCAGCTCGTGGGCGTAGTGCAGTGCAGCACAGCACTGCTCGGCCAGGGTGAGCGCGGGCCCCGGCGCGATTCGGCCCAGCCGTTGGATCAGGTCGCGCACCGTGAGGCCGTCGACCAGCTCCATCGCCACGTACATCCGACCCTCTTCCTCCCCTACGTCGTAGGTCTCCACGACGTTCGGGTGGTGCAGCCAGGCCCCGAGGCGGGCCTCCTCCAGGAGGGTGGCGTCGTGCTGTGGGTCGCGCTTGCGCTTGAGGACCTTGAGCGCGACCGGCTTGCGGAACCCGCCGATGCCGACGAGGTCCGCCTCGTACACCGTCGCGAACGCCCCCGCACCGAGGGTGCGTCGGATCTCGTAGCGCCCGAAGCGGCGCAGCTGGTCCGGCTCGGCATCTGGCACGGCGTGTGTATAGCTCGGGACGGGGTTCGTGTTGGTGCCACCTGATGACGCCTCGGCTGCCCACGCTGCTGGGGCGCGCTCCCAGCTGCGGACTTGCACCGCTGCCGGCGTTACGGCGTGAGCCCAGAGGGGCGAGAGAGGGTGGGCTCGGGGCGCAAGTTAAGCTGTGGTGATCAGCGCGAGACCCCCATCCATGGCAGCCGGCCGTCCCATTCACAACGCACCTGAGTTCGCAGGTGATCGTCGCTTCGCCGTGCACGAGAGGCTCGGCTCGGGGTCGATGTGCGTGGTGTACCGCGTGCTCGACCAGCAGCACGGAGACGTGGTCGCCCTGAAGACCCTGCGTCACCTTGACTCCAACAGCTTGTATCGGCTCAAGCAGGAGTTTCGCGCACTCTCATCGTTCGACCATCCCAACCTCGTCTCGTTCTACGAGCTGATCCGCAACGACCAGGGGTGGTTCGTCACCATGGAACTGGTCGAAGGGGTGGACTTCCTCACCTTCGTACGGGGCCAGCACGAGGGAGAGCAGAGCCGCCAACGGTCGCTCTCTGCGTCAGCCTGGGCCTCGGGAGACGGGTCCGGGGCCACGCTCGGACGCGCCGACGAGGTCACCGAAGAGGCGGATCTCCGATTCCATGGCTCGGTACCGGCCGGCGGTGCTGCTGGGGCCCACACCCCGCGCACGTTCATGCCCACGGCCGCCGGTGCACCCACCGATATGGTGCGTCTGCGATCGAGTCTCCGCCAGCTGGCGGAGGGGGTGGCCGAGCTCCACAGCGTCGGGCGGGTGCACCGCGACCTCAAGCCGTCGAACGTGCTCGTCACCCGCGCCGGTCGAGTCGTGATCCTCGACTTCGGCCTCGTGGCGGAGATCGACCAGGACTACACCGAGGGCACGCTGCACCAGAACATCGCGGGCTCGGCGGCCTACATGTCGCCGGAGCAGAGCGTTGGTCGGCCCCTGTCGGAAGCGAGCGACTGGTACAGCGTCGGCGTGATGCTGTACGAAGCGCTCACCGGTGTGTGGCCCTATGTCGGGCACCTGTACCAGATCCTCACCGCCAAGCAGCAGCGCGACCCGGTGCCGCCCGGCGAGGTCGTGGCGGGGGTGCCTGACGACCTGAATCAGCTGTGCGTCGCGCTGCTCCAGCGGGATCCTGATCAGCGGCCCACGGGAGCGGAGGTGTTGGGCCGACTCAAAGGGGTCGAGGTGCGCGATGCTCCGCGATCCCTCAAGGCGCGGTTCCGGTTCCGCGATCACCAGGTCACGGCGCTGATGAAGGCGTTCCAGACTGCGCGGTGGGGCCGAACCGTGGTCACCCTGGTGCGCGGGGGGCCGGGCACCGGCAAGTCGGCCCTCGTGCGGGAGTTCGTGAAGGCCGTGAAGCGTCGCGACGAGGTCACGACGCTCAAGGGTCGTTGCTACGAGTGGGAGAAGGTCCCGTTCAAGGCGCTGGACGCGGTGGTCGACAACCTCGCGCGGGTGCTCCGGCGCATGGACGCGAAGACGGTGCTCGACTTCACGGGCGACCATCTATCGTACCTCGGAGCGCTGTTTCCTGTGCTTCATCGTGTGGATCTCGGAGCGGATCCCATCGATGTGGACCAGCTGCCGGAGGACGAGCTCCGCCGCAGGGCATTCGACGGCCTCCGGCGGCTGTTCCGGAGCCTGTGCGCCCAGCAGCCCGTGGTGCTGCACATCGATGATGTGCACTGGGGTGACACCGAGAGTGCGGAAGTTCTCGGCGAGCTGATTCGCTCCGAACGCCAGCTCTCGCTGCACGTGGTGCTCTCGTACCGCTCCGACGAGCCGGCGGCGTTCATCCACTGGCTGCTGCCTACGCTCACCCAGTCCAACGTCGACCTCCGCATTGTCGATCTGGAGCCGCTGGACTTCGAGTCGGCGTGCAGCCTCGCGGCGGAGCTGCTCGACCGGAGTCCCGACGATCCCGATGCCCGTCGGGCAGCACTGGAGTCGTCCGGCAACCCAGCTCTGCTTCGAGACCTGTGTCGAGCGGCCGTGCTTCAGGCCGGGCGTCGGGCCACCGATGGCGTGCTCACCGAGGTTCTCGTAGCGCGGGTCGGGGGGCTCCCGGACGATCTGCGGCGCCTGCTCGAGCTGCTGGCTACCCTCAACCGCCCGGTGTCCACCGACTTCGCCATCCATGTGGGGCAGCTCGGCGGAGACGCGTTCAACAGCATCACCACCCTGCGCGCCCTGGAGCTCGTGGAATCGGTGGTCAGCAACGCGGGGGAGTCGCTCGAAGTGCCGTGCGAGGCGCTGCGCGAGTACGTGTACGAGCGCATGCCGGAGGCGCGGCGCAGCGAGCTCCATCTCGCCGTCGCCCATGCGCTTGAGGCGGATCGGGTCGACGACACCGAGGCCTTGGTTCAGCACTACGCTGCCGCAGGGCACCAGGAGCGGGCCGGGCTGCTCGCCTGGCTCGGGGCACAGCGGGCGCTCACGGCGAGGCGGTTCGACGAGGCGGTGGGGTTGCTCGATCGCGCGTTGGTGCTCGGCACCTGGAGTCAACGCGAGCGGCGGTCGATGCTCGGGCTGCAGGGGGACGCCCTCGCTCAGCTGGGCCGCGGTGAGGCAGCGGCGCGGTCGTATGAGCTGGCGGTGGAGGAGGGGGTGCCGCTGGCGGCGCGCCGGATGCGGATCCAGCAGGCAGCGGAGCAGTTGCTGGTGTCCGGGCATGTCGAGGAGGGCCTGTCACGACTGCGGGGGCTGATCGCCGACCTCGGCATGCCATCGTTGGGTGGTCGATTCGAGGGAGGTTTCGAGCGCGTTCGGCGGTTCCGGCTCCGCATGCGCGGCACGGAGTTCGACAGCAAGCGGCCGGAGCAGGTGGATCCGGAGTTGTTGCTCCGGGTGGACGTGGCGTGGACCGCGTCGGCGGCGCTGGGGCTGGTCGATCCACGGGCCGCCGCCCGCTATCAGTCGGTGCACCTCGCCACGGCCCTGGAGGTCGGAGAGCGTGAGCGGGTCGTGCGGGCGTTGGCCAACGAGCTGCCGCGTCTCGCCGCCTCGGATCCGAGCGGCCAGGCGTGGCGGGCACGGTACGAAGAGGTCCTCGCCGTGGCCCGGCGAGCCGGCTCACCGGTGGGGATGGGCCGGCTCGCGGGCGCCGCGGCGCGGGCGGCGTTCATCGAGGGCCGATTCGAAGAGGCCTCGGAGCTGGCCCGCCAGGCTGAGGGTGTACTTGTCGAGTCCGGGTCGGCGGCCGGCTGGGAGACGTTTCAGGTGCGGCTCCTGCGGATGCGGGCGTGCATCGCGAAGGGCGAACTCAGGGTCGCGGCGGGCCAGCTCGAGACCCTCACCCAGGAGGCGATGCGTTCGAGCAACCTGCTGTATGCTACGGATTTGATGGCGCTGGCGCGGGCCCCGCTCCGGCTCGCGGAGGGTGACGCCGACACGGCGGCGGAGGAGCTGGCCGAGGCCTATGAGCGATGGAGTCATGGCGGCCCGTTCATCCAGCACGTTTGGATCCTGACCGCTCGAGCGCGGGTGGACCTGTACCGGAGTCGGCCGGGCGTGGGCCGGGCTCGGCTGCTCGCTGCGCTGCCGGAGCTCGAGCGCAGCGGACTCCTCCATGCGCCGCAGGTACGGGCTGATGTGGACCGGGTCCGCGCGGCCTGCGCGCTGGCACTGGCGAGCGCGAACACCGACGCAGCGGCGATGCTGCGCGAGGCAGAAGGGATCGGCAAGCGGCTGGCGAAGTTCCGATTCCTGTGGGTTCTGCCGTGGTCGGAGCTGATCCTCGCCGCCGTGGACTTCCGCCGTGGAGCCGACCCCGCGGCGCGCCTGCACCGAGCCCGGGATGACTTCGCGCGCAGCGACATGTGGCTGGGTGCCGCCGTTGCGGGCCGCCAGGCGGCGTTGCCCGCTGCGGGCGGCGATCCCGTGGCGGTCGAGCGGGCGGAGTCCTGGCTGGCGCAGCAGGGTGTGCGCGACATCGAGCGCCTGTGCGCCACGCTGGGACCTGGTTTCGAGCCCCGCGGATAGCTCCCGAGCGGCCGGACGAGCTGGGGGAGAGGTTACGGCCTCGGCACAGGGAGTGGCGATGACGGTGTTGTCGGAAGATGCGGTGACGGAGTGGCTGACCGGTCACCCAGAGTGGGCGATCGACGGTGGGAAGCTCCACAGACGATTCGTGTTCGCCGACTTCGTCGCGGCGTTTGGATTCATGACCCGGGTCGCGCTCCTGGCCGAGCGCAGGTGGCACCATCCCGAGTGGCGCAACGTGTGGAATCGCGTGGAGATCTGGCTCACGACCCACGACGTAGGCGGCCTCTCAGAGAAGGACCTCGAGCTCGCCGAAGCCATCGACGCGATCGTGGACTGAGCGGGTGTTTCGACCGGAGAACCCGCTCATCGTGCAGTCCGACGGCTCGTTGCTGCTGGAGACCATGGGGCCGCACTACGCAGAGGTCCGGGACGCGCTTCTCCCGTTCGCCGAGCTCGTGAAGAGCCCGGAGTATGTGCACACCTGGCGGGTCACCCCGCTGTCGCTGTGGAACGCGGCGGCTGCCGGCTCTACGGCGGAATCTGTGATCGCTGTGCTGGATGAGTGGGCCAAGTTCCCGCTGCCCGAGACGGTGCCCACCACGATCCGCACCACGATGGATCGGTACGGGCGTCTCACCTTGGTGCGGGACGGCGCGTGGCTTCGGCTCGAAGCCGACGAACCGGCCCTGATGCTCGAGCTGCGCCACATGAAGCCGCTCGTGGACCTGCTTGGAACGGCGATCGACGACGTGTCGTCACGGATCCACACGCGCCAACGCGGCGAGCTGAAGCAGGTGCTCGTCCACCTCGGGCATCCGGTGCGAGACCTCGCTGGGTACGACGATGGGGAGGCGCTGCCCGTGCGTCTCGCCGAGTCGCTTCCGGATGGCAGCCCGCTAGCGCTCCGGCACTACCAGGTGCGGGCGGTCGATGCGTTCATGGGCCGTCCGGGTGACGGCGGCGGCTGTGGGGTGGTGGTCCTGCCATGTGGTGCTGGGAAGACCCTGGTGGGCATCGGCGCGATGGTCCGGCTCGGGATGCGCACGCTGATCCTGTGCACCGGCATCACCGCACTTCAGCAGTGGAAACGGGAGATCCTGGAGAAGACGAACCTCGCCGAGGAGGACATCGGCGAGTACACATCGCGGGTGAAGCAGATCCGCGCCGTGACGCTCACGACGTACCAGATCCTCGCATGGCGCAGGGACAAACGCTCCGATCCGCCGCACCTGCGCCTGTTCCATCAGGGCAACTGGGGCCTCATCGTGTACGACGAGGTGCACCTCCTACCGGCCCCGCTGTTCCGGGAGACGGCGTGGCTCCAGGCGCGGCGTCGGCTCGGCCTCACCGCGACATTGGTGCGCGAGGATGGGCTGGAGACCGACGTGTTCGCGCTGATCGGCCCGAAGCGCTTTGACATGCCATGGCGGGAGCTCGAGCGGCAGGGCTGGATCGCGACAGCCCGCTGTGTGGAGGTGCGGGTCGCGCTCTCCGACGCCGACCGGCTGCGCTACGCCACCGCGAGCAAGAAGGACAAGTTCCGCATCGCGGCGACCAATGCCCGGAAGGGGCCCGTGGTGGAGACCCTGATCGAGCGGCACGCCGGCGACGCCCTGCTGGTGCTCGGCACCTACCTCGACCAGCTCACCTGGCTCGGTCGGCGGCTCGGGTTTCCAGTGATCACCGGCAAGACCTCTGCGAAGGATCGGGCGGCGCTGTACGCGGACTTCCGCGCCGGGCGTGAGCCGGTGCTCGGGCTGTCGAAGGTCGGGAACTTCTCGGTAGACCTGCCCGACGCGACCGTAGCGATCCAGATCAGCGGCAGCTTCGGCAGCCGACAGGAGGAAGCGCAGCGGCTGGGTCGGGTGCTGCGCCCGAAGTCCGATCGGCGGGAGGCGACGTTCTACAGCGTGGTGACCGCAGACTCCCGGGAGATGGAGTTCAGCGAGCGCCGGCAGCTGTTCCTCACCGAGCAAGGCTATCCGTACAGGATCGAGGTGGGGGAGTGAGCCGACCGGAGGCTGCGTCGCGGGGTATTTCGGTGTCTGTCCTCGAGGTGCAGGACCCCTCGGTGTGGGTCGAGCTCGAGGCGGTGTCGCCCCTGGCCGCGCACGTCGAGGCGTCGCTGTCGCCCACGCGGCGCGTGGTGCGGAGGTCGTTCGCACGGGAGGTGCTGCCCGTGTTGCGCCGCCGAGGAGTGCCCGTCCTGGTGCGGTTCGCGCGCGCCGAGACGATCGAGCCCCAGCCGCGGGCGGACCTGTCCACGTCGCTCCGCGGCCTGCCCCACGCCGCGTCTGCGCTGCTGCATCGTGTACAGCGCCGCGCCCGGGCCGGCAGGGTGTTGGGCACCACGGCGTGGGATCCGGTGGGGGAGGCCAGCTCGGTGGACGGTCTCGTGAGAGCGGGCCTGCTGGCTGCGCTCCCGTCCGATGCTCCGCCCAGGCACGGCCCGTACCTTCTCCACCCCGACCTGCCGCCGCCGCCGCCCATCACCTACGACTTCACCGACGCGGTGTTCGAGCTGCCCGATGATCTCGAGCCGGAGCCGCCGTGTCCGGACGCTCTGCTGACCGCCATCGCCGCGCTCGCAGCTGGGCTGACGGCGGTGCCTGTCAACCGCACCCTCGCCGGGCCCCTGGCGGTGAGCGCCTTGCGCAAGCTGGCGAAGCGGCTCGCGCTCCCTGGTGCCGACCGCTCGGGCCGGCTGGAGGATGCGGGTGCCCTGTGGGTGCGGGCGTGGGCGCTGGCTGAGGGCGTGGGCCTGTTCGGACTCGACGATGTCGGGCGATGGATCACCGTCGAGCCGGGCCTGGACGGGTTCTTGGCCGGGGATGCCAGCGCGCGACTCGACCGGCTGGTGCGGCGGGTGCTCGATCCGGATCTGCACCCCCTCCTGCCCGCGATCCAGGCCGCGCTCCGACAGTCCGGCGGAGCCGCGCTCGATGACGTGGTGTGGCTCGAGCTACTGTGTGAGCAGCACCGCGATGTGCTGTTCTCGCCGTGGGGTCAGGTGGGACGGCCCGGCTACCCGGCGTCGTCGCAGGACGCGCTCGTGCCCTATGATGACGACCGCTTCGCGTTGCTCGAGGGGCGCCTCGCGGACGAGGCCCTGCGTGTGTGCGCGCGTGTGGGGCTGATCCGGCTCGCACCGGGCGCGTTCGCACCCACCCCTGCCGGCCTGGCTTGGAGTGGCGGGCCAGAGCCTGCACGGGCGAGCGTCTGGGTGACCTCGGATCTGGAGGTCATCGTTCCCCCTGGCGCGCTGACCCCATCGGATCGCTATTCGCTCGAACAGTTTGCCCGCTGCACCTCCCGCGATGTGGTGGACCGGTTCCGGTTGGAGCGCTCCACGCTGGCCGACTGGTTGCGCACCGATGATGTTGCGGCCGCGATCGCGCTGCTCGAGGCGCACGCGGCGGCCGTCCCGGCGTCGGCCACTGCCGCGTTGCGCACCTGGGCACGGTCCTTGGCGAGGGTGGTGCTCGTGCACGGCGTCCTGCTGCCCGCGCTCCCATCAGATACAACGCCTGAGGAGGCAAACCCATGATGCGGCTGTTGCTCGTGCTCGCTATCGGCCTTCAGGCCTGCGGCGGCTCCAAGGAAGACAACGACACCGATCTCACGCTGAACACGGCGGTCTCGGAGGAGAACTTCCGCGACAAGTTCGCCGAGCGATTCTGCACCGAGTACCGGCGGTGCAAGCCCGGCGCCCCGTGTGTCGTGTCCGAGGTTCAGGCTGGCAATGATACAGGTGAGGACTGCACTTTCAGTCAGTCAGCGGGCCAGACCTGCCTGGATGCCGCGTGGCCCTGCCTGGCCGAGATCGCCGACCCCTACCTCGACATGCCGCTGGTGTGCGAACAGGTCTGGGAGTGTGACTGAGCGTTCGCTCGGCCGCCAATGAGGCAGGGCCGACCGCTATCGCCGCGCGCCCAGCCGCGTGGCGGCGGCGAAGACCGTGAGGAGCGCCACGAACTTCAGCTCCTGGGTGACCCAGGCTGCGAAGCTCCAGTCCGAGAACGTCGTGATCGCGAGCTGCTTCAGGTTCGGCAGCGGGTAGCAGAGCGCTGCGACCGCCAGACCGACGGGTGCGCCCCAGATCTTCGACAGCCGGCCGGTCCACACGGCCGTCGCGGCGAGTGACATCGCGGGCAGCGCCCAGATCAGGTGATGCTCGTAGGTGTACACCGGGATGAGCAGGGTGGCGCAGGACACGGCGGCGACCTGTCCAGCCAGCGCCCAGCCGTCGCGCGGCGCGGCGCGGAGCACCCAGCCCAGTCCGACGACGAGCGCGATGGATGCCGCCGTGGACAGGGCCTGCCCGGTAGGGGAGAGCGTGTTGTCGATCCCCGGGACGAGCTGGTTCAGCACATTGGGCAGGCTGTGGTTGCCGAACATGTCGATCTGGATCGCCAGGCCGTTGTAGTCGCCAGACCCGAACTTGGGCAGCACCTCGGTGTAGAACCGCCACTGGGCCTGGGCGCCCACCAGCGGAAGCGCGAGCAGCGTGTACCCGAGCGCAGCACCACATGCGGCCGCAGCTGCGACCCATCGCCGGCGGAGCAGCCACCAGGCCACGAACAGCGCCGGGCTCATCTTCAACATGCACGCGAGTCCGAGGAGCGCGCCGCCGATCACCGGGCGCTCCTTCTGGTCCTGCCACAGGCCCACCACGACCAAGGCCAGTACGATGAAGTTCACCTGGCCCATCTGCAGGCTGTACACGACGCCGAACATCAGCGCGATGCAGCCTGCCAGGGCCACGCGGAACTCTTCGCCCAGTGCCGACCACCAGCGCACCAGGGACAACGCCGCCACGAGCAGGAACAGCTCGTTGAGCCAGTACCACAGCGTGAAGCCCGTGCCGAGATCCATGGGAAGGACCCAGGTCATCGCGAGCAGGTACGGCGGCGGGTAGAAGAACGGGTGCACGCTGGTGCGGGTGCCGTCTCGCTTCGCCAGCGCGTTCAGCGAGCTCACCTCGTACGGATCGCTGCCGTCGGCAGCGGCCTGTACCGCGTAGTAGTACGACGCGAAGTCGCGCCCCTCGGTGTCCTTGGTCGGGCCCCCGATCTTGGGAGGAGCGACGACCGACAGGACGTGCCAGACGACGGCGACTGCCAGCAGCAGCGAGGTCAGCGCTCGGTTCCGGTCGGACATGGCCGGCCCGTTAGCACGCTCACCCGCCCAGGGCCGCCCATCGCATGAGACCGGGTGTCGGCGCCCGTTGACATGCGTGGGAGTGGCCGGTAATCGTGGCCGGTGGGCGCCGTGGTTCCGGCCGCCGCTGGGGGGATGCAGGTGTCGCAGCGGGTTCGGCTCGACATTCGCCGGGAGTGGCCGGTGGTCCTGCTGCTGGTGCCCTACCTGTGGCTGGTCAACCGGCTGTGGTTCCTGTGCGACGATGCGTACATCACGTTCCGCTACGCGAAGAACCTGGCCCGCGGCTATGGCGTCACCTTCAACACCGACGCACCTCCGGTGGAGGGGTACTCGAACTTCCTGTGGATGGTGATCTGCGCTGTGCTCGAGGCCGACCTGTGGCCGGTCGAGGTAGCCATGCCGGCGCTGTCGGCCCTCATTGGCGGTCTATTCCTCCTGTTCTTCTGGTGGACCCTGCGGGTGCGTGTCGGCCTCGACCGTGTGCCGGCGATCGTCGGCACCGCGGTGCTCGCCACCTGCCCGGCGTTTGGTCTGTGGGCCACCAGCGGCCTGGCCACAATGCCCTTCGCGGCGCTGGTGTTCGTGTTCTGGGAGCGGGCCACCTTCGCGCGCGGCCGACACTCATGGCTCGTGATCGGCCTGGTCGGCATCCTGCTCACGCTCGTGCGCACGGAGGGGGTGGCGTGGGTGGGGGTGATCGCGGTTCTTGCTGTGGCGGCACGCTGGGTGGACGAGCGCGCCCCATCCGTGCGGCGAACCGTCGCGCCGGTGGTCGGCGGTCTGTTGCTGGTGGGGCTCCTGTTCGCTGTCTACTCCAGCTGGCGGGTCGCTCACTTCGGTGACTGGCTGCCGAACACGGCGCATGCAAAAGTTGGCATGTCAGCCGATCGGCTCCTGCGCGGGGCGAAATACGTGGGCCTGTTCGGCCTCACGTTCCCAGCGATGGCCTTGTGGCTGTTGGGCGTGGGTCGGGTGCTGCGGTGGCGCGTAGGTGCGGGAATCGCCGTGTCGCTGTTGGCCATCGCCTTCCCGCTCTATGGCGTGGTGGTGGGAGGGGACTTCTTCCCGATGGGGCGAATGATCCTGCCGAGCCTCGCGTTCGGGTCGCTCCTGTTCGCCGCGTTGGTGCAGGGGCTGTGGGAGCGCGGCGCAGGCCTGCGTGCGCTGGCGGGCGGCCTGTCCCTGGGCGCGCTGCTGCTCGGCATCCTCCCGGCGTTCGACACGCACGTGGTGCCGGTGTCGGTCCGGGAGCCGCTCCACTTCAGGCTGAGCGACAAGTCGTTCATGAGCGAGTTCCAACGGTGGGAGAACCTGCGCGACAACCTTGCGGGGTTCGCCCGTCGAGGCCACGCGCTGGCTCGGATCGCCCACCACGACGATCGCGTTGTGTCGCAAGCCATCGGAGTGATCGGCTACTATAGCGAACTGCACATCTATGACCAGTACGGCCTTGTTGACCGGGAGGTGGCTCTGCTGCCTGTTCCTCCCGGTCCGTTGATGCACTCTCCAGGGCACGACAAGTTCGTGGATGCATCGTTCTTCGCCAAGTACGAGCCCGAGATCCTGGCGTCGCGCACGGTGCAGGGGCCCATGGCGTCGCGGCTGATGAAGGACTCGATGGACAAGTGGTCGATCCCGGAGTCGCTGCACGACACCTACGTCCCCGACTTCGTCGAGGTGGCGCTGCCCGGGTACGAAGACATCCGCTCGTTCCTGTTGATGGTGCGCAAGGTGCGTGAGGGCGAGCGCCCTCGCCAGCTGTGGGCGCAGTTCCCCGATCGCCGCAAGGACCTCCTCGCGTCGTTCGGCGACGAGGCGGTCGCCGCTGGTGAGGCGTCGGACGAGGCGGACGACGACAGTTGACCACCTCACCGCTCGAGGTTCTTGTCGTGGCGTCCACGGTGCCCGAGGCGGACGCTCTGCGTCGGTCTGGACGGGAGCTTGGGGTGGCGCTGCAACTCCATGCCGTGTCCACACTCGCCGAGGCGCGGGCTCGCCTCGGAGAGCGGTTGTTCGACGTAGCACTGGTGGATCTGCAGCTGCCGGATGGCGACGGGCTCGACCTGGTCGAGGTTCCGGGGGCTTCTGGCCGGCTGGTGGCCTGCGTCGGGATCGTGGAAGCCGGTGACACGGCGGGGGCTCTCGCCGCGCTCGGCTGCGGCGCACAGGACTGTGTGGAGCGAGGGTGCCCGCCGCAGGTGTTGGTCCGGGCGCTGGTGTTCGCCGCACGGCGCGCTCGGGCAGCCCTATCGCCCGCCCGCGAGGCCAGGTGCGTGCTCCGCGCGAGCATCGAGGGCGTTGGCGGTGCGGAGGCGGTGGTACGCGAACCCGGCACGGGCCGGAGCCACCGCGTTCGGTCCGACAACCGCGCCGTGCTGTTGTATCTGCTCGGCCGAAAGCTCTCTGACGACCGGCGTCAAGGTCTGTCCGAGGTGGACGCCGGCTGGCTCGGGGATCGGGACGTCGTGATCGGGATCTGGGGACGGGGAGGCGAGCAGGCCGGGCGCAATCGCCTGCACGTGCTGGTCCACCGCACCCGGAAGGAGGTCCAGGATGCGGGCATCCGTCCGGCGGTCTTGGAGACGCGCCGGAGTGCCATCCGTGGACGGTTCTCCGGCGTGGAGCTGGACTGACGTCAGCGGCCTTCAATTAGGGGTCCAGTCTGCTCGCTTGCGAACCGGCCCGAGTGTAGCGCGGGATACCCGGGCAGATCGGGCCGGTCCTTGGCTCGGGCCTGGACGTCAGTACTTGACCGAGCAGCCGTAGGCCTTGGTCTCGGGGCGGACGACCGGCTGCCCGGCCTTCAGGTCACTCAGCGCGCTGACCACATGGTTCACGAGCGCGCCGTCCCCCTTGCCCAGCGGCTTGTTGTCGACGGCGCCGCGGTACACGAGCTCGCCCTTGTGGATCACGTACATGTGAGGCGTGGTTGCCGCGCCATACAACCGGCCAATAGCGCCGTCTTCGTCGATCAGGATCGGGTGGTCCATGGACCAGTCCTTCGCCGCCTTGACGTTGGCCTCCACGCCGTGGCCCTGCTTGCCCGGGGCGCCCGAGTTGATCGCCACCCAGGTCACCTCATCGGACACCGACGATGCCAGGGTGCGGAGAGGACCGGCCTCATCCCCGTGGCCGTACACAACGAACGGGCAGCCGGGGTTGAACCACTCGAGCACCACCGTCTCGTCCGCGTGGTCGGCCAGGCTCCAGGTGGTGCCGTCGGTCGCGGTGAGGGAGAACGCCGGTGCGGGCTCGCCGAGCGACGCCGCTACGGGCTGGGCTGCCGTGCTCGCGCAGCCGGCCAGCACGAGGATCGGAACGAGGGATGGGGAACGCATGACAGCTCCAACGAGAGACCGGTGGGTATCGTGAGCGCAGGCGCAACCCTTGTCGCTGCGTGTCAGGACCGATCGCGTTGCGTGTATCCTCGGCCGCGAGGGCCCTGGGCCCGTTCGCGTAGGGGGTGCGTCGTTGGCCGAGCCCCGGCCCTGGGAGGTGCTAGAGCGAGTGGTGGACCCCGAGGTCTTCGCCTCGTTGGGCGACGACTTCGCGGCGTTCCGTGCACGCACGGGCACCGAGGACGGCGATCTGTTCGTCCAGTACCTGTACCGGATCGGGCGCCTGCCCAAGGACCGCCTCGGTGAAGCGCTCCGACTTCGTGGCCGCCCGGAGCTGTCCGACCCCGACTCGCTCCGACGCCAGCGCTCCGAAGGAGATGCCGCAACCTTCGTGCCACGCAGCCCCGAAGGCGGGTACGCGTTGCTCGGCAAGGTGGGCGAGG
This sequence comes from Myxococcota bacterium, assembly GCA_047609825.1. GTDB lineage: Bacteria > Myxococcota_A > UBA796 > UBA796. Next base: position 64,763 of record JBLFXJ010000004.1, read on the forward strand.
GCTCGATGGGCCGAGTGTTCGTGGCCAAGGACCACGACCTGCACCGCAAGGTGGCGTTCAAGCAGATGTCTGCGACCTATGCGAAGGATCCGCGGCTGAAGACTCGGTTCCTCAACGAGGTGCAGATCACGGCTCAGCTGGACCACCCGAACGTCGTGCCGGTGTACGACCTCGAAGTCGATGGCGAGGGCCGGTTCGGCTACGCGATGAAGCTCGTCGAAGGCCGCACCCTCGCTCAGCTCCTCACCGAGCGCGACGAGGCGTGGGTCTCCGGCACGGCCATCGATGAGAGCACCTCGCAGTCGGAGCTGCTCGAGATCCTGCTCAAGGTGTGCGATGCCATGGGCTACGCCCACAACCGTGGCGTCGTGCACCGCGATCTGAAGCCCGACAACATCATGGTCGGCCCGTTCGGCGAGGTCTACGTGATGGACTGGGGGCTCGCCCGGCTCATGGGGGCCGTGGAGATCGGCGGTGCCGTGACCCCCCAGGACAGCGGTCTCACCCGGGTGGGCGATGCGGTGGGCACACCCGCCTACATGTCTCCCGAACAGGCGCAGGGGAAGAATGTCGAGCTGGATGGGCGCTCCGACCTGTACACCCTGGGCCTGATCCTGCAGCAGATCTGCACCCTGCGGCCTCCGGTCGAGGGAAAGACGGTGGCCGATGTGATGCTGCAGGCGGCCATGGCCCGCCGCCGGCCGATGGTCCACGGCCACGGAGCGTCGGTCCATCCGGCACTCAAGGCCATCGTCAGCAAGGCGTGCGCGGCCAGCCGCGACGATCGGTACTCCGAGGTGGAGGCGTTCGGGGAGGACCTCCGCCGGTTCGTCCGTGGCAAGCCCGTGTCGGTGTACCGGGAGGGGGTGGGCGGGCGTCTGCGTCGGGCGATGGAGCGCCACGTGCTCACGCTGGTGTCGCTCGGGTTCGTGGCCGTGCTCGGAGCGTCCTTCGTCGCCATCGTCAGTCTGCTGCTGGGCCTGAATCAGACCTACACGAGTGCGGCGCGGGAGGAGCAGCTGCAGCAGGTGCTCACCGCGGCAGGCGCCCGGGCGCACAAGATCGATGTCGAGATGCTCGACTACGAGGGCCTGATGGAGGGCTTCGCCTCGAGTGCGGCGGTCGCCCTCACCCAGTCCCCGCCCGAGGATGTCCCGATCTACTACTCGGAGCAGTTCGACGCGGGCGAGGGGCCCCCGGACACCCGCGACGCGCCTCGGTTCGGGCAGCCGGTCTCGTTCGCGCTGCCGAGCTTCAAGCTGGCGCCAGACGTGAGCCGAGAAGAGACCGAGGGGCAGATCCGCCGGCTGGTGCGGCTCCGGCACCAGGCCGCCGCCACCCTGCGGCGCTCGTCGCCGGTGGGGGCCGATCTCGCGACCGTGGATGGGCCGATCTTGTGGATCTACCTCGGCACTGAGCAGGGCGTGCAGCTGTCCTACCCAGGCCACGGCGGCTATCCCGACAGCTTCGACCCTCGGAAGCGTCCCTGGTACGCCGCCGCCGAGAATGCCGAGGGGGCGGAATGGGGCACGCCCTACATCGACGTGAACGGCAGCGGTCTGGTGCTGCCGTGCAGTGCGCCCCTCCTGGCGCCCGATGGCACCTTCCTCGGGGTTGCGGGGATGGACCTGGCCTTCGACTACCTGGTGGCGGAGCTGCTCGATCCCGCCCACATCGCGGGCGCCCAGGAGACCCTGCTCCTCGATCCGGACGGCAACATCATCCTGCGGAGCGGCGAGCAGCGAAAGTTCGACGTGGGCGTGCGCAGCGGGCGGGAGCTCCGGAAGCAGCGGTTTGAGCTGGAATCCGTGGTGGCCGCCGTCATCGCGGGACGAAGCGGTCGGATCGAGGAGGGCGGCGAGCTCGTGATGTACTTCCGCCTCGATGCGCTCGGCTGGACCTACGTGGTGCGCGGCCCGACCCACGCGATGCTGGCCGGCTGAGCGGACTTGCCCGTCACACCATCGGCCACATGGTCGCCACCCATGCCCCGCCGCGGGCCCCGGCGCGCTCCCTCGCCTTGCGCGCCCGCTCGGGTTGGTCGGTGCGGTCGAAGGCGCTCGCCCACACCAGCTCGTACACCGACAGGTCGGTGCGGGTGACATCGCGGATCAGGTCCCAGGCATCCGCGAGCTTGGTGGCGCGCTCGGCATCCCCGTCGGCGAGCGCCACCATGCCTCCCAGGGCCATCCGCTGCGCGAGGGCGTCCGGGTCGGAGGGGCGCGGCTCGGCGAGCAGCGCCCGTGCGGTCCCTGCGTCGCCGTCCGCCAGATCGAGCTGGGCGAGGAGCACCCGCGCGGAGTGCCGCGAGGGGTCGTCGAGGGCGCCGAGGGCGGCCCGTGCTCCATCCCGATCCGATTCGGCGAAGCATGCCCGGGCGAGCAGCAGGCGGGCCCGATCCGGAACGGGCGCGCCGGTGGGGATCCGCAGCAGGGCATGAAGCCAGCGTCGGGCGGTCTGGGGATGGCCGAGGCGGAGGCTCACCGCGGCTTCTGCGAGCATCCATGGGATGACGGCGCGGATGAGGAATCGCAGACCCAAGGCGAGGGAAGCGGCGGCGAGGCCAATCCCGGCGGCGCTCTGCAGGCCGGCGTATCCGGCGAGCAGCCCGACAGGCAGCATGGCCAGGACGTTCTCGATGGAGATGGCCCGGGCCGCCCAGCGGTGATCATCCGGTGCGATGGTGCGCCCGCCCACGCGCATTGCCAGCGGGCCCGGTTCGGATGGGAACAGGCGGATGCGCACCAGCAGGCCGGTGGGCAGGAGCCACAGTCCGATGCCCAGCGCGGCGACGAGCGCCAAGGCCATGACTGGCGCGTCGGGAAGCACGATGCGAACGCTGAACACCAGCAGCAGCGGAGAGACCGCGAGCCGCCACATGCGGCCGAAGATGAAGCCGACCACCGCCGTGGGGGCAGCGGTTGCCTCCGCCTCCGAAGGGGGGCGGAAGGCGTCATCCGAGGGGTCGTCCGGGCGCCGCATGGCGTGGAGTAACGCTCCAGGATGCGATGGTCAGCTCGCAGCCTCTGCACACCCGACGCAGCTCGGCGCGTGGGGCAGGACGCTCAGCCGCGCGGCGGCGATCTCGCCGCCGCAGCTCACACAGGCTCCGTATGAGCCGGCCTCGAGACGGTCGAGCGTCGCGCGAATCTGGAGGATCTCCTCCCGTGCTGCGTCGTCCAACTGCTCGAGCACTTCGTCCATCTCGGTGTACGCGACGCGGTCCGAGAAGTCCTGATCCAGCCGGCCGTCGTTGCCGCGCAGGTGCTTCT